>NZ_JBTNDM010000010.1:0-95610 GCF_054510995.1 Arthrobacter sorbitolis
GTACTGCACCCGAGAGAGTGTGGGAGAGTAGGACACCGCCGGACAACCACTACAGGCAAGAGGCCCCACCACCGGTGGGGCCTCTTCCCCATTAACCACCCACCACCACCCGGTAGGGTCGATGCATGAGTAGCCTGTTCTCCCATCCTTCCGCCGCCGACGTCCCGGAGGTGCGGCCGGAGCTGACCGCCGTCGTGACGGTGCCCGCACCCGTCGACCATGCCTGGGCCGGGCTGACCGAGCACCTGCACCTCTGGTGGCCCGCCGATGAACTGAGCCGCTGGGGTGCTGACAGTTTCTTCGATCTCGAGGACAACGCACTGGTGGAGACATCGGCCGACGAGGACGAGAACGTCTGGGGCGAGGTGATGGACAGCCGGCCCGGACAGTGGCTCGAGCTGCGATGGACACACCTCGGGTCCGCCTCCACGACGGTGGTGCGACTGACGATGACCAGAGGCGGTGTGGCATCCCCGGGATCGGGCGGGGACGATCAGGAGACCGACTCCGGTCGGACCGGCACGACGCTCGCGCTCGTCCATCATGGGTGGTCGACCGTCGATCCGCAGGACCTCTACGAGTTCTACAGGGACTTCTGGCCCGACGCGCTGGCCTGTTACCGACGCTTCATGGGCGGGTCGTGATCGACGGCGCAGCGCTGGAAGAGCTGGTCGCAGCACTTCCAGGGCGCGTCTCGACGACACGTGAGGACCTGACACGATACTCGCGCGACCAGGGGCCGGTGCTGCAGGCAGTCCTGCCTGTCGCCGTCGTCCGTGCACGCTCCGTCGAGGACGTACAGACGCTCCTGCGATGGGCGACACGTCACGTGGTGCCGATCGTGAGTCGGGGTGCGGGATCCGGCGTCTCCGGTGGTGCGCACGCGACGACGGGCAGTGTCATCCTGTCCCTCGAACTGATGGACCGCATTCTCGAGATCAACGCCGATGACGAGACAGCCGTCGTCGAGCCCGGGGTGATCAACGCCGACCTCAACACCGCCGTCGCGCCGCACGGGCTCATGTATGCCCCGGATCCCGCGAGCTACCGGTGGTCCACGCTCGGCGGCAACGTCGCCACCAACGCGGGCGGGCTCCGCTGTGCGAAGTACGGGGTGACGCGCGACTCCGTGCTCGCCCTGGACGTCGTGCTCGCGGACGGCACCCTCATCTCGACCGGCCACAGGACGTTCAAGGGGGTCGCCGGCTACGACCTCACCGCGCTGATGACCGGCTCCGAGGGCACACTCGGCGTGATCGTCGGCATCACGGTGCGCCTTCGCTACCTCCCCCGATCCGTCCATACACTGGCCGCCTTCTTCGACGATTTCCCACGGGCGGCCGCGGGGGTCCTCGCCATCGGAAGGGCACGGGTGCAGCCGGCCATCCTCGAGCTGCTCGACGGACGGACGCTCGAAGCCCTCGATGGCGCCCACGGTTCCGACCTGCGGCGTCGCGGGGGCTCGCTGCTCCTCGTACAGACCGACGGGTACGGGGCCGGGGCGGAGGCGGAGGCGATCCGGAGGGTGCTCGTCGGGGTCGGCGCGACCGTCGACGAGGAGGGGTCGGACGAAGCGGAACGGCTCGTCGACCTGAGGCGTCACAGCAGGGGTGACGAGGTCGACGACCTGTACAGGGTGGGGGAGGACGTCGCGGTCCCGAGATCCCGGCTCGTGTCCTACGTGGCTGCCCTGGAGGACATGGCGCACCGCCACGACGTCAGGCTGAAGGTCGTGGCCCATGCGGGGGACGGCAATCTCCACCCGACCTTCTGGGTCGAGCGGAGCGAGGGGGAGCAAGCGCAGGAACGGCTGGAGAAGGCGCTGGACGAATCGGTGCGGTGCGCCCTCGATCTCGGTGGGACCATCACCGGTGAGCACGGTGTGGGCCAGTACAAGCGCCGGTGGCTCGCCTGGGAGCAGTCGCCGGAGGTCCTCGGGTTGCAGGCCCGGATCAGGGAGGTCTTCGACCCGTTGAACATCCTCAATCCGGGGAAGGCGATCGTCTCCTGATCGTTGCGCTGCCCCTCCCGATACGCGCTGTCGCCCAGTGATACTGTTCAGGAAATTGTCGGAAAATCTCTCCGACACTTCCACGACTTCCTTTGGGGGCACCATGACCGACAACGAGCCGGAATCGCAGGGCAGGACGCCCTACGGCCAACAGAACCAGCCGCAGTACGGCCAGAACCAGCCGCAGTACGGCCAGAACCAGCCGCAGTACGGCCAGAACCAGCCGCAGTCCGGCGAGCAGGGCACCCCCTACGGCCAGGGACAATCGCCCTACGGCCAGCAGGCACAGTACGGCTCCGGACCCGGCTATCCTGGGCAGCAGGGCTACCAGGGCCAGCCCGCGGATAACCCCGGCAGGACGCTCGGAATCGTCGGTTTCATCCTCGCCATCCTGATCGCCCCGGTCGGCCTGGTCATCAGCATCATCGCCTTCGTGCAGTCCCGGAAGGCGAAGATGGGCAACGGTCTCGCCCTCGCCGGCATCATCATCGGTGCACTGTTCACGATCCTCGGTGCGATCCTGATCGCCGTGATCGGCAGTTTCGCGGCGGATCTGACCCAGCAGGTCATCCAGGCGTGCGAAGGACTCCCGACGGGGACGCCCGTCACCGTGCAGGGCAACACGATCGAGTGCCCGTAACCTCACCGACGGAGAGGACCGGCAGCCCGTGGCTGCCGGTCCTTTCTGCTTGACCCCTAGTTGTCGTCGTACTCCGAGTCCTCGTCGATGCCGATCGTCCGGGCATCGGCCGTCAGCATGATCGCGGCCTCGTCGCGTCGGTGCCGCAGCTCGTCGTCGAGGTAGGATTGCACGGCCTCCGCCAGCGGGACGTTCCTGTCCTCGCGCTCCGACATGTACCACCGGTGCTCCAGCACCTCGTGGACCACCTGGGCCGGCTCCAGCTTCCCGCCCAACTCGCGGGGGACGGCCCGTACTATCGGCTCGAACACCTCGTTGACCCAGAGATGGGCGCTGAATTCCTCGTCGAGCTCCGGATCGCTGTCGGCCCTGTAGGCGTCCATGTCGTTCAGGAGACGCCGGGCCTGGTTCTCCTGGGCGTCGAGCCCGGTCAGCCGAAGGAGGCGGCGGCTGTGGTGTCCGGCGTCGACGACCTTGGGCTGCAACTGGATCTGGGTGCCGTTCGCAGCCGACCTGATCGCGTACTCCTCCACGTCGAACCCGAGCTCGTTCAGGCGCCGGATACGCGCACCCACCCGCCACCGCTCGCCGAGCTCGAAGGACTCCTGTTCCGTCAGTTCCGTCCAGAGGCGGCGGTAGCTGTCCATGATCAGCTCGCTCGTGGCGAGGGGATCCACCTTCTCCTCGATGAGTCCGCCCTCGGCGAGGTCCATCAGTTCGCCCGCGATGTTGACCCGGGCGATCTCGAGGTCGTACTCCCGCTGGCCGGTGGAGAGCTCCGGGTACAGTTCCCCCGTCTCGGCGTCGACCAGGTAGGCGGCGAACGACCCGGCGTCGCGCCGGAACAGCGTGTTCGAGAGCGAGACGTCGCCCCAGTAGAACCCGATGAGGTGCAGGCGGACGAGGAGCAGCGCCTGGGCGTCGATGAGCCGTGTCAGCGTGTCCCGCCGAAGGGTCTGCGAGAACAGGGCGCGATAGGGCAGCGAGAACTTGAGGTGACGCGTCACGAGGACGGGATCGAGGGCCTCGCCCTCCGGGGTGGTGCGGCCGGAGATGACGGCGACGGGTTCGACGCAGGGCACGTCGAGGCGCTGCAGCTTCCGCAGCATGTGGTACTCGTGGCGGGCGATGTGCTCGCTGGTCTCCTTCACGGCGATCACGGAGCCGCCGAGGTGGGCGAAGCGCACGATGTGCCGGGAGATACCGCGGGGGAGGGCCGCGAGGGCGCTGGCCGGCCACTGCTCCAGGGCGATGTGCCAGGGGAGGTCGAGGAGTTCAGGGTCCGTGGCCGCTGCGGTGATGTTCAGCGACCCCAGCGAGTCCGGACCGGCGGACGATGCGGGCTTCAGCCGCGGCAGCTTGCCGGTCTGGGCGTAGTCCGTCGGCTCGTCATGCCACTGGGCGTTCGAAGTCTCTGTCATGGTGCTGCCTTCGCGGTCGGGCGGGAAAGGGGATCCGGATCAAGCGTAGTTGCCGTTAAACGAAGCGGTGGCGTCCCCCGGGCTCCCGAGGGAGCCCGGCGGAGCCACCGCCGTCGTACGTGGTGCGCAGTACGCGCAGAAGCTAGACCGTCTCGGCCAGGCGGAGTCCGTTCGTGGTGTCGAACAGGTGCACGTGGCCCTGCTCGGGGCGCACGTAGACGCTGTCGCCCTTCATCGGCGGGCGGCGCCCGTCGACGCGGACGACCATGTCGTGGTCCTTGCCGTCCAGCGTGGTGTGGCCGTAGATGTAGGCGTCGGCACCCAGTTCCTCGACGACGTCGACCTCGACCTGCAGGCCTTCACCGGGATTGCTGAGGACGAGGTCCTCGGGGCGGACGCCGAGCGTGACGGTGTTGCCGGCCGCGGCGTTCAGGATGTCGCTGCGGACGGGGTAGGTGATGCCGCCGAAGACGACGCCCCCGTCGGTCACGGGCAGTTCCAGGAGGTTCATCGCGGGGGAGCCGATGAAGCCCGCCACGAAGACGTTCTTCGGGCGCTCGTAGAGGTTGCGCGGCGTGTCGACCTGCTGGAGGATGCCGTCCTTGAGCACTGCGACACGATCGCCCATCGTCATGGCCTCGACCTGGTCGTGCGTGACGTAGACCGTGGTGACGCCGAGGCGGCGCGTGAGCGAGGCGATCTGGGTGCGGGTCTGCACGCGCAGCTTCGCATCCAGGTTGGAGAGCGGCTCATCCATCAGGAACACCTGCGGGTTCCGCACGATCGCGCGGCCCATGGCGACACGCTGACGCTGGCCGCCGGAGAGGGCCTTCGGCTTGCGGTCCAGGTAGTCCTCGAGGTCGAGGAGCTTCGCGGCCTCACGGACGCGCTCGGCACGCTCCTCCTTGGAGACGCCGGCGATCTTGAGCGCGAAGCCCATGTTGTCGGCGACCGACATGTGCGGGTAAAGAGCATAGTTCTGGAAGACCATCGCGATGTCGCGATCCTTCGGGGGGACGTCCGTGACGTCGCGGTCGCCGATGAGGATGCGTCCGGAGTTGACGTCCTCGAGGCCGGCGAGCATGCGCAGGGAGGTGGACTTTCCGCAACCGGAGGGTCCGACGAGGACGAGGAATTCGCCGTCGGCGATGTCGATGTTGAGCTTGTCGACAGCGGGCTTCTCGGTGCCCGGGTACAGGCGCGTGGCCTGGTCAAACGTTACCGTTGCCATGGTTCTGATTCCTTTTCACGGGCAGGTACGTGCCCGACGATCCGTAGTGAATGGAAATATTCAGTTGTGGTGCGTGGTCGGCCAGCAGTACCGGTGGCTCGAGCCCACGTTTTCGTAGTATGACACGTTCCCTAGCCGCGTGCACCCGGTTCCCGCAGGGCGACCAGCGCCTGCAGCACGTCCGCGAAGTCCTCGGGCGTCGCGACGGTGAACCGCGCGGCGGTCTCGCCGGGGCCGATCCTGATACCGACGTCGTCCGGTCCCAGCGTGCGCTGCGCGTGCTCATCGGTGACGTCGTCGCCCGCGAAGAGGACTCCCGTCGCGCTCGTCGTCTCCCGGAGCAGGGCCAGCCCCTGACCCTTGTCCGCCTTGACGACCGCGATCTCCAGCACGCGCTTGCCGTCGGTGATGCTGAGGTCCCCCAGCCGCTGCAGTTCCGTCCGTGCCGCGGTGACGGCCGCCGTGGCGACGTCGTCAGCGGCGGTCCTGGTGTGGAGGACGACGCCGGCCGGCTTGAACTCGATGCGTGTCCCCTCGTGGGCGGCGACGGTCCGTTCCACGACGTCGACGGCGCGTGCAAGCAGCTCCTCCTGGTCGGCCGTCAGGGCGAGGGGGGCGCGGTCCGGCCCCGTCCAGGTCTCGGCCCCGTGGCTGCCGATCAGCATGGTCCGTGCGGGAGGGTCGGCGACGGCCCGCAGGCTGTCGAGGGCGCGCCCGGAGATCAGCGCCGTCGTCGTCCCGGGGAGGCCGGCCAGTGCGCGGAGGGCCGATGCCGCCGCGGGCAGCGCCCTGGCGTCCTCCGCCCGCTCGACGAGCGGGGCGAGCGTTCCGTCGAAGTCCACCGCCACGAGCAGATGCGGCGTCGACGCCAGGCGGCGGAGGGCGGCGTCGAGCTCCGCGTCACTCACTGTCATGGCTCCCCGACTGAAGGGCGCTGAGGAAGGCCTGCGACCAGCGTTCGACGTCGTTCTGGACCACCTGCCGCCGCATGAGCCGCATGCGGCGCATGGCCTCCGCCTTCGGCATGGTGATGGCCGACACGATGGCGGCCTTGAGGCCGTCGATGTCGTGCGGGTTCACGAGGATGGCCTGCCGGAGCGTGTCGGCGGCGCCTGCGAACTCGCTCAGGACGAGCATGCCCGTGTTGCCGGTGCGGGCCGCGACGTATTCCTTGGCCACGAGGTTCATGCCGTCACGCAGCGCCGTCACGAGCATCACGTCGGCAGCAAGGTAGAGCGCCACCATCTCCTCGACCGGGTAGCTGTGGTGGAGGTAGCGGATGGCGGTGTTCTTCATGGTGTCGTGGGTGCCGTTGATGCGGCCCACGGCTCCCTCGATGTCCTCGCGGAGGAGGCGGTACTGCTCCACGCGCTCGCGGCTCGGGCTGGCCACCTGGATGAGGGCGGCGTCCTCGACCGTGATGGCACCGTCCTCGAGCAGTTCGCCGTAGGCCTTCAGGCGGTGACCGATGCCCTTGGTGTAGTCGAGGCGGTCGACGCCGAGCAGGATGTGCTGCGGATCGCCCAGTTCCCGGCGGATCTCCTTCGAGCGTTCGATGACGTCCGGGCGGTGCGCCAGCTCCGTGATGGACGCGGTGTCGATCGAGATCGGGAACGCCTCGGCCCGCGAGACGTAGGCGGGGATCCCGTCGTCGCCGGCCGGTACGTGCACCTGCTGCGACTTGATGGTGTAGCCCTTGAACCGGCGCACGCAGCGGAGGAAGTTGCTGGCGTCGCTCGGGCGCTGGAAGCCGATGAGGTCGGCGCCGAGGAGTCCTTCGATGACCTGGCGGCGCCAGGGGAGCTGCGCGTAGATCTCGAGCGGCGGGAAGGGGATGTGGTTGAAGAAGCCGATCTTCAGGTCGGGGCGGGCCTGCCGCAGCATCTTGGGGACGAGCTGCAGCTGGTAGTCCTGCACCCAGACCGTCGCGCCCTCGGCCGCGACGGTCGCCGTGGCCGCCGCGAACCGCTCGTTGACCTTCCGGTAGGAATCCCACCAGGTGCGGTGGAACTCCGGGGACGCGATGACGTCGTGGTAGAGGGGCCAGAGGGTGGCGTTCGAGAAGCCCTCGTAGTAGAGCTCCACCTCCTCCGCGCTGAGCGGCACGGGCACGAGGCGCATGGTCGCTTCGTCGAAGGGCTCGAGGGTCTCGTCAGGAGCGCCGGGCCAACCGACCCAGGCGCCGTCGGCCTTCGCCATCACGGGCGCCAGCGCGGTCACGAGGCCCCCCGGGGAGCGCCGCCACGAACTCTCGCCGTGCTCGTCGACGACGCGGTCGACGGCGAGCCGGTTGGACACCACGATGAAGTCGTAGTCGCCGAACAGCCCCTCGGCTGCGGTGGGCGGTGTGACGCCGGGTGTGGTCGAAGGTTGTGGTGCGCTCAAAACTGGCTCCATCGCAGTAGTTTGGTCTCGTCATCGACTCTATCGGTTCGCACCGCCCACGGTCCGGCGTCTTGTGCCGGCGGAGATCCCGGACTGCCCCTCCCGCTGTTGCAGGGCGGTCCGCGGCTGATTTCCCGCGGTGCTGGTGCTGGGCTACCCTTAACGAGCGCTCGGCGTCCCCACCCACCACCGGTCGGGGGAACGACGGCGCCTGTCGGCTCCGGCCGGCTCGCCTCCTTAGCTCAGTTGGCCAGAGCACCGCTCTTGTAAAGCGGGGGTCGTCGGTTCGAATCCGACAGGAGGCTCCGAGAAGTCGGCGCACTCCGCCACCCTCCCCGGGGTCGCCCCGACGCCGGCGGTCGCCACGGTGACCCCGACGACGTGGCGCCGCCCTCACGATCCTGCCCTGAAGCGGTTCCTGTGGTCCTTCGCCAGGACCGCCTCCCGCGCCAGGCGCTGGAACGATCGTGCGTGGCGCCGCTGCTCGGCGGCGTCCTGCCTCCGGTGCAGGCTCGCGAGCTCGCGCTCCATCTTCCGGTAGCTCAGCCAGCGCCGCTCCTCCAGCGTGCCGGCCGCGAGAGCCGCCTGTACGGCGCAGCCCGGCTCGCGGTCGTGGGCGCAGTCGCGGAACCGGCAGTCGTCGAACAGCTCCTCGATGTCGCCGAAGACCTCGGACAGGCCGGTCTCGGCGTCCCACAGGGCGAAGCCGCGCAGCCCCGGGGTGTCCATCACCACGGAACCGTCACCGAGCGGCACCAGTTCGCGCGCCGTCGTCGTGTGCCGGCCCCTGCCGTCCCCGGCCCGCACCTCGCCGGTGTCCTGCCGGTGATCGCCCACCAGGGCGTTGATCAGGCTCGATTTGCCCGCGCCGGAGGGGCCGAGCAGGGCGAGGGTCTGCCCGATGCCGATCCGTGCCCGGAGGTCCTCGAGGCCGTCCAGGTCCTCGGCCGACGTCGTGAGCACCTCCACGCCGCGGGCACGCTCGACGGTCTCGGCGACGACGTCGTCAAACCGGGTACTGAGATCGGCCTTCGTCAGGATGACGAGAGGCATGGATCCCGAATCCCAGGCCGCGACGAGGGTCCGTTCGAGCCGGTTGGCCGACAGCGGCCGGTCGAGGGGGACGACGACGCCCAGCAAATCGATGTTCGCGCCGAGGGCCTGCGCCTCGGACAGCGGATCGTACGCGCGCTTGCGCTGGAGCAGGGATGACCGGGGCAGGCAGCCGAGCACGCTGCCACCGGGCCCGAGCGCTGCCCAGTCACCGGTGACGAGCGGTATCCCGTCGTCGAGGTGGACGATGCCGTGCCGCGACGCGACGAGCACGCGGCCACGATCCGCACGGATGACGCGGGCCGGTTCCGCGGGTGGCGGGTCGGGGAAGTGGAAGGAGAAGAGACCGCCGATGCGATCGGTGAAGCCGTACTGCTCGAGAGTGTTCAACGTGGGTCCTCCGGGGAGGCCTCCCGCGGCGCGCTAGGGCGCGGAAGCAGGGGAGGCGGGGTTCATGGGGGCGGCGCACAGCACAACGACACTGACCTTCATGACTCCACCTCCTTAGGCATCACCCCGGTTCGGGCAGCCGGAGGACACACATACTAGTCGCGTGCGGGACGGCGCGACTAGACCCGGAACGCCGGCAGCATGCGAAAATCGGGACATGGATCCGAACCCCACCGCAGCCGGCCCCGGGACGCCCGCGCCCAGGGCGGAGCACACCCGCCGCGCCCGCCGCAGCTCCGGCGTCGCCCTCGGCGTCACCGCGCTGCTGGCGAGCGCCCTGCTCACCGGATGCTCGCCCGACGGCGAGGTGATCGACGCCGACTACGCCAAGGTATGCCAGGACCGGAGCACCGAGGAGCGGGCCGAGGACGACCGGTGCAGCGAGAAGGGGGTGTCCTCCGGACTGTACGGCTGGTACTTCCTCGCGATGGGATCGGGCAGGAGGAGCATCCCGGCCGTCGGTGCGGGCCTCTCGGGCGGTACGACGTCCGTCCCGTCCGGTGCCACCTCGCGGTCGGGGGTGCGCCCCGACGGGGCGTCGTCGGTGTCGCGGGGCGGCTTCGGCAGCAGCAACGGCACCACGGGCGGCTGACATGAAGCGACGACCATCTCCCCGCCGGCCGGACTGGAGGGAGAAGATCGAGAGCGTGGGCCTCATCTACTCCACGACCATCAAGCCCGACGGCGACGCCATCGAGTACTGGAACGAGGACGCCTACTACGAGCTCGAGATGGACGAGGTGGAGGCCCTCGAGGCGGTCACCGAGGAACTGCACCGGATGTCCATCGAGGCCGCCCGCTATCTGGCCACAGGAGCGATGGGCACCCTCGGCATCGGCGCCGCGGCCATCAAGCTCGCCGCCGGGTCCCTGGCCCGCAGCGAGCCCGCCGTCTACGGCCGCTTCGACTTCGCCTACGACGGCGTCAACCCGCCGAAGATGCTCGAGTACAACGCCGACACCCCGACCGGCCTCGTCGAAGCGTCCATCGCCCAGTGGTACTGGCTGCAGGACGTCAAGCCCGAGAACGACCAGTGGAACGGCATCCATGAGGCCCTGGTCGCGGCATGGGACAAGCAGCGCGGCGGGATCGACGGTCCCCGGCTGCATGTCGCCCACACCGAGGTCGAGACGTCCGGCGAGGACTGGATGACAGCCGCCTACATGCGCGACGTCGCCTCGCAGGCCGGCTGGGAGACCGTCGGCATCAACATGGGCGACATCGGCTGGGATGCCCGTCAGCACCGCTTCGTGGACCTCGACGACAAGGCTGTCAGCACCATCTTCAAGCTGTACCCGTGGGAGCTGATGATGAAGGAGGAGTTCGGGCAGAAGATCCTCGACTGGCCCGTGATGACCCGGTGGTTCGAGCCCGCCTGGAAGATGTTCCTGTCGAACAAGGCGCTCCTGGCCGCCCTCTGGCACCTCTACCCGGACCACCCGAACCTGCTGCCCGCCTATCTCCACGGGCCGAACGGCATGGAGGAGTGGGTCGCGAAGCCGCTGCATGGCCGCGAAGGTGACAACATCCGCATCCACGCCAAGGGCGTCGAGATCGAGCAGCCCGGTGACTACGGCGCCGAGGGCTGGTGCTACCAGGCGTGGAGCCCGCTGCCCGACTTCGACGGCAACCGGCCCGTCCTCGGGTGCTGGGTGGTCGACGGCGAGAGTGTGGGCGTGGGCATCCGGGAGTCCGACGGCTACATCACCGACTACTTCTGCCGCTTCGTCCCCAACATCATCAACGCCCCCGCGCCCGCCGGCGGATAGCGGACCCCGTACTCAGGGGACGACGTCGGAGCCGACGACCTCGCGCACCTGCAGCCTCGGGGTAGCCGCGGAGGCATGGGCCGGAGCAGGCTTGCCGGGGAAGTCGAAGACCCCGAGGATGAGCTGCATCGGGTAGGCGATGCTCTGCCGTACCGTCCGGGTCGGAGTCCCGTCCACCGAGAAGCGGATCGTGTCCTGGTGCCAGTCGACGGCGTAGGTGTGCTTCCGCGCCACGTCGATCGGGGTCGGTGGGGCCGAGAAGTCCTGCCTGAGCCGCGGGTCGTCGAGGGCCTTCACCCCCTGCCCCACGGCCGCCGACCGGGAGCCGTCCGGCAGGGTCTCGACAGTGTCCCCGAAGACCTCCACGATGCAGATCTCACCGCAGTCCTCCGGCTCGCCCTCGAGCCCCACCAGCCACGCCGAGAACATCGCCCGCCGGGTCAGGTCCGCGCGGCACGTGACCTCGATGCGCCCGTAACGGGGGAGGTACCCCCAGAGGGGCTCCTGTTCCTCGCGGACCACGAGGCCGCTCCGGAAGGCCTGCTGACCGTACGCGCTGCCGACGGGGCCGGACCAGTTGGCGCTCTGCACGGCCGAGACGCGCAACGGCTCCCGATGCAGGTCGGGGCACCACAGGGCCTGGTGCGGAGGGATCGACAGGACCAGTCCCTCGTCGAGCTCGAAGGTCGCCGCCGACTCCGCCCGGGAGCTCCAGGCAGGCAGGTAGGCCGGCAGCCAGACGTCCTCGTCCAGGGTCCCACCGTCGAAACGTTCGCGGAAGTCGCTGTCCCGGTGTGCCATCCACCCCTCCTGGTGCGCTCTGCGGCATCCTACTGATCCGGGCCCGTCCCCGGCAGGGCGGTCCGTCGGGACGGGACTTTCGGCCCTAGCCGCCCCGCACTCCCTGACGTGGGATGGGGGGCAACGACGTCGCACCGCACGTAGCGCGCGGAGAGCGGGACCAACCGGCGGCGTCCCTGAGGTTCGAGGAGGATCCCCATCATGACCATGAGCACACTCTGGACCAGTATCGACCCCACCGTGCAGCAGTGGCTCCTGGACAACCCCGGCTGCGTCGTCCTGCCCCGGACGCTCGTCAACCGGGTGGAAGCCGCGACCGGTACGTCCATGACGGCCGACCGCCATGGGGAATACCTCCTGACCGAGGAGGATCTCCGGTTCCTGAAGGATCGGCGACGCGCCGCCACGGACCACACCTTCACGCCGGCCGGCGTCCGCAGGGACGAGCATGCCGACGCCCTCGACCGATGAGACAGGGCTTCAGGACGTCCCGGCTGGTGCGGCGGGCGGGCTCGCCGAGGGAGCGGGCGATGGATGCGCACCCGTCGGCCGGACGCCAGAAGCTCAAGGTCCTCGTCACCGCCGACCCCGACCTCGACAGCGTGCGGATCATCGTCCACGGATGCGTGTCACCGGTCAACATCCACGGCCTCGACCTGGTCGTCCGGCGGGCTGCGAGCCTGGCACCCAGGACGGATGTCACCCTCGATCTCGGCCACGCCCAGGCATGGGACTCGGTGAACGGTGATCTCGAGGCCGCCTCCTTCACCACGCGACTGGCCGCGGCGATGCCGGCAGGGACCGGCATCAGGCTGCAGGTGATCCCGCCCGGCGACTGAGCCGATCCGGACGCTGCGTCGGCGTCGCACCGAACTCCCGGCCCGCAGGGGGCCGGGAGCATACCCGTGGGTGTAGTCTCGGCTTCCACAGCGCGGGACGACGAAGCGCTGCGTTCCTGCAGGAGGTCCACGGGCCCCGCTGCAGCGATCAGGATGACCGGTCCTAGCGGCCACGGATGGCCGGACCCCTATCAGTCGGGGCGCGCCCCGGGCGACAGGACGGAATGTTCTGTGAACACACAGCCGCAGTACCTGCCACCGGGGACGCCGGCGCACTCCCCGACCGCCACCGGCATCGAGGACCTCCTCTCCGCCTTCGCCGCCATCGCGGACGACCTCGACCTCGACACCGTCCTCGAACGGGTCGTCTCGGCCGCCTGCCAGCTGGTCGACGCCCGGTTCGGGGCGCTGGGCGTCATCGGCCCGGACCGGATGCTGGGCCACTTCATCACCGTGGGCCTCGACGACGACGAGATCGGCAGGATCGGACTCCTCCCGCGAGGCCACGGCGTGCTGGGGCTGCTCATCACCGAGCCGCGGCCGGTCCGCCTCGCCGATCTCCGCCGGCACCCCCTCGCCTACGGCTTCCCGGCCGACCATCCCCAGATGACCTCCTTCCTCGGTGTCCCGATCCGCATCCACGACAGGGTCTTCGGGAATCTCTACCTGACGGAGAAGCGCGGGGGAGCGGACTTCTCCGACGCGGATGAGCAGCTCGTCGTCGCCCTCGCGTCCGCAGCCGGCGTCGCCATCGAGAACTCGCGGCTCTTCGACGAGTCGCACCGCAGGACCCGGTGGCTCGAAGGCGGGATCGATGCCGCCCGTGAACTCCTCGGGCGACACAGCGAAGCGGACAGTGACCACGAGCTGGTCGCCCGGCATGCACTCCACGCCTCCCAGAGCACCCTCGTGGTCGTCCTCCGGGACCTCGGCCACCACCGCGGCCTCATCTGCGAGGCCGCGGACGGCGTCGGAGCCGCGGCCCACCTCGGACGGCGCGCCAGGGGAGGCCCCGTCCTGCACGACCTCACGGCCTCCTCGCCTCCTGCCCTGATCACCGGACCGGACGTCGCGCTGGTGCTCCCCGGAACAGCGGCGGGGACGATCGACGCGGCCCTGTGCAGCAGGCTCCCCGGCGAACGCGAACGGCACTACCTCGTCATCGGGCGCGCCCCGGGCGCCACTGCGTTCTCCGACGTCGACCACGAGATGATGCGGTCCTTCACCTCCCACGTGTCGCTGGCCCTCGAACTGCTCCGGGCACACCGCCGGCGGGAGCAGGAGGCCGTGTTCGGTGACCGGGACCGCATCGCGCGGGATCTCCACGACGTGGTCATCCAGCGCCTGTTCGCGGCGGGCCTCAGCATTCAGACCCTCCGGAAATACACGGCCGACGCCCACGCGCTCGACCGCATCTCAGCGGTCACGACCGAACTCGACGCGACCATCCGGGAGCTGCGCGACACGATCTACTCCCTGCGGTCCGTCCCCCAGTCGGCCCCGAGCTTCACCTCGACCGTGTTCTCCCTCGTCGCCGACGCCTTCGACGGGCACGACCTCGAGCCGGTCCTCCACCTTTCCGGTCCGCTGGACTCCCTCGTGGAGGGGGAGCGGGCGGATCACCTGAGGGCCGTCCTCCGCGAGGGGCTCTCGAACGCGCTCCGGCATGCGGACGCGCAGGCCATCACCATCGCGCTCGGGGTCGCGGGCGGGCAGCTCGACCTGTCGATCGACGACGACGGCCGGGGCTTCTCGGAGCCCACCCGCGCCAGCGGACTCGCCAACATGAGGCGGCGCGCGGAACTCTGCGGAGGAACCATCTCCATCACCAGCACCCCCGGCTGCGGCACGCGCATCCACCTCGTGATGCCCGTCGACGTCAGGAGGACGGAGAGCGCGCAGGGCGGGAGATGAAGACGGCCGCCTGGGTACGGCGCTGGAACCCGAGTTTCGACAGCAGCGAGGACACGTAGTTCTTCACGGTCTTCTCGGCGAGGAAGAGCTCCGTGCCGATCTCCCTGTTCGTCAGTCCGGCTCCGACCAGCGCCAGCACCCGCTTCTCCTGGCTCGTGAGACCGGCCAGGCGCGGGTCCTCGCCGGACGCGTCCGACAGCCCGGCGACGATCCGTTCCCGGACCCCTGCCGCGAAGAGGGATCCGCCCCCGGCGGCCAGGCGTACCTTCTCGACGAGGTCGGATCCGAGGATCTCCTTCAGGATGTATCCCGCCGCCCCGGCCATGATCGCGCCGCGGAGCGCCTGATCGTCGTCATAGCTGGTCAGGATCACGCAGGCCAGCGACGGATCCACCGAACGGACGTCACGGCACACCTCGATCCCCGTGCCGTCCGGCAGCCTCGCATCGAGGATGGACACGTCCGGGCACAGGGCGGGGATCCGCCGCGCGGCTTCCTCCGCGGACCCGGACTCCCCGACGATCACGAAGCCCTCGTCCTCCAGCAGTTCGCGGAGCCCGCGGCGTACCAACTCGTGATCGTCGAGGAGGAACACCGAGACCTGCCGCTGTGCCGTGCTCTTTCCGATGCCGGGCATCTCCACACCTCCACGTCAGCAGGTCCGCGCCTGCGCTAGCAGGCTCCTGCGAACCATCATCACCCCGTCGGCGGTGCCCGGGGAGGGCCGAACGACCCTTCCCACTCCTCTGGGCGGGGTCCGGCCCCCGCGCTCGCGGCCCTGCACTCCGGGCCGTTCGGCCCTACCCCGGAACGGCCGGCGCTGCCACCATGGAGGAAGGAGAATGCTCGAGATTCAGGAGCAACCGTCATGCATTCTGGCCAGCGGGGCCTCGGGACCCCGACCGTCGAGCGGGTGGGCGCTGCGACATGACCGAGGGGATCGCCGGGACCACCCCCCGCAGGCCGGTCCTCGTCGGCTATGACGGGTCCGACGGGGCGAAGCGCGCCGTCCTCTGGGCCTCCCGGTACGCCGTCGCCGCACAGCTGCCCCTCGTGGTCGTGCACTGCTGGGCGTGGCCGTTCTTCACGCGTGATCTCGGTCCGGTGGCAGGCGTCGAGGACAGCGGCCTGCGCAGGGAAGCCGAGAGGGTCGTGGCCGAGGGGGAGGGCCTCGCCACCCGGGCCGAGCCCGACCTCCCGGTCAGCGCACGCCTCGTCGTCGGGTTCGCCCCCGAGACGCTGACGAGGCTCTCCGCGGGAGCATCGCTCCTGGTCACCGGGACGAGGGGATTCGGTGGTTTCGCCGAACTGCTGATCGGGTCGGTCAGCCTGCGCCTCGCCTCGAGTGCCTCCTGCCCCATCGTGGTCGTCCGGGAAGCCAGACCGACCTACGACACCGTCGTCGCCGCGGTGGACGGGTCACCGGCGAGCGACAGGGCGACGGCGATGGCCGCCGATCTCGCGCGGACGCTGCACAAGCGCCTGGTGCTGTTCCACGTGCGCGTGCACCGGCGGCGCAAGGCGGCCGGCCCGGCCGAGGGACGGGATCCTCTCCTCGAGCGGGCCGCCACCCTGCTGGGTGCGGCGGACGACCTGTCCGTGACGGAGGAGTCCGTGGCGGGCACCTCCGCCGCAGGACTCATCGTCCAGCGGTCCGCGACCGCCTGCTGCGTGATCCTCGGGGCCAGGGGCGGCAGCGTCCCGAAGGCGCGCCTCGGTTCCACCGTCCACGCTGTCCTCCACCACGCCAGGGAGAACATCGGGATCGTCCCGTGACGCCCCTTCGAGCGAGGATCCACCGGTGTGCTCACGCGCGCTGGTCGGGCCCCTGCGCCTCCACCTGCTCGGCCTCGGGTTCCTCCGTCTCCCCGGCCGACGCCGTCGGCCTCGGATCCGGGCGGTCCCGCTCGGGCCGGCCGCCCTTCCGGTAGGCGGGTGTGCCGACCGCCAGGACCACCGGCGTGAGTGCGGCCACGGCGAGCATCACGCACGCCATCGCGAGCGGGTCCCCGCCGAGGAGGCCGACGAACGGGCTGACCAGGCCGGCCACCCCGGACTGCAGGGCGCCGATGACGGCGGCGGCGGTGCCGGCCATGTGCCCGTCATCGTGCAGTGCGAGCACGGAGGCGTTCGCGGGGATCGGTCCTTGTGTCCCGAGGACCGGCCACAGGCCCGTGACGAGGCCGACGATGCCCCCGATACCGGTGAGGACGAGGGTGAGGAGGATCAAGGCGCACCCCAGCTGCACGATCACGGCCACCCGGAGCACCCGGATGGGGGCGGCGTGCCGGACCAGGGCCGCGTTGAGCTGCGCCGACCCGACGATCGCCGCACCGTTGAGCGCGAACACGGCGGCGAACGGACCCTGGCCGAGGCAGTACTCGTCCTGGAAGAACGGGGAGCCGACGACGCAGCTCATGATCACGGCGCGGCCGAGACCGGGGATCACCGCGAGGGCCAGGAAGTGCCGGTCGCGGAGCAGTGCGAGGTGACCAGCGGCGACCTGGCGCGGATCGCCCGAGCGCCGCTTCTCGCGGGGCGGGGACTCCGGCATGAAGCGCCACACGATCAGGACGAGCGCGAGCCCGATGAGCGCGAGCGCACAGAACACCGCACGCCACTGCCGGGCGCCCGCGATGGCCTGCCCGGGAGTCGGCGCGAAGGGGTGCCTCCTGGACCCACGACGGATCCTGGTCCCCGGTCAGCGCGGGGGCAGCCGGTGCGTCGTCACGTCGAGGCGGCCCGCGGCGAGGACGGCCGTCATGTAGGTGCAGTACGGCTGGCGGCGGCGGTCGGTGGGGGAGCCGGGATTGAGGAGCCGCAGCCCCGAGTCGGCGCGCGTGTCCCAGGGGATGTGGCTGTGCCCGAACACGAGGACGTCGACGTCGGGATGGAGCGCGGCCATGCGGGCCTCACGGCCCTGCTTCTGGCCGGTCTCGTGCACGACGGCGAGACGCACGCCCTCGAGCTCCGCCCTCGCGACGAGCGGCAGCCGGCGCCGGAGATCCGGGCCGTCGTTGTTCCCGTGACAGGCGAGCAGCCGGTGCGAGCGGGACTCCAGTTCGTCCAGCAGCGCCGGCTCCGTCCAGTCCCCGGCGTGCACGACGACGTCCGCCGACTCGATCGCGGCCCATACCTCCGCCGGGAGCCCCTTCGCGCGCCTCGGTAGGTGGGTGTCGGCGAGGAGCGTCAGGGTGAGGTCCATGGAGCCATTGTCCTGTGGCTGCGCGCCACCCCCTACGGATAGGTACTCGTGACAAGTCGAGGACCCTGTGCCATGCTTTCGTAAGCCCGCTTAGTAACAGGCGTGCGGGACGACGAGGAGGCCGTCATGCAGATCGACACGTCGCAGATCATCGACCTGCTGAAGAGCCAGGGCAGGCCCGATCAGGCCGATCAGGCGCGGTCCGAGCTCCCGGACCGGGTGGACCCGGAGCAGCATTCGGACCTCCTTGCGAAATTCGGTATCAACCCGAAGGACCTGCTGGGGAACATCCCCGGCCTCGGTGGTTTCGGCGGCTAACCGGTCCGGCGCCACGCGCCGTCGACGAGTGGAGGAGTCAGCAATGGATACAGGTCAAGTGGTGTGGATCATCGTCGGGATCGTGGTCCTCCTGGCGGTCATCGCCGTGGTGGCGCTCCTGGCGCGCAGGCGCGGCACTGCCCAGCGGCAGCGGCAGCAGGAGAAGGACCGGGAGCGCGCCGCGGAGATGCGGGAGCAAGCGAGGGCGACGGAGCTCGAGGCCCGCGAGCGCGAGGCCAAGGCCTCCATGGCGGAGGCCGAGGCGCAGCGGGCAGAGGTCGAGGCCGAGCGGCTTCGGCGGCAGGCCCAGGAGCGCCAGAACGATGCCCAGGGGCTGCGGGACAAGGTGACGCACCATGTCCAGGCGGCGGACGAGGTGGACCCGGACGTCACTCCGGACGGGGATCAGCACCGGGGCCACTGACCGCCGTCATGCCTGGCTGAAGGGAGTGCTCCGCGACGGAGCACTCCCTTCGTGCGTGACGGACCGGAACCGGTCGCGAAGACTCGGAGGGAAGCCCGCACGGGACCGTGCGGGATCGTGGTGGACAGGAGGCGGACGGATGGGTGAGGCGACGATCGTGGTCATCACGGGGGCATCGAGCGGTATCGGGCGGGCGACGGCGCGCCGCTTCGCGGAGGACGGCGCCCGGCTCGTCCTCGCCGGACGGGACGCGGACACGCTCGAGGCCGTCGCGGCGGAATGCCGGAGCCGGGGAGCGATGGCCATCGCCGTCCCGACCGACGTCTCCTCCGAGGCCGACGTCGACCGCCTCGCCGAGGCCGCCGTGGAGCGGTTCGGCGGTATCGACGTATGGGTCGGCAACGCCTCGCTGTACAGCTTCGGGACGTTCGAGCAGACGCCGTCGGAGGTCTTCGACCGGCTCATCGAGGTGAACCTGCTCGGCCAGGTGTACGGGGCCCGTGCGGCGCTACGGGTCTTCCGGCGCCAGGGCCGGGGTGTCCTCGTGTCCGTGGCGTCCGTCTACTCGAGGATCACCTCGCCCCTCGTGAGCCCCTACGTGACGAGCAAGTTCGGGCTCCTCGGGTTCCTCGAGGTGCTGCGCATGGAGTTGCGGGGCGCGCCCGGCATCCACGTCTGCGCCGTCCTGCCGGCCACGATCGACACCCCGATCCACCAGCACGCCGCGAACTACACGGGCCGCCCCGTGCGGCCGCTCCCGCCGGTCTCGGACCCGGTGCGCGTGGCACGGGCGATCGTCCGCGTCTCCCACAGGCCCCGGCGTCTCACCCAGGTGGGCCGCGTCCAGTCGCTGTTCGTCCATGCCCGTGCCCTGGCACCCGCCGTCTACGAACCGGTGGTCGCCCGTGCCTATGTCGCCCTGGCGCTCAGGAGCGGTTCGACACCCGCGGCTCCAGGCAACGTGTTCCGCGCCGATCGGGACGTCACCGGGGTGACGGGGGGATGGCGGCTGCTGCCATGGCTGCGGCGCACGCCCGGGAGCTGAAGCGGACAGGGGCCGGTCGGCGCAGCACGGGTCCGGATCACTGTCAATGTGAGCGACACGATAGCCGCGGCACGCAGCCCTGTTCCGCGGCACAGTGATAGTTGAGCTATGAACCAATGGCAGGGCCTCCTGGCGCAGTGCGCCCGGAGCATGGGCTTCGACCGCGGGCAGGGACGTGCGGCCTATGCGCTGCTCGGCGTCGGGATCTTCTGGGCCGTGGGGCTGTTCGGCGGACTGCGGATCCTCCATACCGCCTCCTCGCCGATGACCACCCTCGTCCTGCTGTACGTGATGCTGGCCGTCGTCGCACTCTCGCTCGTCATCGCGGCGGCCGCGGTGGCGGAACTCGGCCGGCATGCCGCGCAGAGGCGACGCCGCTAGGCGTCTTCGTCGCTGCCCCTGCGCGCCCGGTCGGTGACCGCGGCGGTGCGCCGGCGCAGCCGGCTCACGAGGCGCGGCCGCCCGTGTTCTCCTCGATCTCCGCATAGCGCCGTAGGAGGCCGGCGGCGCTGCCCGCGGGCTCCTGGTCGATGGCGCCCCGCATGGCGGCGAGCTTCACCGCACCGGCGGGGAGGGGCGGCAGCAGCGGGACGTCGGGGTCGGTCACCACGTCGAGGACGAACGGGCGGTCGGCGGCGAAGGCCCGCCGCCAGGCATCGGCGAGATCCTCCGGGTCCTCGACCCTCACGCCGTCGAGGCCGAGGAGCCGGGCATGGGCCGCGACGTCGACGGCGGGCAGTGCCTGACTGGCCTCGAACCGGGGTTCGCCCTCCATCTCGCGCTGTTCCCAGGTCACCTCGGCGAGATCGCCGTTCGAGAAGACGCACACGACGAACCGGGGATCGGCCCAGCCGCGCCACAACCCGGACACGGTCACGAGCTCGGCGAGACCTGCCATCTGCATGGCGCCGTCCCCGGCGAGCACGACGACGGGTCGGCCCGGGTGCGCCAGCTTCGCGGCGATGCCGTAGGGGACGCCGGCGCCCATGCAGCCCAGCGTGCTGGAGAGGTGGGCCGGGACCCCCCGTGGCAGCCGGAGCTGGCGCGCGTACCAGTAGACGCAGCTCCCGACGTCGACGGCGACCTGCGCGTCATTCGGCAGTGCGGCGTTGAGCTCGTACACGACACGCTCGGGATTCACGGGCACCGCGGGTGTCCTCGCGCGCTCCGTCGCGACCCGGTGCCATCGCCGCACCTGCTCCTCGACGTCCGCACGCCAGGAGCGGTCCTGCTGTCGGTGCAGGAGGGGAGACAGCGCGGTGAGGGTGGCCGCGGCGTCGCCGTTCACCGCGACCTCGACGGGGTACCGGTTCCCGATGGCCTTCGGGTCGATGTCGATCTGGACGGCACGCGCCTGTCCGGGCGCGGGGTAGTACTCGGTCCAGGGATCGTTGGAGCCGACGACGAGCAGCGTGTCGCAGTTGTCCATGAGGTACGCGCTCGCCGTCGTGCCGAGGTGGCCCATGGTGCCCGCGACGTGGGGGAGGGACTCGTCGACGAACGGCTTGCCCAGCAGGCTCGTCGTGATCCCCGCACCCAGCCGGTCCGCGATGGTGGCGACCTCCCGCTGTGCGTGCGCCGCGCCCTGTCCGACGAGCAGCGCGACCTTCCGCCCCGCGTTGAGCACCGCGGCGGCGTCGTGCAGGTCCGACTCCCTCGGTACCACGCATCCCGTGGACCACACGGGCGACGACGGCACCACGCCGTGCTCGTGCGGTGTCCCGGGTGCCGGCGCCTGCTGGACGTCGTGCGGGAGGATGACGACGGTGGGCGACCGGGTGGCGAGCGCCGACTTGAACGCCCGGTCGAGGACCATGGGCAGCTGCTCGGGGTTCGCGACCTGCTGGCAGAACGCGGACGCGACGTCCTTGAACAGGCCGAGGAGGTCGATCTCCTGCTGATAGGCGGATCCGAGCACGGTCTGGTGCTGCTGCCCGACGAGCGCCACGACCGGCACGCTGTCCATGCGTGCGTCGTACAGGCCGTTGAGGAGATGGACGGCACCCGGTCCCTGGGTCGCCGTCACCACGCCGATGCCGCCGGTGTACTTCGCGTGGGCCACGGCCATGAAGGCCGCGGCCTCCTCGTGCCGTGCCTGGACGAACGACGGCGCCCCTGCCCGGCGCAGCGCGCCGAGCAGGGGGTTGATACCGTCCCCGCTGTACCCGAAGATGCGGTCCACCCGCCATGCGGCGAGGCGGCGGACGACGAAGTCCGCCACGGTACCGGCTGTCGCGTCCCCTGCCATGTGCTAGGCCGTGCCCGGCAGGTCGGGGCTCGTGGGCCAGCGCAGGAGCGCTGCGACGGGCTTCGATCCGAGGGCGCCCGTCGGATAGAGGGTGACCTGCGCGTCGGTGAGGGCCGCCGCGCGGAGCAGGGCCGCCACGGCAGGGACCTCGCCCAGTACTCCTGCCCCCAGCGTCTCCGCTTCCGACGTCGCGATCCACGGTGCCGCATCGAGTGCCAGGAGCGTCTCGCCGTCCCAGGCCGGGGTCTCGAGGAGCAGGGACTCGACCTGGGCCTGCTGGAGGGCGGCGATCACCGGAGCGCGGCCCACGGCGGCCGTGCCCGTTCCCTGGCCCGCCTTCTCGGACAGGCGTTCCAGGAGCGCGTGCTGGTGGTCGGCCATCGTGCGTGCCACGAGCAGTTGGACCTCGCGGCGGAAGCTCTCCTCGTCGGCGCCGGCCGCGCGCGTGTTCGCCTCGATGACGGCGAGCCTGGCGCGGGACTCGTGCGACACCTGGTCGGCCACGAGCTGCCGGGCGCGGATGTCCCCGGCCAGGACGATGAGCTGCGCGCGGTGTCGGGTGGAGATGCGGTCGATCTCCGCGGCGACCTCACCGGCGTTCATCTTCCACACCTTCTCGGCGTGTCCCTGCAGGCGCCTGTGGCCCCACCCGCCACCGGGCAGCTTGCGGGTGTTGTCGGTGTCGCCCTCGATCACGGCGCCGGGGTCCCCGGTCCTGAGGTGCGCGCCGTCGCCGTCCGCAGAGCGGAGGTAGATCTCCCCGCCATGGTGGCCCACCTCCGCCACGACGTAGGCGAAGTCGTCGGGAGTGTGCCGCATCAGGGGGGTGAGGTCGGGAACGGGGCCGACGGCCGTCACGGCGGGCCCGACGAGGGTGCCGGGGAGGAACTCGTCGACGACCGCCCGCCCGTCGTTCACGAGGACGTAGCGCGCCACCGGGTCCGGCAGTCCCCTGGCGCTGGTGCCGAGTGCGGCGGCCGCGGCCTCGACGTCCCGCGCGGGGGCGCCCGCGCCCTCCAGCTCCTTCGAGACGCTCCGGGGGAGGGCGTCGTTCCGCACCAGGCCGTCGACGGTGCCGGTGCTGCCGTCCACGTAGATGGTGGTCCATGGGCCGGACAGCTCGAACAGGTGCGCGTGGTCTTTGAGCAGGTGCGTCACGAGGATCCCCTGTCGTGTCAGTGGTGCTGTTCCCGGGGCGGAGGTCCGTGCCCGGAGGAGGATCCTTATGGTCTACCACCGGGGAAGGGGGTCGAGGAGATCCGATCCGTCCGCTGCGGGGCTTGAAAAACACTCGGCAGCCATGGGTGGGGGCGGGTAGCGTGAGGTCATGCTCACCGTTCCCGAGAACCTCCCTCCCGCCTACATCACCTTTCTCGAGGCCCAGGACGAGGGCTTCGCAGAGACCGTCCTGATGGTCATGAAGCAGTCCGTCGCCGAGGGCAAGTACGGCATCCTGGTCAGCAGCCACGCCGTGGACCGGCAGGCCGAACTGTCGCAGGAGGTCCCGTTCGGCGAGGTCGTCGAAGGTACGCGCTGAACCCCGGCCCCTGAACCCGGTCGTCGGCCCCGGCCCCTGGACGCACGGGCGCGTGGCCCGGAGGCCGGCGCCCGTGGATGCCTGGCGGGTGGGAGTGGCTCCTAGGACCCGCCGTCCTGGTCGTCGGAGTCCGCGCCCTCGGCAGGATCTTCGGCATGTACCCGGATGGTCTCCGGCGCGGCGTCCGTATCGCCTTCCGCGGGAGCCTCGGTGTGGGTGCGGTCGTGGTCGCCGGGATTCTCTGACATGCGCTCGTCCTTTCGGTTGCGGGGAAGGTAAGCCCCCTTACGGTCAGTCTACGGACCGGCCGTCGCGAGCATAACCCGCACCTTCGGCGTGACGCAGGCTCTTCAGCATGCTTACGATCAGTCCATGGAAGCCCCAGGGGACACCGCCTCCCGACCCGTCGATCGTGCCCTCCCGATCGTGGCATCGGCAGGCGTCGGGCTGCTGTCGCTCGGCCTCGGAGCAGCCGTGCATGCGCTCTCCGGCGGCGTGCTGCCGAGCGCCCCCGTCCTCGGCGGCCTCGCGGCGCTCGCCGTCCTGGCGGCCACCCTCGTGGCGCGGGCCCGGCTACCCGGCTGGGCCGTGCTGCTGCTGCTCGGTGCAGCGCAGCAGATGCTCCACTGGCTATTCGGCGGCCTCGGGGCGGCGCCGTCGTCGACGGTCCCCGCCACCGGGGTGCACCACGGCGGGGAGGTGCCGGTCGGGTCGGGCGCCGGCCAGGGCCACTCGCCCGAGGTCATGCTGATGCTCCACACCCACCTCGCGGCGGCGCTCCTGATCGCCTGGGTGGTCGCACAGTGTCCACGCCTGCGCGACCGGCTGGTCCGCCGTGGCCCCGGTGCGCCTGCCCCGCACAGGGACGGGACACACGAAGGCGCCCCCGTCGCCTGACGGGAGCGCCTTCCGGGCGGTCGAGCGGTGGACTAGCTGGCGTCGACCGAGCCGTCGTAGAACGGGTAGTCGGTATAGCCCTCGGCCCCGGTCGAGTAGAACGTCGCCGGGTTCGGCTCGTTCTCCGGCAGGTTCTCGCGCCAGCGACGCGCCAGGTCCGGGTTGGCGATGGCGGGACGGCCGACGACGACCGCGTCTCCGACGCCGTCCTCGAGGATGGCGATGGCTTCCTCACGGTTGGTGATCACACCGAAGCCGCTGTTGATCAGCACGGGTCCGCCGAAACGCTTCCGCAGGTCCTGGATCAGCTCGCCGGTGGGGTCGGCGTGCAGCACGCTGAGGTAGGCGAGGCCCAGGGGCGACAGGGCGTCCACGAGTGTCCCGTACGTGGCCGCGACCTCGGAAGCCTCCGTCTCGAGGGCGTCCTGGATGTTGTGGGCGGGCGAGATGCGCAACCCGACCTTCTCTGCGCCCACCTCGGCCACGACGGCTGTGACGAGGTCGACGACGAACCGGGCCCGCTTCTCCGGGGTGCCGCCGAAGGCATCCGTCCGCTGGTTCGATTCCGGGGACAGGAACTCGTGCAGCAGGTAGCCGTTGGCGCCATGGAGTTCCACTCCGTCGAAGCCCGCGTCGTCGATCGCCCGGCGTGATGCCGTGACGAACTCCTCGATGATGACGGGGAGCTCCTCGGTGGTGAGGGCGTGCGGGACGGGGTAGGGCTGCTTGCCCGTGCTGGTGCGCGTGGTGCCGTCGATCGCGATGGCGCTCGGGGCCACGACCTCGTAGCCGCCGTTGGTGTCCGGGTGGGTGACGCGGCCGGCGTGCATCACCTGTGCCACGATGCGCCCGCCGTCGGCGTGCACCGCATCCGTGACCCGCTTCCAGCCGGCGAGCTGCTCGTCCTCGACGAGGCCCGGCTGGCCCGGGAAGCCCTGGCCGGCGTGGCTGGGGTAGGTCCCCTCGCTGACGATCAGGCCGAGGGATGCGCGCTGGCGGTAGTGCTCGACGACGATGTCGCCGGGGATGCCGGCATCGCCCGAGCGCACCCGGGTGAGCGGCGCCATGACGACGCGGTTGGGGAGTTCGAGCGTGCCGAGGGTCAGGGGGGAGAACAGCTTCACGAGGCCTACTTTCCGTGGGAGTTTACTACTGGGCGGTAACCGGGCCGGAGCGACGGCTATTCCGGGTGTGGGCCGAGTCACGCCCCGTAGGCCGGCCGGCAGGATCGCCGCGCGGTGTTCCAGGAGGGGATGTCGCCCGGGCGACGGTGGTGCCACACTGTGCGTTATTGCGGTGCACGGACGGGACCCGGCGTCGGTGGTCCCGCGGGCGCGGGACGAGGAGGCGGCGCGTCCGGTACCTGGGCCGTATGCGTCGCCGGAGGGCGCGGGAAGGCCGCCCACGGGGGACGAGGGGAGAGCGATGAGCGAGATCCGCATGGGTACGGCGTCCGGGAGGTGGATCCTGCTGGCGACGGTGCTGGGCTCCGGCATGGCCGGTATCGATGCCACGGTGGTGAACGTCGCGCTGCCGACCATCGGAGCCGATCTCGGTGCCGACTTCGCCGCCCTGCAGTGGATGGTGACCGGCTACACCCTGACGCTCGCCTCCTTCATCCTGCTGGGCGGGTCCCTGGGGGACAGGTTCGGGCGGAAGCGCATCTTCGTCACCGGCGTCGTCTGGTTCGCCGTCGCCTCCCTGCTGTGCGGGCTGGCACCCGACGCCGGCCTGCTCGTCGCGGCGCGCGCCCTCCAGGGCGTGGGAGGAGCGCTGCTCACACCGGGCAGCCTTGCGATCCTCCAGGCCGGGTTCTCCGGCGAGGACCGTGCGCGGGCCATCGGTGCCTGGTCGGGCCTCGGCGGAGTGGCCACGGCCATCGGTCCCTTCCTCGGCGGCTGGCTCGTCGAGAGCGTCTCCTGGCGCTGGGTGTTCCTCCTCAACGTCCCGATCGCCGCCGTCGTCGTCTGGATCGCCGGGCGGCACGTCCCGGAGACCCGCGACGCCGATGCGACGGGGAGGCTCGACGTCGCGGGCGCGGTGCTCGGCGCCCTCGCCCTCGCCGGCACCACCTATGCGCTGATCGAGGCCCCGGCCCGGGGCTCCGGCGCTCCGGCAGTCCTGGCGGCCGCGATCCTGGGCCTCGTCGCCGCCGTGGCGTTCCTCGTCGTGGAGTGGCGTATCGCGCACCCGATGCTTCCCCTGAGGATCTTCGCGAACCGCCAGTTCAGTGCGGCGAACGCCGTCACGTTCCTCATCTACGCCGTCTTCGGCGGCATCTTCTTCCTGCTCGTCCTCCACCTCCAGGTCGTGGCGGGCTTCAGCCCGGTCGGGGCCGGGACCGCGATGCTGCCGATCACCGCCCTGATGCTCGTCCTGTCGCCCCGCGCCGGGGCGCTCGGTGCGCGGATCGGGCCGAGGATCCCCATGACGGTCGGGCCGCTGCTGTGTGCCGTGGCGCTGGTCCTCATGCCGCGGATCGGGCCGGGGGCGTCCTACCTCGCCGACGTCCTGCCGGCCGTGATCGTCCTCGGGCTGGGCCTGTCGCTCCTCGTGGCGCCCCTCACCTCGACGGCGCTGTCCGCCGTGCCGGAACGCCAGGCGGGCCTGGCCTCGGGCGTGAACAACGCCGTGGCGCGGGCGGCGGGCCTCGTCGCGATCGCCGTCCTGCCGGCTGCCGTGGGGCTGACCGGCGACGCCTACAGCGATCCGGTCGTGTTCAAGGCCGGGTTCGACGCGGCCTGCGCGATCGGGGCCGGAGTACTGGTCCTGGGCGGCGTCCTGGCCGCCGTCACCATCCGGAACCCCGCCGTGCCGGAGAGCGAGCACCCGGCGCACTGTGCGGTCGAAGGGACACCGGCCGCTCCCGGTGCCCTCCACGAGGTTCGGAGCGGAGCGCATCGGGGACGCCCGGGGACATGACGGAGCCCCGGGAGGGTGCCCGGGGCTCCGGTGGTTCAGGGCAGGCAGCGGCCTACTTGACGTCCTGCTCGTCCATGGCGCTCAGCGGGGAGCCGCCGCGGTTCGCGGGATCGTCGCTCGCGTCGACCTCGTCGTCCTCCATCATGCCGAAATCGACGTCGGCGGCGGCCACACCCAGCATGGGCTCGCCCGGGGGGATCTGCTCGTCCCCGTGCTCGAAGCGCACCTCGGACGTCTCCTCGCGGAGCGTCTGGTCGCTGAGGTAGCCTTCCTCGTCGATCGCCGCGACGCCGTTCTCGTCGCTGCCGGTCCCGGTCACGCCCGGCTCGTCCTGCAGGAGGGGATCCTCCTGCCAACGGTCCGGGTTGTTCTCCGCCGCACCCTCGTACTCGTCCGGCCGGCCGTCGAGCACGGGGTCGAAGGCCTCGGGCGCGAGCGAATCGTTGGGCGTCTCGGGCTCTTCGCCCACGATGGTCAGTTCCTCGTCGGGAAGGTTCTCGGTCATCTTCTCTGCCTTTCGTCGGTGCTGCGCATCGTTCGATCATCAGCCTACTGATGTTCCCGGTGGGGCGACAGTCGACGCCGCCGCCCCGCCGGGACCGCCGGTGCTACAGCGAATCGCGCCAGCTGTGCCGCGGCTCGTAGCCCAGGACGCGGCGCGCCCTGTCGATCGACAGGAGCGTCTCGGTGCCGGTCACCTCCCGCGTGACCTCGACGCCCGGGAACACCTCCGCCGCCAGATCGGCGCTCGCACGCGACATGACGGTGTCCGCCGCGGCGATGATGAAGCGGTCGAAGCCCGGTGCCGCGTTCTCCAGTGCCTTCGTGACGGCCTGGGCGCCGTCGCGTCCGTCGATGTACCCCCACAGGTTCCACTTGCGGGTGGTGGCATCGGCGTCGAAGGACGGGAACTCCGCGTAGTCCTCCGGGTCCATGACGTTCGAGAACCTCAGCGCCGTGATGCTCAGCCGGGGGTCCCACCGGGTCAGCTCGATGGCCAGCTGCTCCTCGAGGTGCTTGACCAGGGAGTAGGTGCTCTCGGGCCGTGCCGGGTAGTCCTCGTCCACGGGGAGGTACGGGGGCGGGGTGTCGAACGGCAGCCCGAGGACGGTCTCGCTGGACGCATAGACGATCCGCTTGATCCCGGCACGCCGGCAGGCCTGGAACACGTTGTAGGTGGCCGCCATGTTGTTGTGGAAGGTGGCCACGTCGGCCTGCAGCCCGGGAGCCGGGATGGCTCCGAGGTGCACGACGGCGTCGAACCCGCTGTGCCGGTCGTCCACGCCGAGGAGGGCGTCGACCACCTGGCCGTAGTCCCGCAGGTCGATCCGCAGGAACTCGGGGCTGCGCTCGCCGTACTGGTCGAGTTCGAGGACAGTGTGCCCTGCCCCGCGCAGGCCGCGCACCACGCTGCGGCCGAGCTTGCCGTTCGATCCGGTGACCGCGACGTTCAGCGGTGTCGCCTGGCCGGCCATCAGGCGGGCCGCTTCTCGGGGGAGACCGTCTTCGCGACGTCCGTCTCGGCCAGGTCGCCGATCGCGTCGTCGATCGCCTTCAGGACGTCGTCCTCGAGCTTGACGCCGGCGGCGGCCGCGTTGGACTCCACCTGCTCGGGGCGCGACGCCCCGATGATCGCCGAGGCGACATTGGGGTTCTGGAGCACCCAGGCGATCGCGAGCTGCGCCATGGTGAGGCCCACGCCGTCGGCGATCGGTGCGAGCTTCTGGACGCCCGTGAGGACCTCGTCGTCCATCCAGCGCTTGATCATGTCGGCCCCGCCCTTGTCGTCCGAGGCCCGCGTGCCCTGGTCGGGTTGCTGCCCCGGCTTGTACTTGCCGGTCAGCACGCCCTGTGCGACGGGCGACCAGACGATCTGGGACACCCCGAGCTCCTCCGAGGTCGGGACGACCTCGCCCTCGATGACGCGCCACAGCATGGAGTACTGCGGCTGGTTGGAGATGAGCTGGAAACCGAGGTCCCTCGCGAGCGCATGTCCGTCACGGATCTGCTGCGCCGTCCACTCGCTGACGCCGATGTAGAGGGCCTTGCCCTGGCGCACGATGTCGGCGAACGCCTGCATCGTCTCCTCGAGGGGTGTCGCATAGTCGTACCGGTGGGCCTGGTACAGGTCCACGTAGTCGGTCTGCAGGCGCTGCAGCGAGCCGTCGATCGACTCCATGATGTGCTTTCGGGACAGCCCGACGTCGTTGTGGCCCTTGGGCCCCGTAGGGCCCCACACCTTCGTGAAGATCTCGAGCGACTGGCGGCGCTCGCCCTTCAGTGCCTCGCCGAGGACGGTCTCCGCCGCCGTGTTCGCATACACGTCCGCCGTGTCGAAGGTGGTGATACCGACGTCGAGCGCCGCGCGCACACACTGTGTCGCCACGTCGTTCTCGACCTGCGAGCCGTGGGTGAGCCAGTTGCCGTAGGTGATCTCCGAGATCTTGAAGCCGCTGTTTCCGAGGTGTCTGAAGTCCATAGCGCCGATGCTAGCCATCCGGGCCGGGCGAGTACAGCAATCTCCGTTCCCCCAGGCAACCAGTGCGTCATGCAACGCGGAGGGGTAGTGCGCAGCCGCTAGACTTGAGGCCGTCCTTCGGTAGCCGCCACCAGTGAATGAGGAATATTGGTCGACTTCAGCGCTCGTTTCGCCACCGGGACGGAGCAGCAGGATTGGGATTCCCTCGTGACGGCGAACCCCGGAGGAGGCAACATGCTCTCCTCCGCCGCGTTCGCGGAGGTGAAGTCCCGCCACGGCTGGAGGCCCCGCTTCGTCGTCCTCGAAGGACCCGGCTATACGACCCACAACCTCGTCCTGGAGAAGAAGGTGCCCCTGATCGGGGCGCTGTGGTACCTGATCAAGGGCCCCGCGGTCACCGAGGCCGCCCACGTGCCCGCGGCGGCGCGCGCGGTCGCCGACCTCGCCCGCAGGGAGGGGCACCGCGTCTTCGCGATCAAGGTCGAACCGGATCTCGTGGACGGCCCGGAGGTGCGGGAGGCCCTGCGGTCGGCGGGACTCGTCAAGACCTTCAACCTGCAGCCCAACGACAGCACGGCCATCCTGGACACGACGCCGGAGGCGAACCAGTTGCTGCGCAACCTGCACTCGCGCGGGCGCAATGCGGTGCGCAGGGCCATCCGTGAGGGCGTCGAGGTCCGGCGCATGGAACCGACGGAGGAGACCTTCCGGGCCATGTATTCGCTCATGGCGCACATCGAGGACCGGTCCGCAGCCCGCATGCGCTCGTTCGAGTACTACAGCCGCTTCTGGCGGAACTTCGTGGACGCCGGACAGGGCCGCTTCTACTTCGTGTACGAGGACGGGCAGCCCTCGGTCGGCGCGTTCGTGATCAATTACGGGACGAAGGGCACGTACAAGGACGGCGGCTCCCGTCCCGGGCGGACCCAGTACGGCGATTCGCACCTCGTGCAGTGGCAGGCCATCACCGATCTCAAGGACGAGTTCGGGATCGTCGAGTACGACTTCTGCGGCACACCGCCCAGCGACCAGCTCAAGGACAAGGACCACCCGCACCACGGACTGGGACTGTTCAAGACGAGCTTCACCAAGACGGTGACGGACTTCGCCGGCTGCTACGACCTCGTGGTCAGCGGCTGGAAGTACCGTGTGTGGAACACGATCGCCGAACGTGTGGCGCGCCAGGTGTACTGGCGGCGCACGCACCAACCGTTCTACTGAGGGAGATCCTGCGGACCGCCGCGGGATCGACCCATGAAAGGCCGCTGTGAAAGACGGTTCGACCCCGGCGAAGGGCCCCTGGCCACCCGATCCATCGCCTGTGGCGGAGGCGCTGCCGGTGATCAAGCGCCCGTTCGATCCGTCGGACGACGAGAAGTCGAAGCTGGCGGCCGGCAGGGGCGGCGCCGGGAAGGGTGAGCGGCCGGAAGTGCTCCCGAAACGCCCCGCGTCGCAGCCGAGGGCCCCGCGCCAGGGCCGGCAGCGGCAGCGTCCGCCCCGGCCCACCGACGCCCTGCCGACCACCCCCCTGAGCGCCCCGTCGTCGAGCCGTCCCAACGCGGCGGCCCGCACCGTGCTCAGGCGCCTCGTGCAGGGGGAGGCGCCGCCCACCCAGGCCATGAGCATCGTCGAGCGGCTCGCCGGCAGCCCCTACGCGAACCCGATGATCCACGTCGGCGGGCCCGACGCCAGCGCCCGCAAGGCCCTCGATTTCGCCCTCAACCTGGCCGAGACCATGTTCCGCTACGGTGCGGGAGCCCTCGAGGTCGAGACCAGCATCATCGCGGTCACGGCGGCCTTCGGGCTGGACCACATCGAGGTGGACATCACCAACCAGTCGGTGGTGATCAACTACTCCGCCAAGGACCAGACGCCGACGACGGTCCTGCGCGTGGTGCGCTCGTGGACGAACAACTACGCCGGCCTCACGGCCATCCATCGGCTCGTCTCGGACATCGCCGATGGCGGGGTCTCCCGGACGGAGGCCGCCCAGCGGCTCGACGAGATCACCCACCGGCCCAAGCCCTTCCCGCGCTGGATGGTGACGGCGGCGTTCGGGATCTTCTCGGCAGCCATCGTCGCGTTCGTCGGTGGGGGCGCGCTGGGGTCGCTCGTCGGGTTCGTCAGCTGCATCCTCGTGGACCTGGTCAGCCGCAAGCTCGGTGAGTGGCGCGTGCCGGAGTTCTTCTCCGTCGCCACGTCGTCGGCGCTCGTCACCCTGATCGCGATGCTGTTCTGGTGGCTGGAGGTGCCGATCGCCCCGGCACTCGTGGTGGTGGGAGGGATCCTCCTGCTCCTGCCCACCGGCCGCCTCGTCTCGGCGACCCAGGACGCCATCAACGGTTTCCCGGTCACGGCCGCCGGACGGTTCCTGTCGGCGATCCTCGTCTTCGCGGCGCTGGTGGCGGGTATCGCCGTCGCGCTCGTCGCCGGGGCAGCTCTCGGGATCCCGGAACTCGAGGTCCTGGAATCGCCGGGGAGCCAGTACCCGTGGCCCGTGGTCGCCGTGCTCATCTTCGTCGCGGTGGCCATGATCTGCATCGCCGAGCAGACGGACGTGAGGCTCGTCATCCCCACCTCGCTCGTCGCCGTGGCCGGTTACCTCCTGCTGATCGGCGTCATGGCCGCGGGCGTCGGGTACCGGCTCGCCCCGGCCCTCGCCGCCATCCTGATCGGCGCGCTCTCGCGCGTCGTCGCCCTCCGACTCGGGGCTCCGCAGCTGGTCGTCGCCGTACCGGCGGTGCTGTTCCTGTACCCCGGGCTGACCATCTTCCGGTCGATGTACATGCTCACCATCGACTCCGGTGTGGCGAACGACGGCGCGTTCGGCCTGTTCAACGCCCTGACCATCGTCCTGGCGATCGCCGCAGGGGTCGTGCTCGGCGACAACCTGGCCCGGCCCTTCACGAGGAAGCTCAGCTCCGACGAGCGGCAGCGGAACCGTCGGCGGTAGGCTTCCCGGCGGGGTCGGCTGCCGGACCGAGCGGGCTGCGCTGACCGGGTTCGGTTGCTCGGGCCGACACTGATCGACCGACACCGATCGACCGACACTGATCGACCGGCGACTGTCAGACGCCGGTGCGGGCTGCCGAGGTGTGCGACCAGTCGATCGGGTCGGCGCCCTGCTGCGCCAGGAGCTCGTTCACGCGGCTGAACGGTCGTGAGCCGAAGAACCCGCGGGAGGCGGAGAGCGGGCTCGGGTGTACCGACTCCACGGTCGGCGTCGTGCCCAGGAGCGGCTTGAGGCGCAGGGCGTCCTTGCCCCACAGGATGGCCACGAGGGGACCGCCCCTGGCCACGAGTGCCCGGATGGCAGCGTCGGTCACCGCCTCCCACCCGAGCCCGCGGTGCGAGGCCGTCTCCCCGGCGCGGACCGTCAGGACCCGGTTGAGCAGGAGGACGCCCTGCTCCGCCCAGCCGGACAGGTCGCCCGTCGCGGGCGGCGCAGAACCCGTGTCCGAGGCGAGTTCCCGGTAGATGTTCGCCAGGCTGCGCGGGATGGGACGTGTGGCGGGGTCGACGGCGAAGCTCAGCCCGACGGCGTGCCCGACCGTCGGATACGGGTCCTGCCCCACGATGACGACCCGGACGCGGTCCAGCGGCGTGGTGAAGGCCCGCAGGATGAAGCGTGGATCGGGCAGCACCTGGCGACCCCGGTCCAGGTCGGCGCCGAGGGAGTCGGCGAGCTGGTGCAGGACCGGTTCGACGGGCTTCAGGACAGCCGCCCAATCCGGGGGCAGGAGGTCTCCGACATCGGCCGGCGCCGCGAACGGGAAGGCGGAGGCACTGGGTGAGGGGGCGGCGCCGGCCGTCGCCCGGACCCCGCGCCCGCTCGCCCGACTGCTTCGGGGGAGAGTGTCGGGAAGATCGAAGAGGGCGCCGTCGTCGTGGGTCATGGCCCCATTCTCGCGCGTCCCTCCCGGGGCCACCGGCGGAATGACACGCGTGTAATTCCCCTCTACCATGGGATGACAGTTGTGCCGGTAGAGGGAAGGCGGTGGCGCGATGGCCGAGCCGGACGGGCACGCGGACGCCCTGCCACGGCAGGATGCGAAGCCGGCCCTGGGTGACCGCGAACAGCGCATGCTCGCCCTCGAGCGCGAATGGTGGAAGTACTCCGGTGCGAAGGAGCAGGCGATCCGCGACCTGTTCAACATGTCCGCCACGCACTACTACCAGGTGCTCAACGCGCTGATCGACACCGAGGCAGCCCTCGCCCACGACCCCATGCTGGTGAAACGGCTGAGGCGCCTGAGGTCCACCCGCCAGAAGGCCCGGTCGGCCCGCCGTCTCGGCGCGGACATCTGATCCGGTCGGCCGAAGGTCATGAGCGAAGGACAACTCCATGACCGATCACCCACGGGACGAGTTCGACAGGGTCCCGGAGGCTTCCGTGCGCCAGGGGGTCCACCGCGAACGGCTCATCCCGGCAGGGTCGGGAGGCCTGGGGCTCAGGATCACGGTGGGGGTGCTCGCCCTCGTGATCGGCCTGGGCGCGTATTTCCTCCTTCCGCGGCTCGGTTTCACCGGTGGGAGCGACGGCGCTACCGCCAGCCTCTCCACCAGCACACCCGGTGCGGCCACCACGCAGGACGACGAGCCATCCGGCGACCCCTCCGAGCAGACCGGGCCCGGCGCCGCTGGACAGGGGACCGGTGAACCGGGCGTGGACGCGACGTCGACAGCAGACGCCGGTGATCCCGACCGGAACCAGACGATCAATGTCCTCAACGGCACGGGCTCTCCCGGACTCGCGTCCGTGGCGGCGGCCCGGCTGTCATCCGAGGGCTGGGTGTCGGTGCTGCCCGGTAACTGGGCGGGGGTGCAGCTGGAGACCTCGGCAGTCTTCTACGACGGCGAGGAGCAGCGTCCGGCTGCGGAAGCAGTGGCGGCCGATCTCGGCATCAGCACCCTGACGGACAGCCCAGGGATCTCGCCCTACATCTCGGTGGTGCTCGGTCCGGAGTTCCAGTAGGCGACCCGGTTCCGTAGGGGCCCGGATGCCTGCTCGTCCGCCTTCGGGCCGGGTAGCGCGAATCCCTGTGGAGTCGGCGCCGGAGTTCATGGCCCCGTCGTACGCGGGGCGGGCCGCGCTGGAGCGAGCCGGGCCGTCAGTCCTCGAGGGGACGCCGTGCGCATCGGTCCGGAACCGGCCGGACCCGACCAGGATCAGGATGCCCTCCACGAGGCCCCGGATGCCCGCCGCGATCGCGCTGAGCCCGAAGGTGAAGGACACGCGTGCGGTGGACAGGAGGACCAGGATGACGCCGATCGTCGTGTAGCCGGGGTAGAACCCGTGGATGCCGAGGGATCCGAGCAGGAGCCCCAGGACTCCGGCGATCACCCGGGACTTCTGGGGCACGTACGGCCCACCGTACTGTCCCGCGTTGTAGCCGCCCTGCATGTAGCCGGCTTGCGTCGGCGGGGACTGCGCGTAGGGTGCCTGCCCGTGGACAGCCTGACCCCTGGCCGCGCCGCCCGTGGAGTGCTGTCCAGGACGGAGGGGTTCCCGTCCCGGGCATCGGCTGCTGGTTCCTGCCTGTCGGACTGCCCTCGGGACCGGTTGCTGACGACGACACGGTGCACCCCTCTGCTCGTCGGAGGCCCGACCTATGCCGTCGACGCCCGGTGCGCCACGTCCCCCGGAGCGGTTGTTCCCGGCACTGCTGCGAGGGTCCCGGGGAGGGCCGGGCGGCTTGCACTCGCGGGGTGAGAGTGCTAATTATTGAGTTGGCACTCACGCGCGCAGACTGCTAGATCTGCGGGCGATGAGTGAAGCAGGCAAACCTCTGTGGTGGGGGTGGCGCTCGGGACGTGAAAGAGATCGTCCAGGCGCCGTCCGGCCGTCGCGGGCACCGCACACAGGCAGAGCATTCAAGTGCTTCAGATGCAACCGTCCCGAAAGGACCTAAGCCGTTATGGCCAAGATCATTTCTTTTGATGAAGAGGCCCGTCGCGGCCTCGAGCGAGGCCTCAACATCCTCGCCGATGCCGTCAAGGTAACGCTCGGCCCCCGTGGCCGTAACGTCGTGCTCGAGAAGAAGTGGGGTGCCCCCACCATCACGAACGACGGCGTGTCCATCGCCAAGGAGATCGAACTCGACGATCCGTTCGAGAAGATCGGTGCCGAGCTCGTCAAGGAGGTCGCCAAGAAGACGGACGACGTCGCAGGCGACGGCACCACCACTGCCACCGTGCTCGCCCAGGCCCTCGTCAAGGAAGGCCTGCGCAACGTCGCGGCCGGAGCCGACCCGCTGAGCCTGAAGCGCGGCATCGAGAAGGCCGTCAAGGCCGTCACCGACGAGCTGATCGCCTCCGCCAAGGAGATCGAGACGAAGGAGCAGATCGCTGCCACCGCGTCCATCTCCGCCGGTGACACGCAGATCGGTGAGCTCATCGCCGAAGCCCTCGACAAGGTGGGCAAGGAAGGCGTCATCACCGTCGAGGAGTCGAACACCTTCGGCCTCGAGCTGGAACTCACCGAAGGCATGCGCTTCGACAAGGGCTACATCTCGGGCTACTTCGTCACCGACGCCGAGCGCCAGGAGACGGTGCTCGAGGATCCCTACATCCTGATCGTCAACTCGAAGATCAGCAACGTCAAGGATCTCGTCGCCGTCCTCGAGAAGGTCATGCAGTCCGGCAAGCCGCTGCTGATCATCGCCGAGGACGTCGAAGGCGAAGCCCTCGCGACCCTCGTGGTCAACAAGATCCGTGGCACCTTCAAGTCCGTCGCCGTGAAGGCCCCGGGCTTCGGTGACCGCCGTAAGGCGCAGCTCGCCGACATCGCCATCCTCACCGGTGGCCAGGTCATCGCCGAGGAAGTGGGCCTCAAGCTCGAGACCGCCACCCTCGACCTGCTCGGCACCGCCCGCAAGGTCGTCGTGACCAAGGACGAGACCACCATCGTCGAAGGAGCCGGCGACGCCGACGCCATCGCCGGTCGCGTGGCCCAGATCCGTGCGGAGATCGAGAACTCCGATTCCGACTACGACCGCGAGAAGCTGCAGGAGCGCCTGGCCAAGCTGGCCGGCGGTGTCGCGGTCATCAAGGCCGGCGCGGCCACGGAGGTCGAGCTCAAGGAGCGCAAGCACCGTATCGAGGACGCCGTCCGCAACGCGAAGGCGGCTGTCGAGGAAGGCATCGTCGCCGGTGGCGGCGTAGCCCTCATCCAGGCCGGCGCCAAGGCGTTCGCCAACCTCGAGCTCACGGGTGACGAGGCCACGGGCGCGAACATCGTCCGCGTCGCCATCGATGCACCGCTGAAGCAGATCGCCTTCAACGCCGGCCTCGAGCCAGGCGTCGTCGTCGACAAGGTCCGCGGCCTGCCCTCGGGTCACGGCCTCAACGCGGCGACCGGCGTGTACGAGGACCTCCTCGCCGCCGGCATCAACGATCCCGTGAAGGTCACCCGTTCGGCGCTGCAGAACGCGGCGTCGATCGCGGGCCTGTTCCTCACCACCGAGGCCGTCGTGGCCGACAAGCCGGAGAAGGCAGCTCCTGCCGGCGGCGGCGACGACATGGGCGGCATGGGCGGCATGGGCGGCTTCTAGCCCCCACCGGCGCCACCCGCCGATCCAGGACGAGAAGGGCGGCACCCCCAATGGGGGTGCCCCCCTTCCGGCGTCTGCGGCCGGGACGTGGACCACAGGCGTCCTGGACTGCAGTTCCTCCCAGCAGGCGCCGCCTGCCGGTCGCCCGTGGACCAGCCGACCTCCAGGCATCAGCCCAGGAACATGCGGGCGTTGCTCAGTTCCGCGTCGGCGTACTGCTGGGTGGCGACATCGAGGGCTTCGTTGATGCCGGTGAGGGACTCCTCGACCTGCTGCTGGGTGGCACGCCACTGCAGGATCAGCTGCTGGAAATTGGTGGCGGCCTGACCCGTCCAGAGGCCCTCGAGCTCGCGCAAGCCGGCCTGCATGGAATCGACCTCCGCACGCAGCCTCGTGATGGTGCCCCGGACCTGGCTGCTCCTGGCCGCCAGGCTGTCGGTGTCGACGTTGAAGAATGCCATTGCTGTGCTCCCGTGTGCTCGCGTTTCCCTGACGCGTCCGACGCTAGGGCACGTCGAGGGGCTGTCAGCGGCCGTCCCGGTCCTTGTGGACAACGGGCTTGGCCGAGGGTGCCTGCGGAGGAGTGATGCCGTTCGAGTAGGCGTGCTCCTGGTCGATGCCCTCATCGGCGGGACGGCCGTCGTCGGCGTGGTCCTCGCCCGGCACGTACGGCAGCCGGATGGACAGCGTCGCCCCGCCGCCCGGGGTCTCCTCGAGCCGCACGGAGCCGTCGTGCTGGGCGACCAGTGCCGCGACGATGGCGAGCCCGAGTCCCGTGCCGCCCGTCTCCCGGTGACGGGACGTGTCGGCGCGGTAGAAGCGTTCGAAGACCTTGGCGGCGTCGTCCTCGGAGATCCCCGGGCCGTGGTCACGTACTTCCAGGACGGCGTCGCTGTGACCGTGCAGGACGGGTGCGACGCCGATCGCGATCTCGATCGGCGTCCCCTCGGGCGTGTAGCGGATGGCGTTGGTCAGGAGGTTGGCGACGACCTGGCGCAGGCGTGCCTCGTCGCCCCTGGTGGGCGCCGAGCGCGGGTGGCCGCCGTCGAGCCCGATGACGGTGATCGGCCTGTCCGGGGCCGTGGCCCGCGCGTCGAAGGCGGCGTCGTGGCCGAGCACCATGAGATCCACGGGCCTGACCTCGAGGGGACGCTGCTCGTCGATCCTCGCGAGGGTCAGGAGGTCCTCGACCAGCTGGCCCATGCGTACCGCTTCGCTCTCGATCCTGCCCATGGCCGCGGCGACGTCCTCCTCCTTCTGCAGGGCGCCGTGCCGGTAGAGCTCCGAATAGCCGCGGATGGTGACGAGCGGTGTCCTCAGTTCGTGCGAGGCGTCCGCCACGAAGCGCCGCATCTTCGTCTCCGATGTCGTGCGAGCGGCGAACGCGCGTTCGATGTGCGCGAGCATCGCGTTGAGCGACCGCGACAGCCGCCCGATCTCCGTGGAAGGCCGCTCGACGGCGACCCGGCGGGAGAGGTCGCCCGCAGCGATGGCGGCCGCCGTCCGTTCCACGCGGGCGAGGGGTGCGAACTGCCGGGTCACCGCGACGAAGGCGATGAGCGAGGCGAGCGCCGTGGTGATCAGGCCGGAGGTGAAGATGGTCTCGCCGGCTTCCTGCAGCGACTCGTTGACGGTGTTGAGCCGGGAGCCGATGGCGAGGTAGCCCTCCGTGTTGGCGAAACGGAAGATCCGCACGCGCCAGCCCTGGCTGTCCGCGTCCGTGCTGGCCACATCGAAGCCGTCGCCGTCGAGGTCGATGATGCGTTGCTGCGTGATGCCGTCGAGGTCGGGGATGTCCTCGGCGTCCTCGGACTGGTTCGCCACGAGCTTGGTGCCGTTCCGGTCCAGTACGGCCGCGTAGTACCGCAGGACGGCGCCGTCGGCCTGCGGCTCGGCGGAGTAGATCTCCGCAGCGACGGCCCGTGCGTTGTTCTGGAGGTCGGCGTCCACCCTGTCGATCAGGCCGTCCCGCAGGAGGGAGACCGTCGCGAGACCCGTGATGCCCACCGTGACGATCATGAGGAGCATGATGATCGCGACGAGCTGCGAGCGGAGGGACGCCGCGTTCCAGCGCTTGATCAAGGTGCTGCGCTACCGCTTGTCGGCGGTGCGGAGCAGGTATCCCACGCCGCGCTTGGTCTGGATCAGGGCTACGGCGTCGGGGTTCCGGTCGATCTTCCGGCGCAGGTAGGAGATGTAGGACTCGACGATCGAGGCGTCACCGTTGAAGTCGTATTCCCAGACGTGGTCCAGGATCTGCGCCTTGGAGAGCACGCGATTGGGATTCATCATGAGGTAGCGCAGGAGCTTGAACTCGGTGGGGGAGAGATCGATGACCTCCCCGCCGCGCCGCACCTCGTGCGCGTCGTCGTCGAGTTCCAGGTCGTCGACGCGGATCACCGCGTCGTCGTCCTCGAGCGGGTGCGTGCGGCGGAGGACGGCGCGGATGCGGGCCACCACCTCGTCGAGGCTGAAGGGCTTGGTGACGTAGTCGTCGCCGCCGACAGTGAGCCCGGTGACCTTGTCGTCGGTGTCGTCCCGGGCGGTCAGGAAGACGACAGGGAAGTGCCGGCCCGCAGCTCTCAGGCGCCGGGTGACGGTGAATCCGTCCATGTCGGGCAGCATCACGTCCAGCACGGCGAGATCGGGATTGTGCGTCTCGGCGGCGGCAAGGGCGTCACGTCCGTTGGCGGCGGCGACGACGTCGAAGCCGGCGAACCTGAGCGACGTCGACAGGAGCTCGCGGATGTTCGGTTCGTCGTCGACGACCAGGAGTTTCGCTTCGGGGGCTGTTTTCTTCACCCCACCAGTATCCGCACGTTGTCTGTGAATTGGCTGGACCGCCCCTGTGGGCTTGCTGTCTAGTCCCTGGGCTCCTTGTCGCCGGTCGGTGCGTCGCCGGCCGACGGGCCCCGGGCGGGCGCGTCCCCGGCCGACGTGCTGTCCAGGGGCTCGTCCCCGATGGACCCGGCGTCGAGGATGCGGTACGCGTAGCCCTGTTCGGCCAGGAACCGCTGCCGCTTCGCCGCGAAGTCCTGGTCGAGCGTGTCCCGGGCGACGACGGAGTAGAAGCGGGCGGCCCGTCCGTCGGCCTTCGGCCGCAGCAGGCGGCCGAGCCGCTGGGCCTCCTCCTGCCGTGACCCGAACGAGCCCGACACCTGGATGGCCACCGCCGCCTCGGGCAGGTCGATCGAGAAGTTCGCGACCTTGGAGACCACGAGGACGTGGACCTCGCCCGCCCGGAAGGCGTCGAAGAGCCGCTGCCGTTCCTTCACGGTCGTCTCGCCCTTGATGACCGGAGCGTCGAGGCGTGCCGCGAGGTCGTCCAGCTGGTCGATGTACTGGCCGATCACGAGGAGCTGCTCGTCCCTGTGCACCGCGACGAGCTTCTCCACGACGTCCGACTTCGTGTCCGACGTCGAGCAGAGTCGGTACTTGTCGGCGTCCTCGGCCATGGCGTAGGCCACCCGTTCGTCGCGCGGCAGGTCGACGCGCACCTCGACGCAGTCGGCCGGGGCGATGTAGCCCTGCGCCTCGATGTCCTTCCACGGCGCGTCGTAGCGCTTGGGGCCGATCAGCGAGAACACCTCGCCCTCACGGCCGTCCTCACGGACGAGGGTCGCCGTCAGGCCCAGCCGGCGGCGTGCCTGGAGGTCCGCGGTCATCTTGAAGATCGGGGCGGGGAGGAGATGGACCTCGTCGTACACGATGAGGCCCCAGTCGTTCGCGTCGAGCAGTTCGAGGTGCGGGTACAGTCCGCCGCGCTTCGTGGTGAGGACCTGGTACGTCGCGATGGTCACGGGCCGCACCTGCTTCACGGCGCCGGAGTACTCCCCGATCTCCTCCTCGGTGAGCGAGGTGCGCTTGAGCAGCTCGTCCTTCCACTGCCGGGCCGACACGGTGTTGGTGACGAGGATCAGGGTGGTGGTCTGGCTCGTGGCCATCGCGGCCGCACCCACGAGGGTCTTCCCTGCGCCACAGGGCAGGACGACGACGCCCGAGCCGCCCGCCCAGAAGTTCTCCACGGCGAGCTGCTGGTAGGGCCGGAGCGTCCAGCCGTCCTCGTCGAGCACGATCGGGTGCGGCGTGCCGTCCACATAGCCCGCGAGGTCCTCGGCGGGCCAGCCGAGCTTGAGCAGCAGCTGCTTGAGCTGGCCGCGCTGGGAGGAGTGGACGACGACGGTCTCGCCGTCGATCCTCGGCCCGAGCAGCGGCTGGATCTTCTTGGCGTGGAGGACCTCCTCGAGGACGGGGTAGTCCATGGTGCGCAGGACCAGGCCGTGCTGGGGGTCCTTCTCGAGGCGGAGCCGACCGTAGCGGGACATGGTGTCCTCGATGTCGATCAGCAGGGCGTGCGGCACCGGGAAGCGCGAATAGGTCAGGAGCGTGTCGAGGACACGTTCGGCGTCGAGCCCTGCCGCACGCGCGTTCCAGAGCCCCAGCGGTGTGAGCCGGTAGCTGTGCACGTGCTCGGGGGCGCGTTCGAGTTCGGCGAAGGCGGCGATCGCGTGCCGTGCCTCGGTGGCCCGGGGGTGGTCCACCTCGAGCAGGATGGTCTTGTCGCTCTGGACGATCAGCGGCCCGTCAGCCATCTGCGGTGCTCCCTTCGAGGATCTCCACGTCCATCACACGATGCACGGACACTACTTTCTCCACCTGCGTCTCGGGGTCGACCACGCGCAGGCGGCCTCCCGACACCGAGAGGGGAACGAGGACCTGGCGCACATGATTCCCCTCACTGTCCGCGGTGCCGAGGCGGATGCGGCTGCGGGACCGGATGGCCGTACGGAGGGTCTCCAGCCCGAGGAGCGTGTCGCTGTCGGAACCGCCGGCAGGGTCGGGCGGGAGCGGCTTCGCGGAGCGCAGGGCGACGAGTTGCGCAGCGATCTCCTCCTCAGCCACCGACCACGGGTTGAGCCGGGACCGGAGCTGGTCGGGGGGCACGCGGGCAGGCACCGCGGGCTCCCCGGCAGGGGAGGGGGCGACGACGGCGACGGCGTCCGAAGCCGGCGAGAACCCGAGGTCCCGCAGCAGGGAGGTCAGCTCCGGCGCGGAGGCCGGCGAGACCAGGACGGTCGGCGCGATCTGGACGACGCCGAGCACAGCGGCCCGCGGGTCGGCCAGTACTGCGGCGGCGACGGCGTCGTCCTCGGTGCGGAGGTAGCTCCCGGCGCGGCCCACGCGGAGGGTGCCGTAACGGGACGCGGTGTCCTCCACGAGGTAGGCGAGGGCCTGCGGGATCTCCGTGACGGAGGAGGAACGCAGGAAGGCGAGGATCGACGGGGCGTCCTCGCCGGCGTCGAGCGCGGTGCGGATCGAGTCGGCGGAGAACCGGTAGGTGGTGGCCGGGCCCTGCCCCTCGGGCGTGGCCATGCGCAGCAGCCCGCGGGCGATCTCCGGCTGCAGGTACCCGGGTGCCACGGCGGTGAGGTCCGCCTGCAGCACCACCTGGGAGACCGCGTCCGGCAGCACCTCGCGGACGGCGTGTGCGGCGTCCTCGAAGCGACCGTCGGCGACCAGCCGTCCGGCCCCGGTGAGTGCCCCGCCGCCGGTCAGTCCGAGGGACGCTGCCTCGGTCAGCATGCCGGGCAGCAGGCGGGCGAACCGGCGCTGCAGGCGAGGCTGGTGCCAGGACGCGAGGCCGACCACGGACTCCTCGTCGAGGACGGGTGATGCCGTCGAGCCGGAGGCCGGCCGGGCGGGGCTTTCAACGGCGTCGGACAGTTCCACGGCGACGGCGAGGAGGCGCTGGCGGACCATCGGGGCATCGGGTCGGGACGCCTCGGCGGCGAGGGCGTTGATCGCGGTCCCGTCCGGCAACCGTGACCCGACCAGCGCCGGTGCGCGGTCCACGGCCAGCCAGCCCTCGACGAGGAGGAGCCACTGTGCGTCCCGGTCCAGGGCGTCCCAGGCGTCGAGGCGGGAGGTCTTCCAGCGCGAGTCGTCCGGGTCGAGGGTGATGAGTCCGACGGCGGCCGCGAGTTCCAGCAGCCATGCCGTCGAGCCGTCGTCGCTGCGCAGTGCCTCGCGGACCCGCCGGAGCTCGCGCACCCCGACACCACCGGACCGCAGCGTGGTGACAGGCGTGGCTGCGACGGAACCGAGGAGGACGGTCACGAGCCGGAGCGTCTCCGCGATGGCGCCGAAGGCCGCGTTGTCCCGCAGGCTCGTCCGGGTCGTGCTCCCCGTCGCGGTGGGCGGCGTCACCTCGAGGGCCGCGAAGACGGCATGTCCGCGCAGCGCCATCCCGACGCCGCGGGGCAGTTCCACGTGCAGGGCGTCCAGCGGAGCGAGCAGGCACCGGTCCTGCAGCCAGCGCACGGCCGGCGGGGTGCCACCGTCGCCTCCGGCCGCCGTCGAGCCCACCGGGGCGTCCCGGAGTCGGGCCAGGAGGGCCACCGCGGCCTCGGGGGCGCCGGCCAGGACGCGGTCCCATCCCGCCGGATCAGCCGTCAGATCGGTGAGGTACTGGGCGGCGGAGGCGCTCGTCAGCGAGTCGTCGCCGGCCGCGGGATCGAGGAGCGGGACGGCCTGGATCAGCGCGGGCCCGAAACGCGGGATGGACCGGGCGAGGGCGCGGAAGGGCCTGCCGAGGCCTGCGGGGTAGGGGCCGACGGCGTCGGCCAGGGCGCCGACGGGCAGGTAACCCTCCGTCGCGGACCCGACGATCAGCGCCCGCGCCGCCAGATCCATGAGGACGGCGTCGAGGGCCTCCGCATCGGGGTGCGTGAACGCCGTGGTGAGACGCGAGAGCGGGACGGGACCGCCGCCGTCGTCGGTGAGGACGACGATCGCCTCGAGCACCTGGAGGTGGGGACGGGGGACGTTCTCGAGGGCACGCTGCAGGCTGACGCGGGTGGAGGCACGTGCCGCGAGCGCAGCGAAGTCGGGCACCGGGGGGAGGATGAGGTCGGGCCGGACGGCGAGCAGGCCGCGCAGGTCGTCGTCGCTCCTGCGGGCCAGGTGTTCGGCCAGTGCTCGGATGGCGGACATTCCTCCAAGGGTACCCGCCACCGCCGACACGGGAGGGGGCGTCCGGGCGTCGCATGTCCGCCTCGACGGGTGGCGCGGAGTCAGGATCTCCGGCGCGAGACCGCGGACCAGACGACGAGGAACGCCATCAGGAGGAAGGCGATCGGCAGGCAGAAGTAGGTGGCCAGCACGAAGCCGGGCCACACGGTGCCCTGGAGGAACGCGGTGGCCAGAATGGCCGCGAGCGACAGCAGTCCGAGTGCTGCGAAGACGACCGCGAGGACCAGGACCACCGACCGCCCGCGCGACGTGCCGTCCGGTGCTTCGTCTCCGGTGTTTCGCTGGAGGTGGTCGGGGGAGGGCGCGGGTGCCGGTTCGTCGGGGGTCATAGCCGTCCCAGACTACAAGAACCACGGCACCGGTGGCCGCGGGGGACGCTATATCCTAGGGGGTACAGACTTCCCCGGTCAGTTCGAGCGGCGGTGAGCCCGGACACCGGGCGGTGGCCGCGGAGCGGGGCCCGGACCGCAGGCGCTCGCCGCCCGGTACAGCTAAGAAGAGGTAGACGACGTGCCCATCGGCAAAGTGAAGTGGTTCGACGCGGACAAGGGCTTCGGTTTCCTGTCCACCGACGAGGGCCAGGAGGTGTTCCTGCACGCCTCGGCGCTCCCCGCCGGCGTGAGCGAGGTGAAGGTCGGCACGAAGCTGGAATTCGGTGTGGCCGACGGGCGGCGCGGGCCCCAGGCGCTGTCCGCCCGCATCCTCGAGCAGGCACCCTCGGTGGTCAAGGCCACGCGGAAGAGTGCGGATGACATGGCAGTCATCACCGAGGACCTCATCAAGCTCCTCGACGGGGTGTCCAACAATCTCCGCAAGGGCCGCTACCCCGAGAAGGCGCATGCCTCCAAGGTCGCCGCCGTCCTGCGGGCCGTGGCCGACGACCTCGACGCGTAGGCTTCGATCATGACCTCGAGCAACCTGGAGACCGCCGACGCCGCTGCTCCGACCGATGCAGCGACGACGCCCGCAGGGGCCGATGCCGCGCAGGCCGGGACACCGCGGAAGCCGCGGGCGTCGCGCCGCATCCCCAAATCCGACGTCGTGCTCGAAGCAGCGGTGGACCGTGCCCGGCTCGGGATCCTCGAAGTCGCTCCGGAGGCTCAGGTGGGAAGCCACGTCTCCGCCGTCGTCGAGGGTGAACGCCTCGTCACGCACCGCTTCGAGGCGTTCGTGCCCGGGTACGGGGGATGGCACTGGTACGCGAGCGTCGCCCGCGTGGCGCGCAGCAAGGAGGTGACGGTCTGCGAGGTCGGATTGCTGCCCTCGGCGACGTCGCTCCTCGCACCCGAGTGGCTGCCGTGGTCCGAGCGGGTGCGCCCCGAGGACTCGCCGGCCGACGAGCCGGCTCCCGCGGCCTCCCCGGCGGCTGCACGTGACGACGAGGCAGCACCTGCGGCCTTCCCCGTGGACGAGCCGTCGACCGCCGCCGCCACGGTCGATGTACGTGACGACCAGGCGCCATCTGCTGCTGACTCCGACGAGCAGGAATCCACCGACGACACCGTGGAAGCCACCGACGCCGGGTGATCGCACTGGGGCGCCGGAGCGGGACGGAACAGGCATGAGCACCTTCCGATCGCTCGGCATCCACAACTACAGGCTCTGGTTCATCGGTGCCCTGATCTCCAACATCGGCACCTGGATGCAGCGGACCGCCCAGGACTGGCTGGTCTACGACATCCTCACCCCGCAGAGCGCATCGGCCCTCGGCGTCGTCATGGCCCTCCAGCTCGGGCCACAGCTCGTCATCGCGCCGTGGGCGGGCCTGATCGCGGACACGGTCGACCGGCGGCGCCTGCTCGCCGTCACCCAGGTGGCCATGGCGCTCCTCGGTGTCGGCCTCGGTCTGCTGGTTCTCCTCGATGTCGCCGTTCTGTGGCACGTCTATGCGTTCGCCCTGGCGCTCGGCATCGTCTCGGCCTTCGACGCCCCCGCACGGCAGGCCTTCGTGTCCGAGCTCGTGCGCGACGACTACCTGCCCAATGCCGTGGCCCTGAACAGCGCGTCCTTCAACGGCGCACGCCTGATCGGCCCGGCCGTCGCCGGTCTCCTGACGGCGGGGGTCGGTCCGGGCTGGGTCTTCATGATCAATGCCCTGACGTTCGGTGCGATGGTCTACGTGCTGCTCGTGATGCGCAGCTCCGAGCTGAACAAGCAACCCCGCCAGGCCCCGGGCAAGGGACGGATCCGCGCCGGATTCCGTTACGTCCGCCTGCGGCCGGACCTCATGGTGGTGATGCTCGCGATCTTCATCGTCGGCACCTTCGGCCTGAACTTCGCCGTCTTCATCGCTGCCATGGCGCGTACGGAGTTCGGGCAGAACGCCGGTGTCTTCGGTGTCCTGTCATCCGTCATGGCCGTGGGATCGGTCGCGGGGGCGTTGCTGTCCGCACGGCGGGACCGGCCGCGCCTGCGGTTCGTCTTCGGGGCGTCGGCGGCGTTCGGTCTGGCCTGCATCCTCGCGGCTCTCGCCCCGAATCTGTGGCTGTTCGGGCTGTCCCTCGTCCCGGTGGGCCTCTTCGCCCTGACACTGATGACGAGTGCCAACGCCTATGTCCAGACGACGACGGATCCCGCGATGCGTGGCCGTGTCATGGCCCTGTACTTCGCCATCTTCCTGGGCGGGACGCCGCTGGGCGCGCCGGTGGTGGGCTGGGTCTCCGATGCCTTCGGTCCGCGGTGGAGCCTCGGGGTTGCTGCGGCGTCCGGACTCGTCGCGGCCGCGGTCGGCATCTTCTGGGCATGGCGCTACCACGAGGTGCGCCTGCGCTACGACAGGTCGGCGCCCCGTCGCCTGCGTCTCGACCACGAGGCAGGGGCGGGCGACAGCCCGGCCTGATACCTCCTGCGAGCGGGATCGCACCGAGGGCCCGCTGAGTTGCCGGGCGCCGAGCCCCGGTGGGGCCGACCCGTTCCGCACCCGGGAGGTTCCACCTGTGCTTCCTGCTGCCACCGACCGCAGCGGCCTGCCCCTCAGCCGGGCACCAGCCCGTCGGACCGGCACACCCGCCGGCCGTTCGAGCCGCCCCTCGCGACGGACCTAGAGGAGGTTCTCGACGACGTGGTCGATGCAGGCGATCAGCGCCGAGACGTCGTCGGGCTCGATCGCCACGAACGTGGCGATGCGGAGCTGGTTGCGGCCGAGCTTTCGGTACGGCTCGACGTCGACGACCCCGTTGGCGCGGAGGATCGCTGCGATGCGCGCCGCGTCGACGGCGTCGTCGAAGTCCACCGTCACGATCACGTTCGAGCGGTCCTCGGGGCGTACGACGTACGGGTCGGCGACGTCGGACCCCTCGGCCCAGCGGTACAGGCGCCCTGCGGAGTCCGCGGTGCGGGCAGCAGCGAACGGCAGGCCGCCCTGCTCGTTGAGCCAGGACACCTGCGCATCGAGCGTGACGAGCGTGGCCAGCGCCGGCGTGTTGTAGGTCTGGTTCAGGCGCGAGTTGTCGATGGCGGTCTGCAGGTTGAGGAAATCCGGGATCCAGCGGTCCCCGGCGTCGATGCGTGCTGCACGCTCCAGCGCGGCGGGGGAGAAGAGCCCGAGCCACAGGCCTCCGTCGGACGCGAAGTTCTTCTGCGGCGCGAAGTAGTAGACGTCGGCCTCCGCCACGTCGACGTCGAGGCCTCCCGCTGCGGACGTGGCATCGACGATCACGAGCGAACCGTCGTCCGTGCCGTCGACCCTCCGGACCGGAGCGGCGACACCGGTGGACGTCTCGTTCTGGGGCCAGGCGTAGGTGTCCACGCCGGCCTCCGCGACAGGCTCGGGGCGCGTCCCGGGTGCTGAGGTGATGACGGTGGACGTCTCGAGGAACGGCGCCTTGCTGGTCGCCGAGGCGAACTTCGACCCGAACTCGCCGAAGGAGAGGTGCTGGGCCTTGTGCTCGACCAGGCCGAAGGTCGCGACGTCCCAGAACGCGGTGGAACCGCCGACGCCGAGGACGACCTCGTACCCGTCGGGAGCACCGAAGAACGTGCTGAGGCCCGCCCGCACGCGGCCCACCAGGTCCCGGACCGGTGCCTGGCGGTGGGAGGTGCCGAGCAGCGACCGGCCCGCGGCCGCGAGTGCGTCGAGCTGCCCCTCCCGTACCTTCGACGGCCCGGCGCCGAAGCGACCGTCCGTCGGCAGGAGGTGTTCGGGGATGCGGGGCGAGTCGCTCATGAGGTGCTCCAGCTGTCGGCGGCGGGTACGGCCCTCATTCTGCCCCAGCGCTCCGGCGGCCTCCATTTGTGAACGCCCCGGACGGTGCCTGCAGGTGACCGTCCCGGACCCTTCCGTCCGATTGCCGAGCCTGTCGCGCCATGGGTTAACCTTGGGGGGCGTGGGGCGGAGCCTGCCGTGGCGGCTGTGGCTCGTCTCACCGGCGTGAGGCACTCCAGCCGCGCACCCGCACCGCACCAAGGAGTAGAACCGCATGACGGACCTCATCGACACCACCGAGATGTACCTGCGGACCATCCTTGAACTCGAGGAAGAGAACATCGTCGCCCTCCGCGCGCGCATCGCCGAGCGCCTCCGCCACTCGGGGCCGACCGTCTCCCAGACCATCGGTCGCATGGAGCGTGACGGGCTCGTCGTCGTCTCCGGGGACCGGCACCTCGAACTCACGGAGCTCGGCCGCCGCAGGGCCACGGGTGTCATGCGCAAGCACCGTCTCGCGGAACGCCTGCTCAGCGACGTCATCGGCCTCGACTGGGCCTACGTCCACGACGAGGCCTGCCGCTGGGAACACGTGATGAGCGAGCGCGTCGAACGGCGGCTCTACGAACTCCTCGGCAGGCCGTCCGAATCGCCGTACGGCAACCCGATCCCCGGCCTCGCCGCCATCGGAGGGGTCGAGTCGGAGCGGTTCACCGACGGCGTCGTGACCCTGCTGTCCGCCATGGGCACCTACTCGCCCGACCGTCAGGTCACGCTGGTGCGCCTCGCCGAGCCGATCCAGGTGGACCCCGAACTGCTCACGCAGCTCGACGAGGGCGGCCTCCGCCCCGGCGCGCAGCTCAACCTGGAGTCCGTGGGCGGCTACGTGTCGGTCCGCGTCCCGGGGGTCGAGGGCGCTCTCGAGCTGCCGCCCGAGGTCGCCTCGCACGTGTTCGTCTCCGTCGCGGCCTGACGAAGGCGCAGACCGATCCAGCCGTCACCCGACGACGTCGCCGCCTGACGGCCCCTTCCAGGCGTCCGCAGCCCGTGCCGGCCCGACCGGAACGGAGATGCCGGCTCCGTTCCGGTCCACCGGCTCTGCGCGCAGCCCGGGGATCATCCTCCGAATCGCCGTCGTCATCAAGAACACACCGTTCCGTGACCGTAATGTGACAAAAGGGCGTTTTTGTTGTAGCTTTCATCTCGTGCCAAAGTCGCTCTAGATCCGGCACCCTCCTGCAAATCGCCTAGCTCTGCCATTGCTCGAGGTCCGTCCGCACCATCGCATGGCAGAGGCGGGGGAACCAATTTCTGGGTTTCGTTCTCGAAATCCTTGGGGTTAAGTCGCTGTGTCACAGCAGCGGCCGGGTGACTCCCATCCGAATCCGACAGCTCACCTCGCAGGCGTTGGGAGAGGCAATCCAACGTGTCCAATAGCTCTTCACTGGGCCGCCACCGTGCGGCCCGGAACGTCAGTGCGCTGACGAACCTGTCCACTGCAGTCACCTCCAACGCCGGATCCGTCGGCCGCCAGGCAGCCGTCATCGTCGCCGCGTCGGGCCTGGTCCTGACCGCCGGCCTGCCGGCCCACGGCGCCACCCCCGCTGAGCGCGAAGTCCAGTCCTCCGCAGCGTTGACCGTCAGCCGGGTCGTCTCGGCCGAGGTCACCGTCCCCGCCACCGCTACGGTCTCCTTCGACCGCGTGGCCGTCGAGGTCACCGCCGCCCCCGAGCCCGTCGTCGAGGCCCCGGCCCCCGAGCCCGTCGTCGAGGCCCCGGCACCCGCCGAGCCCGTCGCAGCACCGGCCGCCGCCATCGCGGCCCCCGCCGCTGTCGCAGCTCCCGCCCCCGTCGCGGCTCCCGCCCCGGTTGCAGCCCCCGCCGCGGTCCCGGCCCCGGTTGCAGCCCCCGCACCGGCCCCCGCCCCGGCCCCGGCTGCCGCGCCCGCCGCAGTCGCGCCGGCAGCAGCGCCTGCCGCACCGGTCCCCGCACCGCAGCCCGCTCCCGCCGCCCCGTCCTCCGGCGTCGCCGCCGGCCTCGTCGGTTCCGCGTACGCCCAGATCGGCGTCGCCCAGGACTGCACCGCCATGGTCGAGACCGCACTGCGCTCGGTCGGCAAGTCCGTCGGCGATCTCGCCCCCGGCCAGTTCTTCCAGTTCGGCGACGTCGTCGGCAGCCCTGCCGCAGGCGACCTCGTCATCACCGGCGGCCACGTCGCGATCTACGTCGGCAACGGCCAGGTCATCAGCGGTGGCCTGAACGGCATGAACACCGGCCTCCACAGCCTGTCCGACCTCCCCGGCGCCAGCTTCGTCCGCGTCCGCTAAACACCACCACCGGAGTATCCCCCCATGTCTTCACGCGCCATTTCCGCACGCCATCGAGAAGCAGTGCGGACCACCGCCGGCTTCTCGAACCTCGCCAAAGCCGTCACCACGAACGCCACCGGGGTAGGCCGCCAGGCCGCCGTCATCGTCGCGGCCTCGGGCCTCGTCCTGACCAGCGGTGTCGCCGCCAACGCGGCCGACCTGCAGCCGCAGCGCGACGTCGCCGCCTCCAACGTCTCCGTGTCGTCGGCGCGGCCCGCGGTCGTCGCACCCGCCGACTCCGTCGTCTCCTTCAACCGGACGCCCGTCAAGGTGCAGGCGAAGGTCGTCGTCGCACCCAAGGCACCTGTCAAGGCACCCGTCGCCGAGGCTCCCGTCGTGGCGGCCCCCGTCGTCGAACCTGTAGCGCCCGCAGCGCCCGCAGCCCCTGCACCCGCCGCGGCGGTCCAGGCGCCGGTCGCCCGGGCGGCCGCTCCCGTGGCAGTGAAGGCGGCCGCACCCGTGGCTGCTCCGGCGGCAGCCGTCGCACCGGCCGCCCCCGTTGCTCCCGTCGTCCCGGCAGCACCCGCCGCTCCTGCGGCACCCGCCGCTCCTGCGGCACCCGCGGCACCCGCAGCGTCGTCGGGCGTCGCCGCCACGATCGCCGCAGCGGCCAAGGGCCAGCTCGGGGTCACGCAGGACTGCACCCGCCTCGCCAGCAACTCGCTCGCCGCCGCGGGCATCAACTTCCACGGCTGGCCGGCAGGCTACCTGTCCCTGGGCCGCACCGTGGGCGCGGGCGAGGCCATTCCGGGCGATCTCATCTACTACGCCGACGGCGGCATGGGCATGGCCCACATCGCGGTGTACATCGGTGGCGGCCAGGCCGTCCACGGTGGATTCAACGGCAACTCCACCGTGATCGCACCCGCGGAGCTCGGCTCCGGCGGCGTGTACATCCGCGTGGGCGGCTGATCCGCGGCCAGCCCGCAGGACGGAAGGACCGGCACGGTGTGCCGGTCCTTCCGTCGTTCCACGGGTAGCAGATTGAGCACCACAGCACACGTGACACCCCATTCTGCCGATTGGTCGCCCGCATGTGTTTTGCTTACCCTTGCAGTGTCAATCCGAAGCACTTCTCCCGAACCCCGGGATGGCAACCGGTTGCGGGAACAGGTCAGCATCGAGGCTTTGTTCATGCGCACTCTTGTTCTGAACGCAGGGTATGAACCACTGGCGGTGGTCACCTTCCGCCGGGCACTGGTGCTCGTCCTCACGGGGAAGGCCAGCGTCGTCGCGGAGGACGAGGAGCCCGTCGTCGGCCCGACGGAGGTCCTGGGCCGCCCGTCGGTGATCCTCCTCCATCGGTACGTGAAGATCCCGTACCGGCACGACGTGACGGCCACCCGGCGCGGGGTGCTCCGCCGCGACAACCACCTGTGCGCCTACTGCGGGAAGACCGCCTCGACCATCGACCACGTCCAGCCGCGCTCGCGCGGCGGGGCCGACACCTGGGAGAACCTCGTGGCATGCTGCCTCAAGTGCAACAACGCCAAGGGGGACAAGACGCTCAGCAGCCTGGGCTGGAAGCTGCGGATCGTGCCACTCCCGCCGCGCGGCCCGCAGTGGCAGATCCGCGAGCTCGAGAAGCCCGCACCGCAGTGGAGCGAGTTCCTTGCCGAGAACGCCGCATGAGCGGGAGCATCCCGCCGTTCGATGCGATCATCCTCTCCGGGGGGCGGTCCTCCCGGCTCGGTGGCGTCCCCAAGGCCGGACTGGTCCTCGACGGCGAGACCCTGCTCGAGCGCACGTGCGCCGCCCTCTCCGGGGCACGGCGACTCACCGTGGTGGGCCCCGCACCCGACGACGGCGCACGCCACGCGCTGCCGGGCGCACCGTCGTTCGTCCGGGAGGAACCCGCGTTCGCCGGACCCGCCGCCGGCGTCGTCGCCGGGTTCCGGGCCTCGCCGCGACCGAGGGCGCCCTGGTACGCCGTCGTCGCCTGCGACATGCCCCGCGTCGGCGAGCTCCTCGAGATCCTCCTGGCCGAGGCGGCGGGAGGTGCCGACGCGTCCCTCGTGGCGGTGGACGACGGCCGCCACCAGCCGCTCGCGGCGCTCTACCGGACCGAGGACCTCGCCGCCGCCGTCGATGCGGTGCTGGGCCGCGGATCCGCGGACAACCTGTCGATGCACAGCCTCCTTGCTACTGTGAGGAGCAGACCCGTCCCGGTTCCACCGGGCACGACGCACGACGTCGACACCTGGCAAGACGCACGAGAGCTGGGCGTCGACGTCCCCTGACACCACCCGGAGGGCCCATGGACGATCGCCAGAAGCTGCTGCACGACTGGACCGAGAAGCTGCTCGCCGCCTTCGAGATCGACGGGACCGACGTCGACATCGACGCGGTCCTCGGGCTCGCCGGCCGGGCCGCCCACGGCGTCGTCCGACCGGCGGCACCCCTGACCACCTTCGTCGTCGGCTACGCCGCGGGGCTCGCCGTGGGCAGCGGACAGGCCGAGGAGCAGGTCGCCATGCGCTCCGCGACGGCGGTGGCCGACGCGCTCTGCGCGGAGGCCGCGGCGGAAGGAGCCACGGAATGAGCGAGGCCGCTGCAGCACGCGACGTCGACTGGGCCACCGCGCGCACGCTCGCGCACACCGCCGGGCGTCCCCTGCCGTTCCAGACCGTCACGCTGAGCGATGCCCTCGGCCAGACGCTCGCCGAACCGGTGCACGCACTGCAGGCCATCCCGCACTACGCGTCATCGGCGATGGACGGCTGGGCGGTCAACGGCGAGCCACCCTGGAGGCTCGTGAGCCACACGCCGGAGGAACACCTGCGGGGCAGGCCCTCGCCCCACTCCGATTCCGGGGAGGTGTCGCTCGCACCCGGCGAGGCGACGTTCATCCTCACGGGAGGAGTGGTGCCCCAGAACGCCGTCGGCATCCTCCGGACCGAGCACGGATCGGTCCGTGGTGACATGCTCGAACGCAACGGCTCGGCACGGCCCGACGAGCCGTCGCTCCACGAGCACGTGCGACCGGCGGGGGAGGAGGCCGAGGAGGGCTCCGAGGCGATCCCCGCCGGCGTCGTCCTGAACCCCGCGCAGATCGCCCTCGCGGCAGTGTGCGGACACGACACCCTCGCCGTCCTCCGGGCCCCGCGCGTGTCCCTGCTCATGACGGGCGACGAGGTGATCGATCACGGACTGCCGTACCCCGGCCAGGTGCGCGACACCTTCGGGCCCCAGCTGCCCGGATTCGTGGCGATGCTCGGCGGCCACGTCGACGTCGCCGGACGCGCCAAGGACGACCTCGACGACGTCGTGGCGGCCATCAGTGCGGAACCGACCGACGAGTTCTCCCTGGCGCGCGCGTCCGGCGACGTGCTGATCACCACCGGCGGGACGGGCAGCTCCTCCGCGGACCACATCCGGCGGGCGCTCACCGAACTGGGCGCCGAGATGATCATCGACGGCATCGCGATGCGTCCCGGTCATCCGACGCTGCTGGCCCGGCTGCCGGACGGCCGTTTCCTCGTGGGGCTCCCCGGCAACCCGCTGGCGGCCATGATGGCCATGCTCACCGTGGCCGCCCCGCTGCTCGCGGGGCTGCGCGGATCGCCGCTGGAGGCGCCCCGCACCATGACGAGTGCGGACGCCTTCGAGCCGCTGCCCCGCAGGAGCCGGCTCGTGCCCTACCGGGTCGAGACCGGCCATGCCGTCCCCAGCACCCACCAGCGGTCCGGGATGCTGCGCGGCCTCGCCGCCGCCGACGGCGTCCTCGTGATCCCGCCCGAGGGCTGCGAGGCGGGCGACGCCGTACCTGCCCTGACCCTGCCCTGGGTGGTGCCCGCGAGCTGACCGGTGCTGTCCACCCCTCCGTGGTGGTACCGGCGGCCGGAGGACCCCCCCGGGGTCGACTAACCTCGTTCTAGGACCGAGGCAAGGAGCGCAGCATGAACCGGGTCACCCAGCGACGCCGCATCACCAAGTTCCGCGTCGGAGCACAGACGGGACGCCGCGAGGACGTGCTGGCAGGGGAGGAGCCGCTGGAGATCCGCCTCGGCGGCAGCGCCTTCACCGTGACCATGCGGACCCCGGGGGACGACTTCGACCTCGTGGCCGGGTTCCTCGTCTCGGAGGGCATCGTGTGGGAGCCGGGCCAGCTGCCCAGCCTGCGGTACTGCGCAGGCGTCGACGACAACGGCCAGCAGACCTTCAACGTCGTGGAGGCGCAGCTCAGGCCCGGCGTCGAACTCCCCGACACCGCGATGGAACGCCATGTGTACACCTCGAGTTCCTGCGGTATCTGCGGCACGGCATCGATCGACGCGGTGCGGAAGTCCTCGCGGTTCGACCTGCACGACGACCCCGCGCCCGTGGATCTGGGGATCCTGGCCTCGCTGCCCGGCCGCCTCCGGGAGAGCCAGAAGCTGTTCGACCGCACGGGAGGCGTCCACGCGGCCGGTCTCTTCACCGCCGAGGGGGAGCTCCTCTGCCTCCGCGAGGACGTGGGACGCCACAACGCCGTCGACAAGGTGGTGGGCTGGGCACTGCGCGAAGGGATGCTGCCCCTGCGCGGCACCATCCTGCAGGTCTCGGGCCGGGCATCCTTCGAGCTCGTGCAGAAGGCGCAGCTCGCCGGCATCCCCGTGCTCGCCGCCGTCAGCGCGCCGTCATCCCTCGCAGCGGACCTCGCCGACGACGCCGGACTCACGCTCGTCGGCTTCAGCCGCGGAACGACCCTGAACTGCTACTCGCATCCGGACCGCATCGCGGCCTGATGAACGCGGCCTGATGAACGCGGCCTGATGATCGCGGCCGAAGGGCACGCGCCGGCCCCCCGGGCCAGCACTGGGTCACGCCGTACCGTCGTCGTGCCGCACCGCTCGGGGTGGCCCCGGACGGAGACCGCTAGAAGGGGTTGAGCAGGCGCTGGACGAACCGGCGTGTCCGCTCCTCGCGCGGGTTGCGCAGCACCTGGTCGGGATGGCCGTGCTCGACGACGACGCCCCCGTCCATGAAGACCACCTCGTCGGCGACCTCGCGTGCGAAGGCCAGCTCATGGGTCACGATCACCATGGTCCACTTCTCCTCGGCGAGCTCCTTGATGACGGTGAGGACCTCCCCGACGAGTTCGGGGTCGAGGGCCGAGGTCGGCTCGTCGAAGAGCAGCAGGTCGGGCTGCAGGGCCAGCGCACGGACGATCCCGACCCGCTGCTGCTGGCCGCCGGACAGGTTGAACGGGTAGTCGTCCCGCTTCTCGGCGAGCCCCACGCGCCCGAGGAGACGCTCGGCGTCGGCGACGGCGTCCTTCCGCTGCCGCTTCCGCACCCGGACGGGACCCTCGATGATGTTCTCGAGCACCGTCATGTGCGGGAAGAGGTTGTAGTTCTGGAACACCATGGCGCTGCGGTCCCGCAGCGACAGCGCCTCCTTCTTCGTCACCTTCCCGCCGAACTCCACGCTGGGGCCGCCGCTGAAGGCGACGGTCCCGCCGTCGGGCGTCTCGAGGCCGTTCAGGCAGCGGAGCACGGTGGTCTTGCCGGAGCCGGACGGGCCGACGAGCGCGACCACCTGGCCGCTGTCGATCCGCAGGTCGATCGACTTCAGCACCCGGGTGTCACCGAACGACTTCTGCAGGCCGGTAACGGTCAGGAGGGGCTCAGTGGGCGACATAGCGGTCCAACCTCTTCTCGAGCGCGGACTGGCCGCTGGACAGGACGAGGCAGAACACCCAGTAGATGGCGGCGGCCTCGAGGTAGAGCAGCATGAACTGCTGCGAGAACGCGGCGATCTGCTGGGCCTCGCGGAACAGCTCGGTCACGAGGATCAGCGACGCCAGGGACGTGTCCTTGACGAGGCTGATGAACGTGTTGGAGAGCGGCGGCACCGAGACGCGGGCCGCCTGCGGCAGGATGACGCGGCGCAGGGTGAGCGCGCGGGACATGCCGATGGTGTGGCCGGCCTCCCACTGGCCCTTCGGCACGGAGAGGATCGCGGCACGCAGGATCTCCGCCGCGTAGCCCGCGACGTTGAGCGAGAAGGCGATGATCGCGCTCGGCCACGGATCGATGGTCAGCCCGATGGACGGCAGGCCGTAGAAGATGACGAACAGCTGCACCAGCAGGGGGGTGCCGCGGATCACCGACACGTAGAAGCGCGCGATCCCGGAGAGCACCGCCTTGCCGCTGATCCGCATGAGCGCGACGACGAGCGCCAGCGCCAGGCCGATCGCGAAGGAGGCGAGGGAGAGGGGGATGGTGCCCGTGAGGCCCCCGGAGAGCATGGGCCAGAAGGAGGAGCGCAGCAGTTCCCAGTCCATCAGTTCGATCCCCCGGCCCCTCGCGCCGGCATCACTCGCTGACGTCGGAGCCGAAGTACTTCTCGGAGATCTCCGTGAGCGTACCGTCCGCGCGCAGCTCCCCGAGGGCCGTGTTGATGGCGTCCACGAGCTCGGGGCTGCCCTTGCGCACGGCGACGGCGCTCTGGGACGACTCCTCGGTGGTGGCCGCGATCTTGATGCCCTCGTTGTTGTTCGTGTTCTGGTAGTCCAGGTACGTCAGCTCGTCGTTGATGGTCGCGTCCACGCGGCCCTGCTCCAGGAGCGTGACGGACTGGGCCCAGCCCTCGACGGGCTCCACGTTCGCGCCGCTCTCCGTTGCGAGGTCGTACCAGTTGCTGGTCAGCGACTGCGCCGTGGTCTTGCCGGAGAGGTCCTCGAACGAGGTGATGTCGGTGTTGTCCGTCGCGGTGACGATCACGCCGGAGCTGACGGTGTACGGCTCGGAGAAGTCGTAGGTCGCCTTGCGCTCGTCCGTGATCGAGACCTGGTTGGCGATCACGTCGAAGCGGCCCGCCTCGAGGCCCGCGAAGATCGCGTCCCACTGGGTCTCCTCGAACTCGGCCTCGACGCCCATCTTCTCCGCGACGGCGGTGATGACCTCGACGTCGTACCCGGTGAGCTCGCCGCTGCCGTCCTCGTGGTAGCTGAAGGGCTTGTAGGTGCCCTCGGTGCCCACGGTCAGGACGCCCGCATCCTGGATCTCCTGCAGCGACGTCGCCGCCGCGGACTCCGACGAACCACCCTCGCCGGCCGGGGCCGACGACGAGCAGCCGGCGAGCGCGAGTGTGAGGGCTGCAGCGGTTCCGAGGACGGACAGGCGATACTTCATGGGGGGCTTCCTTCGGTTTCGTAGAGGCGGACACGGCCGGTGGCGGAAATAGAAGGCGCCGGGAACGGCTTGAACCCTACGTATCTCCGTCCCGGTCGGGACCGGAGTCGAACACTACTGAGGTGAACACCGGAGCATGCACTTATTGTTCCGAAGTGTTGCGCCGGGGGTCCAGACATCGGCCCTCCCCAGCCGGGACTGGCATCCATGGAAGGAATCGCAATGAGCATGGAAGGCGCGGCCTGGAGCTCGCTGTACAGGATCTCGACGGCGAAGGACACGAAGCACGGGTTCTCCCGGGAGTCGCTGCGCCGGATCCTCACGTTCGCCGTCCCCTACCGGTCGAAGCTCGTGCTGTTCATCCTCCTGTCCGTGGTCGGCGCGTTCCTCGCCGTCGCGACGCCGGTCCTCGCCGGCCAGGTGGTGGACGTGATCGTCGCCGATGGCGAGACGGGCACCGTCGTCCGGCTCGCCGTCGTCATCGCGCTCGTGGCCGTCGCGGACGCCGCGGTGTCCCTCGTGACGCGCTGGTACTCGGCGCGCATCGGCGAGGGCGTGATCCTCGACCTCCGCACGGCCGTCTTCAACCACGTCCAGAAGATGCCGATCGCCTTCTTCACCCGTACCCGCACGGGCGCACTGGTGAGCCGACTGAACAACGACGTCATCGGCGCGCAGCAGGCCTTCAGCGGCACGCTCTCCGGCGTGGTCACCAACCTCGTGGCCCTCATCCTCACGCTCGCGGTCATGCTGAGCACGTCCTGGCTCGTCACGGTGCTCGCCGTCGTCATGCTGCCCGTCTTCCTCGTGCCCGCCCGCCGCATGGGCAGCCGCCTCGCCGCGCTGCGCCGCGAGGCGGCGGACCACAACTCGGCCATGAGCACGCAGATGACCGAGCGCTTCTCCGCTCCCGGCGCCACCCTGGTGAAGCTGTTCGGCAGGCCCGACGAGGAGTCCGAGGAGTTCCGGGTCCGCGCCGCACGCGTGCGGGACATCGGGGTGCGGACGGCGATGCTGCAGTTCGTGTTCTTCACGGCGCTCATGCTCGTCTCCGCACTGGCGCTGGCCCTCGTCTACGGACTCGGCGGCTTCCTCGCGCTCCGGGGACAGCTCGACACCGGCGAGGTCGTCACGCTCGCCCTCCTGCTCACGCGGCTCTACGCACCGCTCACGAGCCTCGCGAACGCGCGCGTGGAGATCATGAGCGCCATCGTCAGCTTCGAGCGCGTCTTCGAGGTGCTCGACCTGCAGCCCCTCATCCAGGAGAAGCCGGACGCCGGACGCGTGCCCGCGGGCCCCGTCTCGGTGGAGTTCGACGACGTCCGGTTCGCGTACCCGTCCGCCGACAAGGTCTCGCTCGCCTCCCTCGAGGAGGTGTCCACGCTGGACACGCGGGGCGGCGAGGAGGTGCTGCACGGTGTGTCCTTCAGGATCGAGGCGGGGCAGACCGTCGCCCTCGTGGGCACCTCGGGTGCCGGGAAGTCGACGATCGCCCAGCTCCTCGCGCGCCTGTACGACGTCGACAGCGGCGCGGTCCGCCTGGGCGGAACCGACGTGCGGGACGTGACCTTCGCGTCGATGCGCGAGACGCTCGGCATGGTCACCCAGGACGGCCACCTGTTCCACGAGACGATCCTCGCCAATCTCCGGCTCGCCCGCCCGGAGGCCACCGAGGACGAGGTGTGGGACGCCGTCCGGCGCGCGCGGCTGGAGCCGCTCGTCCGGTCGCTGCCCGACCAGCTCGACACCATGGTCGGCGAGCGCGGCTACCGGCTCTCCGGCGGTGAACGCCAGCGCATGACCATCGCCCGGCTCCTGCTCGCCCACCCGCGCGTCGTCATCCTCGACGAGGCCACGGCGGCACTCGACTCGACGTCGGAGGCGGCAGTGCAGGCGGCGCTGAGCGAGGCGCTCGCGGGTAGGACGGCGATGGTGATCGCACACCGGCTGTCCACCATCCGCAGCGCCGACATGATCCTCGTGGTCGAGGACGGTGCGATCGTGGAGCGCGGCTCGCACGACCAGCTGCTGGCCCTCGGCGGCCGGTACGAGGAACTGCACCGCACGCAGTTCGCGGTGCAGAAGAACGTGGCGATGGACGAGGAGCCCGAAGCACTCAGCGGCGTCTAAGGGTTCGCCGCCCTCGACCCCAGCAGGACGGGGACCACGTAGTCGGTCAGCAGCGGTGCGAGGTCCCGCCGTCCCGCGGCGTCGCCGAGGTCGAGCCACGCGAGCTCCTCGATCTCCGCGGCCGGCAGCGGTTCAGCCGTCAGGGGGCAGAGGAAGACGGTGGCGACGAGGAGCGTGTCCGCCTCGTTGGCCGCCGGTCCGCGCCAGGTGCCGAGGAGCGTGAGGTCCCCGGGCCGCACGGCCAGGCCCAGCTCCTCGGCCAGCTCCCGGGCCCCGGTCTCCGCGGGCGTCTCGCCCGGTTCCGGCTTGCCGCCGGGCTGCATGAACATGCTCGTCCCGCGCTTCCGCACGAGCAGGAGGCGCCCGCGGCCGTCGACCAGGCACAGGGCGGTGACGGTGATCGTCGGGGCGTCGGCCATGCGGTCCTCCCCCGTCGCGCGACACCCGGATGACCCGTCGGATCGTCGCCCTGGTGTCCGGGCTGCCCCGCAGGCGGAGGGAGGGAGGACGGATGTCCGCCCTCCCTCCCTGATGCTGCCGTGTGCCCCTGGCCGGAATCGAACCGACGACCTTCCCTTTAGGAGAGGGACGCTCTATCCTACTGAGCTACAGAGGCCGGGATCGGGTGGTCCACCGATGCGGCGGTCCCAGCTTACCTGCTCGCCGCCGCGGTTTCCTGCCCGGCCGACGCCCGGAGCCGTGGGGGCAGGAAGACGGCGACCGCACCGGCTCCGAGGCTCAGGGCGAGCAGCACCCAGCGCAGGACGGTCAGCGTCGCGGCGAGGGCCACGGCCCCCGGATCGGCGGTCGCCTGGGCCAGCACGGAGTCGATCGCGACGTTCTCCCAGAGGTCGACGACGACGAACAGGAGGACCGGGGACCACAGGGCCCAGCGCAGCCGGCGCCGTCCTGCGCTGAGCTGTATCAGCAGGAGCCACGCGAACGCGAAGATCAGGGGGAAGAGCGTGCCCGCCGTGCGGTGCAGGTAGCTGAGCTGGCCGCGGGCGTCGTCGTCCATCTCCTCGTGCAGCCGCCGGACGTAGTCGGCGTCGTACCCGCCGACCATCATGTCGGGCATGGTGAGGCCGCCGGAGAGCTGCGTCATCTGGCCGAGCGTGAGCAGGTGGAAGTACCAGAAGAGGAACAGGGACGCGACGGCCGCGGCGATGACCACGAGCGACCCGTTGCCCTGCCTGGCCTGCGGGGAAGGGGACTGCGGTGCGGGCGTCGCGTGCTTGCGTGCGATCTGGGCCCTTGTCTTTGCCACTCCTCCAGTATGGCCGAGGCAGAGGGGCCGGGCCCCGCCCGGGCGGAGGGGAGTGTCGGGGGCACGGCCTAGACTTGATGCACCATGGACATGCTCTTCGATCCCTACGTCTCCCCGCCCACGCCCGCCGAGAAGAAGCGTGCACGCGAGGCGGCGATGGCCGGGACGGCGGGGCAGGCCGAGCCCGCGGACCCCGCCACCGAGCACGTGCCGTCGCGCGTGGGCGTCGACGAGCACCGTGCGCAGGAACTCCTGGAAGGACTGAACCCGCAGCAGGAGGAGGCCGTCAGGCACGGCGGGTCGCCGCTGCTGATCGTCGCGGGGGCAGGCTCCGGCAAGACCCGCGTGCTGAGCCACCGCATCGCGTACCTGCTCGCCACGGGCCGCTCCCACCCGGGCCAGATCCTCGCCATCACCTTCACCAACAAGGCCGCCGCCGAGATGCGCGAGCGCATCGAGGCTCTCATCGGCGACGTCGCGAAGCGCATGTGGATCTCCACGTTCCACTCCTCGTGCGTGCGGATCCTCCGCCGGGAGGCCGCCTCGGTGGGCCTCAACTCGAACTTCTCGATCTACGACTCCGCCGACACGCTGCGCCTCGTGACGCTCGTCGCGAAGGGCCTGGACCTCGACCCGAAGAAGTTCGCCCCCAAGGCCATCCAGCACAGGATCTCGGCGCTCAAGAACGAGCTGATCGACGAGGAGTCCTTCGCCTCCGCCGCCGATCCGTCGGACCCCTTCGAGATGGCCGTCGCCGAGGTCTACACGGGCTACGCCCAGCGCATGCGCCAGGCCAACGCCATGGACTTCGACGACCTGATCGCGCAGACGGTCTTCATGTTCCGGGCCTTCCCCGGGGTGGCCGACTACTACCGGCGACGCTTCCGGCACGTACTCGTCGACGAGTACCAGGACACCAACCACGCGCAGTACGCGCTCGTCCGGGAGATCGTCGGGGTGCCGGGGGAGTCGTCCGAGGACCCGGCGGAACTGACCGTCGTGGGCGACTCGGACCAGTCCATCTATGCCTTCCGCGGTGCGGACGTGCGCAACATCGTCGAGTTCGAGAACGACTACGCGAGCGCCCGCACCATCCTGCTCGAGCAGAACTACCGCTCCACCCAGAACATCCTCAGTGCGGCCAACGCCGTGATCTCGCGGAACCCGAACCGCCCGGAGAAGCGGCTGTGGACCGCCGAGGGCAGCGGCGAGAAGATCGTGGGCTACGTCGGCGAGAACGAGCACGAGGAGGCCCGCTTCATCGCCGAGGAGATCGACCGCCTGCAGGACGAGGACGGCCTCCGTCCCGGCGACGTCGCGATCTTCTACCGCACGAACGCCCAGTCACGGTCCATCGAGGAGATCCTGCTGCGGGTGGGCCTGCCCTACAAGGTGGTCGGCGGCACCCGGTTCTACGAGCGGAAGGAGATCAAGGACGCCCTGGCGTACCTGCGGGTCCTCGTGAACTCCGACGACGTCGTCAACCTGCGCCGGATCCTCAACGAGCCCAAGCGCGGCATCGGCGACCGCGCCGAGTACGCGATCGCCGCGCTGAGCGAGCGCGAGCGGGTCAGCTTCATGGAGGCCCTCCGCCGTGCCGACCAGGCGCCGGGCATGGCGACGCGCTCCGTCAACGCGGTGGCCGGGTTCGTCAAGCTCGTCGACGACCTCGCGGAGGTGGCGAGCGGCTCCGGGGCGTCAGCCGCCCTCGAAGCCGTGCTGGAGCAGACCGGATACCTCGAGCAGCTGCGGACGAGCAACGACCCGCAGGACGAGTCCCGCGTGGAGAACCTCGCGGAGCTCGTCGCCGTCGTGCGTGAGTTCGAGCGGGACAACCCCGAGGGCACGCTGGGCGACTTCCTGGAACAGGTGTCCCTCGTGGCGGACGCCGACCAGATCCCCGACGCACCCGACGGCTCGGCCGCCGACGTCCAGCGGGCGGTCGAGGAGGCACGCCGCCAGGGCGTCGTGACGCTCATGACCCTGCACACCGCGAAGGGCCTCGAGTTCCCCGTGGTGTTCCTGACCGGCATGGAACAGGGCATCTTCCCGCACCAGCGCTCCGCCACCGACCCCAAGGAACTCGCCGAGGAACGGCGGCTGGCGTACGTCGGCCTGACGCGTGCCCGGCAGCGCCTCTACGTCACCCGCTCCGAGGTGCGCAGCATGTGGGGCCAGAGCCAGTACAACCCGGCGAGCCAGTTCGTCAGCGAGATCCCCGAGGACCTCATCCTCTGGAAACGCGAGGGCGCGGCGAAACCCGCGTGGACCACGGGCGGCAGCATCAGCGGTCCGAAGTTCAGCGGGTCCTACTGGGGTGCGAGCGGCGGCGGCTTCAACGGCAGCGGCACGGCGCCGTCGAAGGCCGTGGGACGCGTGCAGCCGCAGAAGGAAGTGGTCTCGGTCGCGGCCGGGGACAAGGTCAACCATGCGAGTTTCGGCAACGGCACCGTCCTGTCCGTCGAGGGCGCCGGCGACAAGACCGTCGCCAAGGTCCGCTTCGACATCGGGGAGAAGCGGCTGCTGCTGCGTTACGCGCCGCTCACCAAGGTGGCCTAAATCCGCGGGAGGGCCGTGGAATCCGGGTGAAAACCCCCAACGAACAGGGCCCGTTTTTCTACGCAGGATAGAACTGTGGCCTTACTCACTAAACCGGTAGTCTGGGGAAGGCCTCAGGCCCGAGGGGCTAAAGTTCCCTCTTGTAAACCTACTTCGACGTAGAAGGACTTTAGCTAAGTGGACCTGTTTGAATATCAGGCGCGCGATCTTTTCGAGGCGCACGGGGTTCCCGTGCTTGCCGGCATCGTGGCGCACACACCAGAAGAAGCTAAGGCAGCAGCCGAGAAGATCGGCGGCGTCGTCGTGGTCAAGGCGCAGGTCAAGGTCGGAGGCCGCGGCAAAGCCGGCGGCGTCAAGGTCGCCAAGACCCCCGACGAGGCCTATTCCTACGCGTCGGACATCCTCGGCATGGACATCAAGGGACACACGGTCCACAAGGTGATGATCGCGCAGGGCGCCGACATCGCCGAGGAGTACTACTTCTCCGTCCTGCTCGACAGGTCCAACCGCAACTACCTGGCCATGTGCTCGGTCGAGGGCGGCATGGAGATCGAGCAGCTCGCCGTCGAGCGCCCCGAGGCCCTGGCACGCATTGCCGTGGACCCGGGAACCGGGATCGACCAGGCCAAGGCCGAGGAGATCGTCGACGCCGCGGGCTTCGCCCCCGAACTCCGCGACGGCGTCGTCGCCACCATCCTCAAGCTCTGGGACGTCTTCGTGAAGGAGGACGCCACGCTCGTCGAGGTCAACCCGCTCGTCAAGACCGGCAGCGGCGACATCGTCGCCCTGGACGGCAAGGTCACCATCGACGAGAACGCCGAGTTCCGCCACACCGAGCACGCCGCGCTCGAGGACAAGGATTCCGCCGATCCCCTCGAGGCCAAGGCCAAGGAGCACGATCTCAACTACGTCAAGCTCGACGGCGAGGTCGGCATCATCGGCAACGGTGCCGGGCTGGTCATGTCCACCCTCGACGTCGTCGCCTACGCCGGCGAGGCCCACGGCAACGTGAAGCCCGCCAACTTCCTGGACATCGGCGGCGGAGCGTCCGCCGAGGTCATGGCAGCCGGTCTCGACGTCATCCTCGGCGACAGCCAGGTCAAGAGCGTCTTCGTGAACGTCTTCGGTGGCATCACCGCCTGCGACGCCGTCGCCAACGGCATCGTCAAGGCCCTCGAGATCCTCGGCGACGAGGCCAACAAGCCCCTCGTGGTGCGCCTCGACGGCAACAACGTCGAGGAGGGCCGCCGCATCCTCGCCGAGGCGAACCACCCGCTGGTCACCCTCGCCGACACCATGGACGAAGGCGCCGACAAGGCCGCCGCGCTGGCCTACGGAAAGTAAGGGTTCCCCATGTCTATCTACCTCACCAAGGACTCCAGGGTCATCGTCCAGGGCATCACGGGCGGTGAGGGCACCAAGCACACCGCCCTCATGCTGAAGGCCGGCACGCAGGTCGTCGGCGGCGTCAACGCCCGCAAGGCCGGTACCACGGTCACCCACGGCGACGTCACACTGCCCGTGTACGGCACCGTCGAGGAAGCCATCCAGGAGACCGGCGCCGACGTGTCGATCGTCTTCGTCCCGCCGGCCTTCACCAAGGACGCCGTCGTGGAGGCCATCGAGGCCGGCATCGGCCTCGTCGTCGTGATCACCGAGGGCGTCCCCGTGCAGGACTCCGCCGCGTTCTGGGCCCTCGCCCAGTCCAAGGTCGACGCCGACGGCCGGCAGGTCACCCGCATCATCGGCCCGAACTGCCCCGGCATCATCACGCCGGGCGAATCCCTCGTCGGCATCACCCCGGCGAACATCACGGGCAAGGGCGGTGTGGGCCTCGTCTCGAAGTCCGGCACCCTGACCTACCAGATGATGTTCGAACTCCGCGACCTCGGGTTCTCCACCGCCATCGGCATCGGCGGCGACCCGGTCATCGGGACCACGCACATCGACGCCCTCGCGGCCTTCGAGGCGGACCCCGAGACCAAGGCCATCGTCATGATCGGTGAGATCGGCGGGGACGCCGAAGAGCGCGCCGCCGAGTTCATCAAGGCGAACGTCACCAAGCCGGTCGTCGGCTACGTGGCAGGCTTCACGGCCCCCGAGGGCAAGACCATGGGCCACGCAGGCGCCATCGTCTCCGGCTCCGCGGGCACCGCGCAGGCCAAGAAGGAGGCCCTCGAGGCCGCGGGCGTCAAGGTCGGGAAGACGCCGTCCGAGACCGCCACGCTGCTCCGCGAGGTCTACGCCACGCTCTGACCGGCACTGCATCGGCAGCCTCCTCCGCGTCCGCGCGGGGGAGGCTGTTCTGTCCCCAGGACAGGACAGGGCTGCCGCGGCGGCTGCCGGCGGACGCCGCGGTGTCACATCCCGGAGGCGCACCGTCGAGGACCTGGAGCACGGATTCAAGCGCGCCACCGGGACCACGCGGCGGTAGGGCCGCAGCCGTGCTGCTTGTAAGGTGGCGACAGGGGACCACCAAGTGCGTCAGGCAACCTTTCTAGGAGATCACATGCGCGCCACCATCATCCACGGACCGGGCGACATCCGCGTCGAGGACCGCGACTACCCGACCGTCCTCCGCTCCACGGACGCGGTCGTGAGGGTCACGGCCTCCTGCGTCTGCGGCTCGGACCTCTGGCCCTACCGGGGCGTCCGGCCCACCAAGGAGCCCAAGGCGATCGGCCACGAGTTCGTCGGTGTCGTGGAATCGGTGGGCGACGACGTGGCGGACATCGCGGTCGGCGACTTCGTGATCGCGCCCTTCGTGGGCAGCTGCGGCGCATGCCCTCAATGCCTCAACGGCGTCACCGTCGCATGCGACCACCTCGTGGGCTGGGGCAGCACCGACGAGCACGGCGACTTCGTGCAGGGTGCGCAGGGCGAGGCCGTGCGCGTGCCGCAGGCGGACGGCACGCTGCGCAAGGTCGAGGGTGTGTCCGAGCCCGACGCCGCCCTCACGGCGAGCCTGCTGACCCTCTCCGACGTCATGTCCACGGGCCACCACGCCGCCGTGTCGGCGCGCGTCGGCCCGGGCAGCACCGTCGTCGTCGTGGGTGACGGCGCCGTGGGTCTGTGCGGTGTCCTGGCCGCCAGGCGCCTCGGGGCGGAGCGCATCATCGCCATGTCCCGCCACGAGGACCGCCAGGCCCTCGCCCGCGAGTTCGGGGCCACCGACATCGTGGCCGAGCGCGGCGACGAGGGTGTGGCGAAGGTCCGCGAACTGCTCGGGGGAGTGCTCGCCGACTCCGTGCTCGAGTGCGTGGGCACCAAGGAATCCATGGACCAGGCCCTGCGGAGCACGCGTCCCGGCGGCCACCTCGGCTTCGTCGGCGTCCCAGCGGGTGGACCGGAACTGCCCATCGGGGTCCTGTTCGCGAAGAACATCACGGTCGGCGGCGGTATGGCGCCCGCCCACACCTACATCCCGGAGCTGCTGAAGGACGTCCTCGACGGGACGATCGACCCCGGACGGGTGTTCGACGTCGAGATGCCCCTCGAGGACGCCGCCGAGGCGTACAGGGCCATGGACGAGCGCCGCGCCATCAAGGTGCTGCTCAAGCCCTGATCGGCGCCGGACGACGGGCCCGGAGGGGTCCGTCGTCGGTCCGGTGTCGGTTCGGCGGGGCCGGGCAGGGTTCGGCGGGCCGGGCAGGGTTCGACGGGACCGGGCAGAATGGGGGCATGACGACGACGCCCGGCCCCTATCTCATCGCCCGCGAGCGGCTCGTCCACGCGCCGGCCGCACGCATCTTCGAGGTCCTCGCCACACCCGCCCTCCACAGCGTGATCGACGGGTCGGGCACGGTGCGCGGGGAGCAGCCCAACGGGCCGTCGCGCCTGTCACCGGGCGCGCGGTTCGGGATGGACATGAAGCTGGGTGCGCCCTACAGGATCCTCAACCGCGTGGTGGAGTTCGAGGAGGGACGCCGCATCGCCTGGCGCCATTTCTCGGCCCACGTCTGGCGCTACACCCTCGAGCCCCGCGGCGACGCGACCCTGGTCCGGGAGGAATGGGACGGCCGCGCCGTGCCGTGGAGGGTCGTGTTCCGGCTGACAGGCTTCACCCGCAAGCACCCCGGGAGCATCGAGGCGACGCTCGGCAAGCTCGAGGACTACGTCCTGCAGCAGCGGGACGCCGCCTAGGCCACCCGGGCGGGGGCGGCAACGCGCCGTCGGCCGCCGGGCCGGCCGTCAGGGGACGCGCAGTTCCTCGGGCTCCACGACGATGTCCACGAGGGCGCCGTTGCGCCAGACCGTCATCTCCATCCGGCGCCCGATCGCCGCCTCGACCATCAGCCGCTGGATCCCCGTCGCACTGCGGACGGGTGAGTGGTCGAGGGAGAGGACGACGTCGCCGGCACGTGTCCCGGCGCCGGCGGCGGGACTGCCCGCGACGACGGCCGCCACCTGCATCCCGGTACGCGATCCCACGCGGGCCGCGAGCTCGGGGACGAGGGTGATCTCGGCCCCGACCACGCCCAGCCACGCGCGCCGGACACGGCCCCTGGTCAGGAGGGCGTCGATGATCTCGCGGGTGGTCGGGTTGATCGGCACGGCCAGGCCGAGCCCGATGCCGGCGACGGCGGTGTTGACGCCCACCATGCGTCCCGCGCTGTCGGCGAGCACGCCGCCGCTGTTGCCCGGGTTCAGGAGCGCGTCGGTCTGGATGACCTCGTCGACGACGCGCCCGGACAACGTGGGCAGTGAGCGGCCGAGCGCCGATACGATCCCCGCGGTGACGCTGCCGGCCATCCCGAGCGGATTGCCGAGCGCGACCACGAGCTGTCCCACCCGGAGCCTGGACGCATCACCCCACGGCACCGGCGGCGGCGTCCTGCCGTCCGCCTGGAGGACGGCGAGGTCCGACAGTGGATCGCTGCCGACGACGCGCGCGGGCAGGACCGTCCCGTCGCCGAACGCGACCTCCGTGCGCTGCGTGCCGGCGACCACGTGCGCGCTCGTCAGCAGGTGTCCCTCCGTCGAGATGACGGACGCGCTGCCCGCACCCGCGCCGCGGGCTGTCCGCACCGAGACCGCCGCCACCGACGGCAGTGTGGATTCGGCGATGTGCACGACCGCCGCCGAATACGCGTCGAGAGCCTCCTGCTCGTCCATACGGAATATTGCAGCACCGTCGCAGCGGCAGCGGGGAGGCGTTCGCGCAGGGCGCACGCGGCCGGCCGTCCGCAGGTCCGGAGGAGACTCCCGGTCAGGCCACCGACGTGCCGAAGAGCAGGCCGAGCAGGTAGGTCACGCCGGCCGCGCCCAGTCCGATGGCGAGCTGCCGCAGCGCCAGGCGCAGCGGTGACGCGCCGGAGAGCAGGGCGACGACGGCGCCGGTCGCCAGCAGTGCCAGCCCCACGAGCACGCAGGCGAGGACGACGGCGGTCGCGCCGCTGAGGCCCAGCAGGTACGGCAGGACGGGGATGACGGCGCCGGATGCGAAGAAGCAGAAGCTGGAGGCGGCGGCGCCGAGGCCGGTCCCGACCGCCTCGTGCTCGTCGACGTCCTCGTCCTGCTCGGGCCGCAGGGAGAAACTCGGGTCGCAGTCGCAGCTGTACAGGCCCAGGCGCTCCGCCGCCCGGTGCTCGGCCGCCGCGGGCGTCATGCCGCGCGCCCGGTACACGAGCACGAGCTCGTTGGAATCGATGTCGAGTTCCTTCGCCGCCGTGAGGGTGATCTGCGTGGGGCGCGTCGCCGACAGCAGCTCGCGCTGGGAGCGGACCGAGACGTACTCGCCGGCACCCATCGACAGGGCACCCGCGAGCAGCCCGGCCAGGCCGCTGAACAGGATGAACGAGGTGGAGACGCCCGTGGCGCCGATGCCCATGACGAGCGCCAGGTTGCTGACGAGGCCGTCGTTCGCCCCGAAGACGGCCGCCCGGAAGTTGCCGGAGAGGCGGTTGCGGCCGCGCGTGGCCAGGCCCCGCACCACCTCCTCGTGGATCTGCTCGTCGGCCACCATGGCGCTCGTGGCGGACGGATCCGTCCCGTAGGGCGAGCGGCCCTCCGCGCGCTGGGCGAGGGCCAGGATGAAGACGGACCCGAAGCGGCGGGCGAGCAGGCCCAGGAGCCGGTTGCGGAAGGAGGGCCGCTGCGGGCGACCGACGTCGTCGCCGAGGAGGGCGAGCCAGTGGGCCTCGTGGCGGCCCTCGGCCTCGGCGAGGCCGAGGAGGATCTCCCGCTCCTCCCCGGTGCGCCGGCGGGCGAGGTCGCGGTAGGTGGCGGCTTCCACGCGCTCGTCGGCCAGGTACTGGCGCCAGCGCCTGATGTCGTCGCGGGAGGGGGACTGTTCGGGGGGTGTCACGAGTGCTCCGGGAGGTCGGGTACGCCTGCGCATCCCGGACCGAAGCGGGGCTCCGGCCGGTGGACGCAGGAACGTCGGTTCGGCCGAAGGTCTCGCTCGCCGGCCGGACCGGTGGATTGCCGGGCACCATCGGTGCCAGTATGTCGACAGGCCGCACGTCCTCGGGACGCGGAGCTACTCCCCTTCGACCCACCATCCTACCGGACCGTGTGCTCCGGACCGGACCGGCCCGGGGGAGGATGGACGGGTGCGGGTACCGTGACCCGACGACCCGCGATATCCTCGAACGGATAACAGGAAGCAGGCTTATGGATTTGGCAGCCCGACCGTGGGTCGCGAACTACGCTCCGGGCGTGCCCCGTTCCTTCGACGTGCCCGACGGCACCCTCTCCGACGTGCTCGACGCGTCGGTCCGGGAGTACGGGACGGCGACGGCCCTCGAGTTCTTCGGAGCCCGCACGACCTACCGGGACCTCGGCGACGCCGTCGCGCGCGCCGCGGCGGGCCTCGCGTCCCTCGGGGTCGGTGCCGGCGACCGCGTGGCCCTCGTGCTGCCGAACTGTCCGCAGCACATCGTCGCCTTCTACGCGGTCCTGCGGCTCGGGGCCATCGTCGTCGAGCACAACCCGCTCTACACGGACCGCGAGCTGCGGCACCAGTTCGAGGACCACGGAGCCACGGTGGCGATCGTCTGGGACCGCGTGGTCCCCCGCGTCCAGCGGCTGCCCGCCGACATCGCGGTCCGGACGGTGGTCGCGGTCGACCTCGTCGGCGCCATGCCGGCGTCGCGGCGCATCGCCCTCGCGCTCCCCGTGCGCCGCGCCCGCGAGGCGAGGGACGCGCTCACGACGACGGAGAAGCTCACCGGCCTGCGGAAGCTCGTGACGTGGCGTGACCTCCTCCGCCACCGCCCGCTACCCACCGGACACGCGCGCCCGACGGCGGACGACACCGCCGTGCTCCAGTACACGAGCGGCACCACCGGCGTGCCGAAGGGTGCCGTCCTCACGCACCGGAACCTCCTCTCGAACGCAGCCCAGGGGCGTGCCTGGGTGCCGGGCCTCGAGGCGGGGCGCGAGACGGTCTACGCCGTCCTGCCCATGTTCCACGCGTACGGCCTGACGCTCTGCGTGACCTTCGCCATGAGCATCGGCGCGAAGCTCGTGCTCTTCCCCCGCTTCGACGTCGGCCTCGTGCTCGACGCCGCGAAGAAGAGCCCGCCCACGTTCCTGCCCGCCGTCCCGCCCATCTACGAGCGGCTCGCGGCGGGAGCCGCCGAGCGCGGCGCGGACCTGCACAGCATCCGCTTCGCCATCTCCGGCGCGATGAACCTCCCGCAGTCCACGGTCCAGACGTGGGAGGCGGCCACGGGCGGCTACCTCATCGAGGGCTACGGGCTGACGGAGACGTCACCGATCTCGGCCGGCAACCCGATCGGGCCCACCCGGCGGCCCGGCACCGTCGGGGTGCCGTTCCCCGGTACCGACGTCCGGATCGTCGACCCCGAGGACCCCGCCCGCGACCGGGCGCCCGGGGAGGCGGGGGAGCTGCTGATCCGCGGACCCCAGGTGTTCCAGGGCTACTGGCGGCGCCCCGACGAGACCCGGGCGGCCCTGCTCGACGGCGGCTGGTTCCGTACCGGCGACATCGTCAGCATGGATGGCGACGGCTTCCTGACGATCGTGGACCGCATCAAGGAACTCATCATCACGGGTGGTTTCAACGTGGCTCCCTCCGAGGTCGAGGACGCCCTGAAGACCCACGCGGCCGTCGCCGACGCCGCCGTCGTCGGGCTCCCGCGGGCCGCCGGCGGCGAGGACGTCGCTGCCGTCGTCGTCCTGGCGCCCGGCGCGGACCTCGACGAGGAGTCCCTGCGCTCGCACTGCCGCGACCTGCTGGCGGCCTACAAGGTTCCGCGCACCATCGCGCAGGCGGAGGACCTCCCCCGATCGCTGATCGGCAAGGTCCTCCGCCGCGAGGTGCGCACGCACATGCTCAACGATGGCCCTCCGGCCGAAGGAAAAGGTGACAGTCGATGACTCAACCCGTAGACGTGCGGGCGGGTACATCCGCCCCGAAGGGGCCCTGGCACGACAGCCTGGGCCACGCGAGTATCCGCGCCGCCCAGGTGCTCCTGCTCCTGGTGCTGGCCGTGGTGGGGGTGTACGCGCTGATCCAGGTGCGGCTCGTGGTGATCCCGATCCTGCTGGCACTGATCCTCGCGGCCGCGATCGGGCCGTTCGTGCTCTGGCTGCGGCGGAAGGGATGGGGCCCGTCCCTGGCCACCACCGTGTCCTTCCTGCTGCTCCTGCTGCTGTTCGGGGGGCTCATCACGGGCATCGTGTTCGCCGTCGTGGGGCAGGCCGGCGAACTGGCGTCCAGTGCGTCGGAGGGCTTCGACCAGCTCTACGCCTTCGCGCAGAACGGTCCCATCCCCATCGACGACGCCCAGATCCAGCAGGCGCGTGACGCGGCGGTCGACTTCGCGACCAGCAGTACGGCGAGCGCCGGCGCCCTCTCGGGCCTGAGCCTGGCGGGCAACTTCATCGCCGGGGCGCTGCTCATGGTGGTCATCCTGTTCTTCTTCCTCAAGGACGGCGAGAAGATCTGGGCGTTCATGCTCCGCGCGTTCAAGGGCAAGCGCCTCGTGAAGGCCCGCCGGGTCGGCTACAGCAGCATGGCGGTCCTCGGCGGCTACGTGCGCGGAACGGCCATCGTGGCCCTCGTCGACTCCCTCTTCATCGGACTCGCCCTGCTGTTCCTCGGCGTCCCCCTGGCGCTTCCCCTGGCTGCCATCGTCTTCATCGGCGCCTTCATCCCGCTGGTCGGTGCGACGCTGGCCGGCGTGCTGGCAGCCCTGATCGCCCTCGTCGCGAACGGCCCGTTCGTGGCGCTCATGGTCATCATCGTGGTCATCGTGGTGAACCAGCTCGAGGGCAACTTCCTGCAGCCCGTGGTCATGGGCCGCACGCTGCAGGTGCATGCCCTCGTCATCCTGCTGGCCCTGACCGCCGGCACCATCCTGGCCGGCATCATCGGCGCGATCCTCTCCGTCCCCGTGGCCGCCGTGGGCTGGGCCGCCATCAAGGCCTGGAACCAGGAGAAGGACGACGAGATCACGGAGGCCGAGATCGACAAGGCCGAGAAACTGACGGCGCTGGACGAGACCGGGCACGGCCTGAGCTCGACGCCCAAGGAGGAGCAGGCCGCCAAGGTGGCGCAGGCCGGCATCGCGGTGGACGACGCCGACGAGCGCCCCGGCACCCGGGAGCGCAGGATCGAGGGGCACGACGGCGACGACGACGACGGAGCCGGCAAGTTCGACGGCTCCCGCGCCCTCGACGACTCCCGCACCACCGGTACGGGCCGCCACGGAGCATCCCCCGCGGGAGGCTGAACGCAGCGGCAGGCCGACCGCCGGGCTTCGCGCCCCGCCCGTCGGCGGCCTCGATCGGATGGAGAACGCGGAAGGGCTCCCGGCATCGGCCGGGAGCCCTTCCGCGTTCCAGGGGGAACCGGTGAACGGTGGGAATCGGTGACGGGTCAGCGGGGAGCGTCGACCGGGACGTCGTCGGGCACCTCGCCGGCGACCCGCCGGTCCCAGGCCACCATCACGCCGGGATCGGTGGGGCGGGTGGCGAGGGAGACGCCGACGTACACGAGCAGGGCCGCCCCGAGTCCGAAGTAGATCGGGTAGTTCGAGTAGATGCCGTCGTACTGGACCTCGGCGGTGATCTCCAGGTACGCCATGACACCGAGCGTGACCAGGGTGCCCGCCGCCATGGAGGCTCCCGCGCCGACGCCGTTGCCGCGGCGCCAGACGAGGCCGCCGAGGATCGCCACGAGGAGCCCGCCCACCAGGATGTCGTAGGCGATGGTCAGGGCCGCCACGACGTCCTGCACGATGACGGCGAGGGCGATGGTCACGAGGCCGAGGCCGAGGACCCACCAGCGGCTCGAGGCGACGTCGTGCTCCGACGTCGCGCGTTCAGTGCCGCCCGTGCCGCCCTTGCCGAACCAGCCGGCCACGAACGGCACGACGTCGGTCCTCGCCACCGTGGCGGCCGCGATCAGCGCACCGGACGCGGTGGACATCATGGCCGCGACGGCCGCTGCGAGGACGAGCCCGCCGACGCCGATGGGCAGGACGTTCAGGGCGATGTCCGCGTAGACGTCGTCCTTCGACTCGATGGCCGGCAGGATGACGCTGGCGCTCATGCCGATGACGGCACCCGCGACCCCGTAGAGGATGCAGTAGATGCCGGCGGCGGACCCGCCCCAGCGGGCGATCTCCGGGGTCCGGGACGTGAAGACGCGCTGCCAGATGTCCTGGCCGATGAGGAGCCCCAGCGTGTAGACCACGAAGTAGGTGATGATGCTCTGCGCGCCGATCCCGGTGATGCTGAAGAACTCGTCCCCGGCCCGTTCGGCGATGCCGGCGAACCCGCCCGCCGCAGCGAGCGAGAAGGGCAGCATGAGCGCGAACACACCGATGGTCTTGATGACGAACTGGGCCATGTCCGCGAGGGTGATGGACCACATGCCGCCGATCGTCGAGTAGACGAGGACGATCGCCCCGCCGACGGCGATGGACAGCGCGCGGTCCCAGCCGAAGAGCACCACGAAGATGGTGGCGTAGGCGCCCGTCGAGGTGGCGCAGAGCATGAGCGTGTACGCGAGCATCACGATGCCCGAGACGCGCGTGGCGCGGTGCCCGTAGCGCAGGGTGAGCATCTGCGAGACGGTGTAGATCTTCAGCCTCTGGATGGTGGGGGCGAACAGCAGGCTGAGCAGCAGCACACCGGTGCCGATGGCCACCACGAGCCACATGCCGGAGATGCCGTACTGGTAGCCGAGGCCCACGCCGCCCACCGTGGAGGCTCCACCGAGGACGACGGCGGCCATGGTGCCCGTGTAGAGGAGGGGCCCGAGGCGCCGGCCCGCCACGAGGTAGTCGCTGGCGTTGCGCGTGCGGGACTTGCCCCACCAGCCGAAGCCCAGCATGGCGACGAGATAGGCCACCACGATGGCTATATTGAGTGCTTGCATGGACGAGCCCTTCGGTCGGGATTGCGGCGGCGATGCCCTGTGAGCAACTAATGTTGCCTAGTAAGCTACTCGTGACGCCGGTCACGCGTCAACCATGGCAAGCTCGTCGAAGGCCTCCGTTCCCCGACGGGCGAGCCTCCGCGAACGCCGTAGGAGAGGACACGCATGAAGGCCCTGCCGATCGAGCCCACCAACGCCCCGGTAGCCATCGGCTCCCGGATCCGTGCCGCACGGCAGGCGCAGCGCATGACCATCGAGCAGGTCGCGGACTCCACCGGCCTGACGAAGGGATTCCTCAGCAGGGTGGAACGCGATCTCACGTCGCCGTCCGTCGCCTCGCTCGTGACGCTGTGCCAGGTGCTGTCCATCTCGATCGGCGACCTGTTCCAGGTGCCGGAGACGCACCTGACGCGGGCGGCGGACGCGCCGCGGATCAGCCTGGGCGGGCAGGGCATCAACGAGCGGCTCATGACCGCCCGCTCCGAACGCCGCCTGCAGATGATCCGCGCCGTCGTCGAGCCCCACGGCAGGGGCGAGGACGAGCTCTACTCGGTGGACTGCGAGGTGGAGACCCTGCACGTCGTGGAGGGCCGCTTCGTGCTGATCTTCTCCAACGACAGGTACAAGCTCGAGGCCGGGGACACCGTCACGTTCCCGGGCCGGGAACCGCACACCTGGGTCAACCCGGACGACCGCGAGGCCGTCGTGCTGTGGACGCTCGTCCCGGCGGCGTCGCGGACGTAGCCGCCCGCCTCAGCCCACGTGCACCCAGGGGCGCTTCGTCACGTCGGGCTCCGCCGCGCGTAGGACCTCGCGCGTCACGGGCGCGATCTCGCCCTCTCCCGTGAAGAGGAACTTGAACAGGTTCGCCACCGGGTCGCCCTCCGTCCAGCGGAAGTAGACGTGCGGCATGAGCCCGGTGATGTCGCGGATGTGCAGCATCACGGCGGCGATGGTGTTGGGCACGTTGGAGCTGTGGACCTCGAGGATGCGGTAGCCGTGCCGCACCACGCCACGCACGCGCAGCTCCGTCTCGAACTCCGACGAGTCGTCCACCGTCACCTCGATGAACAGCGGGCGGGCGGTGCTCGGGAAGTGCGAGACGGCGCAGGCATGCTGGAGCTTGTGCCGGTAGGCCGAACCACTCAGGCGCTTCGGCTCGTGGGCGATCAGCAGGATGTCACCGTCGTCCTGCGAACTCACGAAGGACAGCGCGGCCTCGTCCATCCTGATGCTCGTGGCCCGCAGCTCGAACGCGCGCCGGGACCGGGAGACGAACGAGATCACGATGATGCCGAGGATGAAGCAGGTGGCGATCTTCAGGCCGTCGGGGCGCTCGATCATGTTGACCGCCGTCGTCAGGACGAACACCACCGTCGCGATGCCGAAGCCGATCGTCAGGCCGCGCTGGTGCTTGCGGTGGGCCGACAGCGTGACCGCGACCGAGGCGGACGTGATGAGGGCGAGGACGCCGGTGGCGTACGCGCCGCCCTGGGCCTCGACGTCGGCCTTGAAGAAGAAGGTGACCAGGATGGCGATGAGCGTGATGACCAGGACGAGCGGGCGCACGGCCTTGGCCCATGCCGGGGCCATGCCGTAGCGGGGGAGGTAGCGCGGCACGAGGTTCAGCAGGCCGGTCATGGCCGACGCGCCCGCGAACCAGAGGATGCCGATGGTCGAGATGTCGTACGCCGTGCCGAACCCGTCGCCGAGGTACAGGTGCGCGAGGTAGGCCAGGGCGCGACCGTTGGCCGGCCCGCCCTCCTCGAAGGCCTCGGCGGGGATCAGCAGCGTCGTGACGAAGCTGGAGGCGATGAGGAACCCGCTCATGATGAGTGCGGCCGACGTGAGCAGCTTGTGCGCGCCGGCGATCCGGCCCGCCGGGTTCTCCTCGGTGTCGCCGGGCTTGCCGTCGATCTGCGGCATGACGACGACCCCGGTCTCGAAGCCCGAGAGGCCGAGGGCGAGGCGTGGGAAGATCAGGACGGCCAGGCCCAGCATGACGAGCGGGTTGCCGTGCTGCGTGGTCAGCGCCGACCACCAGTTCCCCACGAGGCCGCCCTGCTCCAGGATCTGCACCACCGAGACGACCACGACGCACAGGTTTAGGACGAGGAACAGCGCGACGAGCGCGACGGCGATGCCGATGGCCTCGCGGAAGCCGCGCAGGAAGACGCCGGAGAGCAGGCCGAGGAACACCACGGTGATGAGGATCTCCTGGCCCTGCAGCCACGACGGTGCGAAGGGGTTCTCGATGAGGTGCGCGCTAGCGTCCGCCGCGGAGAGGGTCATGGTGATGAGGAAGCTCGTGGCGGCGAAGCCGAGGAGCACCAGCACGAACATCTTGCCCCGCCACTTGGGCAGCAGCTTCTCGAGCATCGCGATCGAGCCCTCGCCGCGCGGGCTCTCCGAGGCGACCCGCTTGTACACGGGGAGTGCGCCGAACAGCGTCACGGCGACGAGGATGAGCGTCGCGAGGGGGGACAGCACGCCCGCTGCTGCTGCGGCGATCGCGGGCTGGTAGCCGAGGGTCGAGAAGTAGTCGACGCCCGTGAGGCACATGACCTTCCACCAGGGCTGCGTCCGCTCCGGCTCGGGCTGGTGGGTGGTGGGCTGGGCAGGCTCGTTGAGCAGCCAGCGCCCGAGGCGCTTCCTGCCCTGGGCCGAGGGCCGCAGCGGGGTGCGTACAGATGAACTCACCGGATCACAGTAGATCCCGTCCGAGCGGCATCCGGGTGTCTTAACACTTCCTTAACGGGTCCGCTGCGGTGGGCAGCCCCCGGGGGTGCGCCGCCGCGCCGGGCGGCCGGAGCCGGGGCGGCCCCGCAACGCATCCGGGCCTGCGGCGCGGGTCTGCGCGACGGACCGGGCGCGCGGGCCACCGGGACCGGTTCGGGGGGCCGTTCCGCAAATGTTGTGGAAGTGAGACCCCCGGTCGCGGCCGAGGACCGACCCCGCACCTAGGGTGAGGTGGAGGACGCCGCGCGGCTGTCCTGCTCGCCACGTACCGGGGGAACCAATGAGGACCATCAGCCTGCTCTCGATCGCTCTTGCCGCCGCTGTCGGCCTGTCCGGCTGCGTCGGACCGTCCGCGGAACCGGACGCGGGGGCGACCGACGCGACATCGGCCGCCGCGTCCCCGGGTCCTTCCGCCTCCGCGTCCCCGTCCGCCTCCGCGTCGGCCGCCGCGTCCCCGGCCGCCTCCGCCTCCGCGTCGGCCGCCGCGTCCCCGGCCGCCTCCGCGTCGGCGACCCCGGCCCCGGCGACCCCAGCGCCGACGTCGGCGGCCCCGTCGGCTGCCCCGTCGCCGACCGCGGCCCCGAGCGCGACGCCGGCGGCCGGACCCGACATCGGGCCCTCCCTGCCCCATCCCTCCCTGCAGTTGCTCACCACCGCCGACGGGCTCTACTCCTTCATGATGCCGGCGGACTGGACGGCGACGCCCGTCGAGCCCACCACCGCCCCCGACTACGGGGCCGGGCTCAGCCGTACGGCCTACTCCATCCGCACCGCGGAGGGCGTCGAGATGGCCGCGTTCGCGGGCGGCGTGCCAGGTGACGGGGCCGCCCTCCCGAGCCCCGGCCATGTGCTCCTCGACTCGGAGGAGCTGCCCGGGTTGTCCCAGCAGCTCGAGAAGGTCGACCTGCCCGTGAACTACGTCTTCGATCACTACCCGGATCCGGTCACCGGCGCGACGGTCTACTCCGCACGGCTGCACGTCGGACCGCTTCCTGCAGACGGCACCTACGGCTTGCCCCTCGGTCTCGTCCCGCTCGGGTCCAACGGGCTCGTGTCCTTCACCTCGACCTTCGACGGCACGCGGTTCGCCGATCCCGAGGCGGCGCGCGCCTGGCTGGCCTCCGAGGAGTATGCCGCCGTACAGGGGATGTACTCGTCCCTCACCTTCAACGGTTGACCCCTTCCATCCCGCGGAATAGCCTTGTGCAAAACCTTTGATGCATATTGGGCAACTTCGCGGGGCCCGGACGGGATGGAAGCTGTGGAAGAACTACGCGTCACGGGAGGCGGGCACGTGGGGCCCATCGATTCCTCCCGCATCCCCCGCTACGCGGGTGCTGCGACCTTCGCCCGCCTGCCGCGCCTCGACCAGGTGGACCGCGCCGACGTCGCCGTGGTCGGGGTGCCCTTCGACTCCGGCGTCTCCTACCGGCCCGGGGCACGGTTCGGCGGCAACCACATCCGCGAGGCCTCCCGCCTCCTCCGGCCGTACAACCCGGCCCTCGACGTCTCGCCGTTCGAGCGCGTGCAGGTGGCCGACGCCGGCGACATGGCCGTGAACCCGTTCAACATCCACGAGGCCATCGAGACCGTGCAGCAGAACGCACTGGACCTGACCGCCGACGGCGCGCGCCTGGTCACGCTCGGCGGCGACCACACGATCGCGCTGCCCCTCCTGCGGGCCGCGGCGGAGCGGGCCGGATCACCCGTCGCGATGCTGCACTTCGACGCCCACCTCGACACCTGGGACACGTACTTCGGCGCCGAGTACACCCACGGCACCCCCTTCCGCCGCGCGGTGGAGGAGGGGATCCTCGATACCGAGGCCATCTCCCACGTCGGCACACGCGGTCCGCTCTACGGGGTGCGGGACCTCGAGGACGACCGCCGCTTCGGCTTCGGCATCGTGACCTCCTCCGACGTCTACCGGCAGGGCGTCGACGAGGTGGTCGACAAGCTGAGGGCGCGCATCGGGAACCGCCCGCTCTACGTGTCGGTCGACATCGACGTCCTCGATCCCGCGCACGCCCCCGGCACCGGCACGCCCGAGGCCGGCGGCATCACGAGCCGCGAACTGCTCGAGATCCTCCGCGGACTGCGTGGGCTGAACCTCGTCGGGGCCGACGTCGTCGAGGTGGCACCCGCCTACGACCACGCCGAGATGACCGGCGTCGCGGCATCCCACGTCGCGTACGACCTCGTGACCCTGATGGCCGACACGCTCACCCCCGCATCCGCGACGACCCCGACGACCCCGACGACCCCGACGACCGAGGACCAGTAGATGGAGATCACCGACGGGGCAGCCTCAGCGCCCCCCGCACCCCTCACCGGCCAGCGCAACGGCGGCGACCTCGTGGTGGAGACCCTCACCGCCCTCGGCGCGACGACCGTCTTTGGCATCCCCGGGCAGCACGCCCTCGGCCTCTTCGACGCGCTGTCCCGCTCCGACCTGCGTTTCGTCTCCTCGCGCGTCGAGAACAACTCCGCCTTCGCCGCCGACGGGTTCTCCCGGGCGACGGGCGACGTCGGCGTCCTGTTCCTCTCCACCGGCCCCGGCGCGCTGACCTCCCTCGCCGGGCTCCAGGAGGCCTACGCGACAGGCGTCCCCATGGTCGTCGTCGCGAGCCAGATCCCGCTCGAGGGCCTCGGCGCGCGGCGCAAGGGCATGCTGCACCAGCTCGACGACCAGAAGGCCTCGGCCGCGAACGTCACCAAGAGCCAGCGCCTGATCCAGCACGCCTCGGGCATCCCGTCCGCCATCCAGGACGCCTGGACCGAGGCCGTGTCCTCGCCCCAGGGGCCCGTGTGGATCGAGGTGCCGCAGAACGTGCTGCTGGATCCCGTGATGGTGCCCGAGGTCGAGGACGCGCTCGCCGAGCCCTTCGACAACCCGCCCCGGATCGAGCTCGTCCGCGAGGCCGTGGCCTGGCTGAAGGACTCGAAGCGCCCCGCGATCGTCGCCGGCGGTGGTACGCGGCGGGGCAGGGCCGAGACGTGGCTGCTGTCCCTCGCCGAGAAGCTCGGCGCCCCGGTGGTGTGCTCGCCCGGCGGGAACGGCGCCTTCCCCTGGACGCACGAGCTGTCCCTGCAGTCGTGGGTGGAGGACCGCCACGTCACCGAGGTGCTCGAGGACGCCGACGTGCTGCTCGTGGTGGGCTCGTCGCTGGGTGAGGTCACGTCCAACTACTTCACCCTGGAGCCGCGCGGGCGCATCATCCAGATCGACGCCGAGCCCCGCGTCCTCGAGTCCAACCGGCCTGCCCTCGGCATCCGCGCCGACGCGGGCCAGGCCCTCGCCGCCCTCGACGAGGCCCTCGAACCGCTCGCCCGGGACCGTGAGCCCGGCTACGACGCGGCGGCGCTGGTCGCGGAGACCCTCCGACGCGTGGGCGCGCGACTCGACGGTCAGGACCTCGCCAAGGAGCGTGCCTTCCTGCAGGACATCCGCGACGCCGTCCCGGCGGGGATGCAGACGTTCTGGGACATGACCATCTCCGCCTACTGGGCCTGGAGCTGCTGGGACGCCCGGGAGGGCCAGTTCCACTCGGCCCAGGGCGCCGGCGGCCTCGGCTTCGGCTTCCCCGGCGCCATCGGCGGGTCGATCGGACTCGAGTCGCGGGAGCTGCCCGCACGGGTCCTCGCCGTCTCCGGGGACGGGTCCGCGATGTACTCCATCGCGGAACTCGCGACGGCGCGCCAGCACGACATCCCGGTCACCTGGCTGATCGTCGACGACGGCGGCTACGGCATCCTCCGCGAGTACATGGAAGGCGCGTTCGGCAAGGCGACGGCGACCGAACTCGCGCGGCCGGACTTCGTGGCGCTCGCGGAATCCTTCGGCGTCCCGGCCCGCCGGGTCGCGCCCGAGGACATCGGGCAGGCCCTGCGGGAGAGCCTCGCGGCGGAGGGTCCCAACGTCGTCGTGGTGGAGACGCTCGTCCGCCTGTTCGCGCCGACGCACCTCGATTCCTAGGGTTCCCTTTTACCCCGCGGGGTGACAGGGTCGGAGGAACTGCTCGACCACGTTCAGCGGAGAGGGAACGCAATGTCATTCAGCAAGGGCGACAAGGTCACCTGGAACACGTCGCAGGGCACCACCGAGGGCAAGGTCGTGGAGAAGCACGACAAGGAGTTCACCTTCGACGACCAGAAGTTCAAGGCGTCGAAGGACGAGCCCTACTACACGGTGGAGAGCGCGAAGTCGGGCAAGCAGGCGGCGCACAAGGAGAGCGCGCTGTCGAAGAAGTAGGTTCCGGCCCACGAAGGGCGCCCCGCTCGCGCGGGGCGCCCTTCGTCGTCCGGGGGAGGGCCGGCTACTTCAGCGGGTCGTGCCCCCAGTTCATCAGCGAGTAGCGCCACTTCGAGGACTCGATGTCCTCCTTCGCCGGCCGCTGTGCGAGGTGGCGGTGTACGTAGCCCACCACCTTGTGCATGTGGCTGACGTCGTCGTCCTTCAGGTCCTCGCGCTTCGTGCCGAGGATCTCGATGATGCGCCTCCCGGACTCGTGTCCGACGGATTCGCCGGACCCCGACTCCTTCTGGCCCACCGCCTGTGATTCCTCGGTGTCAAGCCATTTCCCCAGCTGGGAGGGCGTCATGTTGACCGCTTCCTTCCACCGGGGCCATACCTCGTCGAGATCGTTCGTATCGTTCGCCATGTGCCGTCGACCTTTCGTAGCAGTTCCGCGCCCAGGATCCCATCGGATCACCGGCCGAAGCCGGCGATAGCTTAATCCTAAGCATGCTGATAAATGTAGAGGGTAGGTGGAACAACGTCTAAGGAGCTCACATCATGGCAGGAAACCTTTTGGCACGATCAGCCCACGATCTCGGCGCTGCAGCGTGGTTCGGCGGTACCCTGATGGGCGCTGTCGGACTCAACGGTGCAACAGGGAAGGCGAAGGACCCCAAGGAGCGCACGCGCCTCTCGTCGCTCGGCTGGGCCAAGTGGACCCCGGTGCAGATCGCGGCCTTCGGCGTGCACGCCCTCGGCGGCATCGGCCTGATCCTCGGCAACAAGGGTCGCGTCGCGGCCCAGGACTCCGTCGGATCGAACACCGTCTGGAAGTCCGTCGTCACGGTCCTGGGCATGGCGCTCTCGCTGTACTCCGGCATCCTCGGCAAGAAGGTCGGGGAGCTCGCCGAGCAGGGTGGAGCCGGCGCCACCGAGCCCCGTCCCGGCGCCAGCGACGAACTGGCGAAGGCGCAGTCGCAGCTCAAGGCCACCCAGTGGCTCCTGCCCCTCATCAGCGGCATCGTCGTGGTGATGGGTGCGAAGCAGGGCGAGATGCAGCGTCCCGAGAACGTCAAGAAGGGCCTGCTCCGGAAGTAGACCTTCCGGTCCAGGTTCCAGGCGACCCCCGCAGTGTCCGTACCGACGGTCCGCGGGGGTTCTCCCGTTAAGCGGCCGGGACGCCCTACTGCATGGTGAATGCGCGGGCCACGCCGCCGTGGACGGTGCCGTTCCTGATCAGCGCCGCCAGGACCGCATTGCGCGGTCGCAGGAGGGGCGCCGGCAGCGGGCGTCCGAGCGCCATGTTGATGTGTGCCTTGCGGCGGGCGAGCGAGGCCTGCGCGCGGCGTTCCCGCTCGTACGATGCCAGCCGGGCTGCGACGTCGTCCCCGTTCCGCAGCGACGCCGCGATGATGGGGACGAGCCGCACGGCGTCGAGCCAGCCGAGGTTCATGCCCTGCCCGCCGATGGGGGACACCTCGTGGGCGGCGTCGCCCACGAGGACGATGCGGCCGGCGACGAAGCGTTCGGCGAGCCGCGACTGCACCTCGAAGGCGCTCAGCATCGAGTTGGTGCCGGGGTCGACGGCGACGCCCGTCCGGTCGCCGATGAGCCGCGTGAGATCGTCCGCCGTCGGGCGTTCCAGCAGGCAGTCGACGCGGACCACCCACCGGCGGATGCCGCCGGGCAGGGGGAACGACTCGACGATGCCGCCGGTCTCGAGGTAGAGGACGGCGTCGTCGCCGTCGTCCGTCGAGTCCTCGAAATCGCCCATGACGTAGCAGTCCGGGTAGCGCCGCAGCGGTGCGCGGATGCCGGCGTCGTCGCGGACGGAGCTGCGGGCACCGTCGGCGGCGACGAGGAGCCTCGCCTCGAGCGTGGCATCCCCTCCGGGGGTCCGGACCGTGGCCAGCGCACGGTCGCCGGCGTCGCGCGTCGTCAGCACCGCGACACCCCGCCGGACGGTGCCGGGGAACTCCTCGGCGAGGCGGCGCTCGAGGATCTCCTCGGTGACGGCCTGCGGCACGGCGAGGACGTACTTCTCGCCGCCGGGAAGCGCGGAGAAGGACACGGTGCCCACATGGCGTCCGCGGCTGCGTGCGACACCGTCCCGGATGAGGACCCCGCGGGCACGCAGCTCGTCGGCGATGCCGCCGGCCTCGAGGGCACGCAGCGCGGGCGGGTGGATGCCGATGGCGCGCGAGTGGCTGCTGCGCTCGGTGCGGCGTTCGACGACGACGGCGTCGAGTCCGGCCTGGCGCAGGAGCAGTGCCGTGTAGAGCCCGACGGGCCCGCCGCCGACGACGATCACGTCATGCATGCCCGGCGTCCCCGTGTCCGTCCGGGCCCTCGAGCACCAGCTGGTTGATGAACGGGACCGCCGTGCGCACCCGCCAGTTCCGCCGGCCGGCGATCGCGGCCCGCAGCTCGTCGGGGGTGTAGCTGCGGCGGATCGAGGTGAGGCCGTCGCGGCGGATGTAGGACCCGGGCAGTGGAAGGGTGCCCGCCGAGAAGAGGGCGTAGCCGAGGGGGTGCCGTGCGATGTCGCTGTGGACGGCCACCCGCCGGGCCAGCTGCTCGGAGTCGTCCAGCAGGCCTGCGAACCCGGAGCCGTCCAGGTGGTGCAGGACGTGGTTGGAGACGACGGCGTCGAACGCCGCCCCCTGCGCCACGAGCTCCGAGCTCAGGGCGCGGCGGAAGGTCAGCCCAGGGAGGGCCGGGCGGGATGTCGCATAGGCGTGGGCCCGCTCGTCGGGATCGATCGCCGTCACCTCGAGCACCAGGCCGTCGAGCCGTGCCCACCGCGCCAGGGCCCGGGGCACGTCTCCACCGCCCGAACCGATGTCGAGCAGGGTGTTGGTCCGGTCCGGCGAGAACGCGGGCCTCAGGAGCGTGGTGTACGTGCGGCGCCAACCGGACACCACGGCGTTGACGAGGCCGAACTGGGCGTACGTGCGGTCGAGCGTCCGGGGATCGCAGTCCGGCCGGTCCATCTCCTCGACGGCGTCCGGATCCCGGACGGCGAGGAACCCCCGTCGGCTCATGCGCCCGCTTCGGTGAGGATGGGCTCGAGATCCGAGGGCACGGCGACCTCCTCGACGACCTGCGGGGCGGTGGCGGCGACGCCGGTGCCTCCGGTGCCGGCGTCGATCGCCCCGATCCGGGTGAACAGGGCGGTCTCGACCGTCAGGCCGGGGCCGAAGGCCATGGAGCAGATGCGGTCGTTCCCCCCGGACGCCGGCTGGTCGAGGATGTTCTTCAGCACGAACATGACCGTCGCGCTGCTCATGTTCCCGTAGTCGCGGAGGGTCTCGCGGGCCGGGACGAGCTGCTGTGCGGTCAGCCCGAGCTTCGCCTCGACCTTGTCGAGGATGCTGCGGCCGCCCGGGTGGATGGCCCAGTGCTCGATCTCGGAGTAGTCGAGGCCCTGCAGTGAGGGGTCACGGGCGAGCAGCGGTTCCAGCGCGCCGACGATGTGCTCGTCGATGATGTGGGGGACATACGTGCCGAGGACCATCTCGAAGCCCTCGTCTCCGATGTTCCAGGCCATGGCCTCCTCGCCCACCGGGGTCAGCACGGTCTCGAAGTGGTCGAGGCTGAGTCCGGGTCCGTCCAGGGGGATGTCCCGCGCGGAGACGATCGCTGCGGCGGCGCCGTCGGCGAACAGCGAGGACCCGACGATGGTGTCGGGGTTGTTCGAGGAGCGCACGTGGAGCGAGCACAGTTCGGCGGCGATCACGAGGACGACGGCGTCCGGATCGGCGTCGCAGAACGCCTTCGCCGACCGGAGCGCCGGGAAGGCCGCGTAGCAGCCCATGAAGCCCAGATGATAGCGCTGGACCGAGGGAGCGAGGTCGAGGGCGCGGACCACCTTGTAGTCCGGGCCGGGCGCGAAGAACCCGGTGCAGGACGCCGTGACGACGTGCGTGACGTCGGCGGCCTCGATGCCCGGCGCCGCGGCCAGCGCCTTCCGGGCGGCCTCGACGAAGAGCCTGGTGCCCTCCTCGGCGTACACCTCGTTGCGGGTCTTGGTGCTCGGCGACAGGATCCGCAGGGCCTCCCGGTCGAAGAAGACGGGTTCGTCGAAGGACCGCTCGAGCGTGAGTTCGTCGAGTACCGTGTAGCGGGTCTCGATCCCGGAGGAGTCGAAGGCCGCCCCGACGAGCCGCTGACCGAGCCGGGTGAGGCCGGGCTGTGCAGCGAAGACATCGCGCACCTCGGACTGCACCATGATCGTCTCGGGCACGGCTGTCTCGAGGGACCTCAGGATGACTGTCATAAGTCCATTACTAGATGACTGACGCGACAAACACAATGACAGTAGGCTTAGTGTTCACCCTCCCCACCACCGGCAGGAGCACCATGGGCACCGATCCGTCAGGCACCCTCGACCAGGAGGATCCGCGCGGTCCCGCCGTCGATGTGTCCACAGAACTGCAGGAGTACCCGGGTTTCACCGAGCGCATGGATCCGCGTCCGGACCACGGCGAGGACAGCTACACGGGGCACGGACGGCTGGCGGGCCGCAGGGCCTTCATCACCGGCGGTGACTCCGGTATCGGCCGGGCAGTGGCGCTCGCCTTCGCCCGCGAGGGAGCGGACGTCGCCATCGGCTACCTGCCCGAGGAGGAGGAGGACGGGGCGAGCTGCCTCGAACTCATCCGCGCCGAGGGTCGCACCGCACTCGCCGTGCCGGGAGACCTGCGGGAGGAGGCGTATGCGCCCGAGGCCGTCCGGCAGGTGGTGGAGGGCCTCGGCGGCCTGGACATCCTCGTGAACAACGCGGGTTTCCACATCGCGCAGCCCGCGGGCCTGCCCGACATCGACGCCGGGCAGCTGCGCCGCACGTTCGAGACGAACGTGTACGGCACCATCTGGCTCACGCAGGCGGCACTGCCCCATCTGAGCGAGGGAGCCTCGATCATCAACACGACCTCGATCCAGGGCTACCACCCGTCCACGAGCCTCATGGACTACGCCGCCACGAAGGCCGCGCTCAACAACCTGACCTTCAGCCTCGCCGAGCTGCTGGGGGAGCGCGGTATCCGGGTGAACGCCGTGGCGCCGGGGCCGATCTGGACGCCGCTGCAGCCCGCCACCACCACCAGCGAGAAGCTGGAGTCCTTCGGCGAGGGGACGCCCCTCGGCCGGATGGGCCAGCCGGCCGAACTGGCGGGCGCCTACGTCTTCCTCGCCTCGAACGACGCGCGCTACGTCTCCGGTGAGGTCCTGGGCGTCACCGGTGGCAAGCCCCTCGCCTGACCGGGCACCCCGCCGGCGGGCCCGGACCAAGCCGGGCGGCGCTGCGCGACGAATCCCAGTCACCAGCGCCGGAGGTTCGCCGTCCGGCGGCCGGCTGATACGGACAGGCTGATCGTGAACCCTCTGACTGCACCGCCCTCGAGGCGCCGCACCACCCTGTTCGCCGTCGCGTTCGCGGCGTCGCTCGCCCTCGGTGGATGTGGCGCCGTCGAGGACAACCCCCTCGGCGTGAACACCGCGGAGGGGCAGGCGCCTGCCGCACCGGACACGCCCGGGAGCGGCAACCAGGCGGCCGCGGTGACGGACGGTCTCGGCGATCTCGGCGACGATCCCCTGAACGTCGGCATCGACGGTGCCGAACTCTGCGGGGTGCAGCCCGACGACAGCCGCCTGCGCTACACCGTGATGCTCCACAACCCGACGCTGGAGACCTTCACCTTCGGCGAGATGGCGCTGGGCGATCCGCAGGGCCTGGTCATCCTCTCGTCGATGGTCCAGACGGCCAACCGCGAGGGGCACCACCACCCCGGCGCCGAGACGGGCGCCCACGGGGAGCACACGGCGACGCCCACACCGACGCCGACCGCGTCACCCGAGCCCATCGGCCCGCCCGTGCCGGCGGACGGCTACGAGTTCCTGCCCGACGCCCACGTGAACATCATCGTGACGGTCGAACTCGCGGAGGGCGCCACCCACGGGAGCGCCGACAACATCCTCGTCGCGTTCTCCACGCCGGAGCGCGACTACTCGGTGGCCCACGACCTGAAGATCGACGTCGACGCCACCTCCTGCGCCTGACCGGCGACCGCGCGACAGGCGAACAAAGCACAGGACCCCCGCCTCGGAGAGGCGGGGGTCCTGTGCTTTGACCGGGTGTTCAGCTCTGCGGTCCGGCTCGATGACGGACCGGGGACCGGCCCCGGACCCGCCCTACGGAAGGACTAGGCCGGGAGCTGCAGGACGTGACCCGTGAAGATCAGGTCTGCGTGGATGACGGTATCGGCGTTGGCGGCGAAGAGTGCCTGCCAGCCACCGGTGACGCCGAGCTTCGTGGCGATGGAGCTGAGGGTGTCACCCGACTGGATGGTGTAGGTCTCGCCGCTCAGGGCGACGGGAGCGACGGCGACAGGTGCGGCGACGGGCGCCTGGGCGACCGGTGCGACGGCGACGGGAGCCTGGACCGGAGCCTCGGCGACCGGGGCGACGTACTGCACGGGTGCCTGGACCGGCGCCTGGACCGTCGTCTGGTACTGGTACACCGGCGCCGCGGCGACGGGAGCGGGAGCCTGCGCCGGCACGACACCGGGGTTGGCTGCGCCGTTCAGGCCGAGCTTGGCGGAGCAGGCGGGCCATGCGCCCCAGCCCTGGCCGGCGAGGACGTTCTCGGCGACGGCGATCTGCTGCTCACGGCTGGCGCTCGCTGCGTCACCCTGGCCGCCGAAGGCTGCCCAGGTCGAAGGCTGGAACTGCAGGCCGCCGGAGAAGCCGTTACCGGTGCTGATGCCCCAGTTCCCGCCGCTCTCGCACTGCGCGAGTGCATCCCAGTCGCTGGCGGGGGCTGCGTTGGCCGCACCGGCCGCTGCGCCGAGGCCGAGGCCGGTGAGTGCTACCGCGGCAAGTCCGCGACGGGCGCTGGTGCTGAAGGTGTGTGTATTCATGGGGTTACGATGCTCCGAGAGGCCACCCGCACTAGGTCCGTCCCCGGACTTCTTCGCGCCGCTGCTCACCTTGACGGTTTAGAGGTCATGGTTCGGCAGCCGCCTGTTGAGCAACGAGCGGTGGAGGGCGGTGCCGGGCATTCATCGCTGCTCGAAGAACGGCAGCTTTTCGCTTCCCCGGACGGGGAACTGCCTCCACCGTAGGGCATATTTCATTCGTTGCCAAACTGGTACAGCGGCGTGCTTGACATTGAGGAAAAACAGGGAATTACAAGTGGCCGATTTGAGGATCGTCTGCCACACTAGGCGCCGGACACTCCGGGACCCCCACGAAAAGGGCCCGGACGGCGTCGTCCGGGCCCCCTCCGGGCAGAGCCCGCGTGCTGATGTCAGGCGGCCTTGGCGAGATACCCGTTGGGATCCAGCACGTACTTCGTGGCCGCGCCGGCGTCGAACTCCTCGTACCCGCGTGGTGCGTCGTCGAGCGCGATCGGCTTCGCATTCACGGCCTTCGCGATGTGGACACGATCATGCAGGATCGCCATCATCAGCCCGCGGTTGTACTTCATCACCGGACACTGGCCGGTGGTGAAGGACAGCGACTTCGCCCAGCCGGTCCCGAGGCTGAGCGACAGGGAGCCGACCTTCGCGGCCTCGTCGATGCCTCCGGGATCGCCCGTGACGTAGAGGCCGGGGATGCCCAGGGCACCGCCGGCCGCCGTCACCTGCATCAGCGAGTTGAGCACCGTGGCCGGCGCCTCCGTCGCCGAGCCGCTCCCGTGGCCGCGGGCCTCGAAGCCGACGGCGTCGACGCCGCAGTCGACCTCCGGCACGCCCAGCAGCTGCTCGAGCTGGTCGCGCGGATCACCCTTGGACACGTCGACGGTCTCGCAGCCGAAGCTCCGCGCCTGCGCCAGCCGGTCCTCGTTGAGGTCGCCGACGATGACGACGGCCGCACCGAGCAGCTGCGCAGACACGGCGGCGGCCAGGCCCACAGGGCCGGCCCCCGCGATGTAGACGGTGGAGCCGACGCCCACCCCGGCCGTCACTGCCCCGTGGAAGCCGGTGGGGAAGATGTCGGACAGCATCGTCAGGTCGAGGATCTTCTCCAGGGCCTGGTCCCGGTCGGGGAACTTCAGCAGGTTCCAGTCCGCGTACGGCACGAGGACGTACTCGGCCTGGCCTCCCACCCAGCCGCCCATGTCCACGTAGCCGTAGGCGCTACCCGGACGGTCGGGGTTCACGTTGAGGCAGATGCCGGTCTTGCGCTCCTTGCAGTTGCGGCACCGGCCGCACGCGATGTTGAAGGGCACCGAGCAGATGTCGCCCTTCTTGATGAACTCGACGTCACGCCCCACCTCCACCACCTCACCGGTGATCTCATGGCCCAGGACGAGGTCCGACGGCGCGGTGGTACGGCCACGGACCATGTGCTGGTCCGATCCGCAGATGTTCGTGGCGACAGTCTTCAGGATCACCCCGTGGTGCACGGCCCGACCCACGTTGGCCGGGTTCACCCCCGGTCCGTCCTTCAGTTCGAAGGTGGGGTAGTCGATGTCGATGATCTCGACCTTGCCCGGTCCCTTGTACGCAACAGCTCTGTTTCCGCTCATGGAACTTCCTTTTCGTCGATCCGTTCGTGGTGCGCCCGATCGCCCGGGCGCTGGAACCGGTGACCGCAGGACGAATGGGCCCGCAGCCAGCCGGTAGCGCCGAACCTACCGCGCAGGGGGTCGCATGGACGTTGCATCACCGACCGCGCCGGATTGCGGAACCGGCCGGGCCGGGGGAGGGTAGCCCCATGACCGACACGGTTCTCGTCACAGGGGCTACCTCCGGCATCGGAGCCGAGTTCGCCCGTCAGTTCGCCGGACGGGGGTGCGCCCTGGTCCTCGTGGCGCGGGCGGTGGCCCCGCTCGAGGAGACGGCCGCAGCCCTGCGCGCCCGCTGGGGTGTCGACGTCGAGACGATCGCCGCGGACCTGCTCGACGACGACGGCCTGGCGCGTGTGCTCGCGCGCCTGCGTGCCGCGGGCCCCCCGGAGGCGGGGCCCGACGAGGGGGAGCCCCGCGACGGGGAGCGCGGACGGGCCCCGGTGACGGTCCTGGTGAACAACGCGGGCTACGGGCTGGTCCGCCCCTTCGCGGACAACCCGCTCGACGACGAGGTCCGCCACCTCCGCATCCACGTCGAGGTACCGCTGTCCCTCGCCCACGCCGCCCTGCAGTCGATGCGACTGCGCCGGGCGGGAACGATCATCAACGTGGCGAGCGTCGCGGGCTTCACGCCGCGGGGGACCTACGGGGCGGCCAAGGCGGCGATGATCAGCTTCAGCCGGTGGGCGAACCTCGTCTACGGCCCCGAGGGGATCCGCGTGACGGCGGTGTGCCCGGGCTTCGTGCACACCGACTTCCACCAGCGCATGGGGGCCGACAAGGGGAGTGTCCCTGCCCTCCTGTGGCTCGATGCGGGGCTCGTGGTCCGGGAAGCGCTCCGGGACTCCGCGGCGGGGAAGGCCGTCTCGGTCCCGAGCATCCGGTACAAGGCGCTCACCGCGCTGGCGCGGGTCATGCCGCCGTCGCTCGTGGCACGGTTGGCGTCCCGCGGCCGCTGACCACGGGTGATGGGTCGCGGGTGGCTCCGACCCGGTTCACCGTCGACCGCGGGGCGAGGCTACCGGCCCGCTCCACCGCTGTCCCAGGTGTCGGGTTCGGCCGCCGCGTCCTCCGGGTGTCGATCCCCGGGCCCCGCCGGTGCCCCGTCGCCGTCGAAGGCCGCGGGTACGGCGCCTGCTTCGTGGGTGCCCTGTTCGTCGCGGATGCTGTCGGCGCGATGACCCGTCGAACCCGCCGAGGGGTCGAGGACGTCCTCACGCCGATCCGCGTCCGGGTGGCCGTCGTCGCCGTGCCCTTCCTGCGGGGTGCCGGGCCCGCTGTCGGGCCGGGCGTCCTGCCCTGCGCGGCCGGCTTCCTTCTCCCGGGGCGGGACGGGCGCCGCCGGGCCGAGCGGATGATCCGCGGGGAGGGCCGCGCCGTCGGGATTGCCTGCGCTGCTCTGCTCGGTCATTCTGCTCCTCCAGTTCGGGCGGCGTGGTCGGCCCCTCGGACGGGGTGGCACCGCTCCCGATCCCTGTCCGTCCATGCCTCGCCCCCACTGTGCCATGCGTGCCCGCCCAGCACCGGAACAGGTAGGCGCCCAGGGGTTAAACCGGTCGGTAAGGATGCTTATGATAGGGGGCCGCAGGTTTGTGGAAGTTGCGCCTTACAAGGAGGTAGGACGATGGCAGGTTACTTCAAACTGGTGGACGCTCACGACGACGGTTTCCGCGTGAAACTGACCGCTCCCGATGGAACGCTCGTGGCAGTGTCCACTTTCTACGCGTCGAAGGAAGAAGCGATCGCAGGGATCGAACTGATCCGCGAGATCGCCGGCACGGGGCCCGTGGTGGATCACAGCCGCGTCGAGTCCCCCGAACAGGAAGAGCTCCTCTACGGCCTGCAGGCCACGCCCGGACGGAACGGCGCAGCGCGTCGCGAGGCCTGAGCGGACCCGGCGTCGGGCCGGGACAGGGAGGATCCCGACACGGTGTACCACTGTATACAGTGATGCGGGTCGTGGAATAGGATGGGACCATTCCACGAATCTCTCTGAAGGGAGCCAACGTCATGACGACTGCGGACTCATTCGGCGCGAAGGGCGTACTCGATGTCGCCGGCGCTGAATACGAAATTTTCAGGCTCAGTGCGGTCGAAGGCTCCGAGAACCTTCCGTTCAGTCTCAAGGTCCTCCTGGAGAACCTGCTCCGCACCGAGGACGGTGCGAACATCACGGCGGACCACGTCCGTGCCCTGGCAGGGTGGGACGCGGCAGCGGAGCCGGACACCGAGATCCAGTTCACGCCCGCCCGCGTGATCATGCAGGACTTCACCGGCGTGCCCTGCGTCGTCGACCTCGCCACGATGCGCGAGGCCGTCGTCGACCTCGGTGGCGATCCCAAGCGCGTCAACCCGCTCGCGCCCGCCGAGATGGTCATCGACCACTCCGTGCAGATCGATGCCTTCGGCAACGCCGGAGCGCTCGAGCGCAACATGGAGATCGAGTACCAGCGCAACGGCGAGCGCTACCAGTTCCTGCGCTGGGGCCAGACCGCGTTCGACGACTTCAAGGTCGTCCCGCCGGGCATGGGCATCGTGCACCAGGTCAACCTCGAGTACCTCGCCCGCACGGTCATGACCCGCGAGGTGGGCGGCGTCCTCCGCGCCTACCCCGACACGTGCGTCGGCACCGACTCGCACACCACCATGGTCAACGGACTCGGCGTCCTCGGCTGGGGCGTCGGCGGCATCGAGGCCGAGGCGGCCATGCTGGGCCAGCCCGTCTCGATGCTCATCCCGCGCGTCGTCGGCTTCAAGCTCACCGGCGAGATCCCCGCCGGCGCCACCGCCACGGACGTCGTCCTCACGATCACGCAGCTGCTGCGCCAGCACGGCGTCGTCGGCAAGTTCGTGGAGTTCTACGGCGAGGGCGTGGCCTCCGTGCCGCTCGCCAACCGCGCCACCATCGGCAACATGAGCCCCGAGTTCGGTTCCACCGCCGCGATGTTCCCGATCGACGACGTCACGCTCGACTACCTGCGCCTCACGGGCCGCCCGGCCGAGAACGTGGCGCTCGTCGAGGCGTACGCCAAGGAGCAGGGCCTCTGGCACGACCCCTCCCGCGAGATCAGCTTCTCCGAGTACCTGGAACTGGACCTGTCCACCGTGGTGTCCTCGATCGCAGGACCGAAGCGCCCCCAGGACCGCGTGGAGCTCAGCAAGTCCAAGAGCCAGTTCCGCGAGGACCTGCGCAACTACTCGAACGACCCCGACCTGGACTTCGCGCCCGGCGGCACCGTCGACGAGTCGTCGCAGGAGAGCTTCCCGGCCTCCGACTCCCCGTCCTTCACCCCCGGCACGACGTCGTCCGTCACCGAGGAGAACACGAAGCCGCGCGAGACCGTCGACGCGAGCGCCGGAGCGTCGGACTCGCGTCCGTCGAAGAAGGTCAGCGTCAGCATGAAGGACGGCCGCGAGTTCGAACTCGACCACGGCGCCGTCAGCATCGCGTCGATCACGTCCTGCACCAACACGTCCAACCCGTCCGTGATGCTCGCCGCCGCCGTGCTGGCGCGCAACGCCGTCGAGAAGGGCCTCGTGTCCAAGCCGTGGGTCAAGACCTCCGTGGCTCCGGGCTCGAAGGTCGTCACCGACTACTACGAGAAGTCCGGCCTCATCCCGTACCTGGAGAAGCTCGGCTTCTTCACCGTCGGCTACGGCTGCGCCACCTGCATCGGCAACTCCGGTCCGCTGGAGGACGAGATCTCGCAGGCCATCCAGGACAACGACCTCGCGGTCACCGCCGTCCTGTCCGGTAACCGCAACTTCGAGGGCCGCATCAACCCGGACGTGAAGATGAACTACCTGGCCTCGCCGCCGCTGGTGGTCGCCTACGCCCTGGCCGGCACGATGGACTTCGACTTCGACAGCGAGCCGCTCGGCCAGGACGAGGCGGGCACCGACGTGTTCCTGAAGGACATCTGGCCGAACCCGGTCGAGGTCCAGCAGGTCATCGACTCCTCGATCGACGAGGGCATGTTCACCTCGAGCTACGCCACGATCTTCGAGGGCGACGAGCGCTGGAAGTCCCTGCCCACGCCCGCGGGGGACACGTTCGCCTGGGATCCGGAGTCCACGTACGTGCGGAAGCCCCCGTACTTCGAGGGCATGCAGCGCGAGGCCAGCCCGGTCGAGGACATCGACGGCGCGCGCGTCCTGCTGAAGCTCGGCGACTCGGTCACCACCGACCACATCTCGCCCGCGGGATCGTTCAAGTCGGACACGCCGGCCGGGCGCTACCTCACCGAGAAGGGCGTCCAGCGGAAGGACTTCAACTCCTACGGCTCACGCCGTGGGAACCACGAGGTCATGATCCGCGGCACCTTCGCGAACATCCGCATCAAGAACCAGCTGCTCGACGGCGTCGAGGGCGGGTTCACGAGGGACTTCTCCCAGCCGGACGCACCGCAGGCCGCCGTGTACGACGCGGCCGAGAACTACCGTGCCGCGGGTACCCCGCTGGTGGTCCTCGCCGGCAAGGAGTACGGCTCCGGCTCGTCGCGTGACTGGGCCGCGAAGGGCACGGCGCTGCTGGGCGTCAAGGCCGTCGTCGCCGAGAGCTACGAGCGCATCCACCGCTCGAACCTCATCGGCATGGGCGTGCTGCCGCTGCAGTACCCGTCGGGCCAGAACGCGGAATCCCTCGGGCTCACGGGCACGGAGACGTTCGCGGTCAGCGGCGTCACCGAGCTCAACGAGGGCCGCACGCCCCGCACGGTCAGGGTCACGGCGACACCGGCGGACGGCGGCTCGCCCGTCGAGTTCGACGCCGTCCTGCGCATCGACACCCCGGGCGAGGCGGACTACTACCGCAACGGCGGCATCCTGCAGTACGTGCTGCGCCAGCTCGCCGGCTAGCGCCACCAGGTCCCGGGGGGGGGGGGGGGGGGGGGGGGGAGGGGGGGGAGGAAGGGGGGCGCGGGGGAGCGCACAGAAAACAAAAA
>NZ_JBTNDM010000011.1:0-81229 GCF_054510995.1 Arthrobacter sorbitolis
TATCTCGACCGTCGACACGAACGAGGCCTTCCGGCGACTCCGTGCCCACGCCCGGGCGCACAATACGAGCCTGCGCGATACGGCGGAGGCGGTCCTGAACCGCACCCTCACGCTCTGACCCCGGCGGGAGCCCCGGTCGGGCCCGGTGGCCCCGGTCCGAAGGGGTCCCGAAGGCCGCCGTCGTCCACCCGCCGGCCTCCGTGGATTACCGGCCGAAGCTCCTCAGCCTCAGCGAGTTGGCGACCACGAGCACCGAGCTCGCCGCCATCGCCGCTCCGGCGAGCATCGGGTTGAGCAGCCCGAGGGCCGCGACCGGGATGCCCACGGCGTTGTAGAAGAACGCCCAGAAGAGATTCCCCTTGATGGTGCCGAGCGTGCGGCGCGAGAGTTCGATCGCCTGCGCCACCTGCTCCAGGCTGTTGCCCATCACCGTGAGATCGGCGGCCTCGATCGCCACGTCCGTGCCGGAACCCATCGCGATGCCGAGATCCGCCTGGGCCAGCGCCGCGGCATCGTTCACGCCGTCGCCCGCCATCGCGACGGTGGCCCCCGCGGCCTGGAGGTCGCGGATGGCATCGACCTTCTCCTCGGGCGTCACGCCGGCACGCACGTCCGACGCGTCGATTCCCACCGCTGCGGCGACCCGCAGGGCGACGGCGCGGTTGTCACCCGTGAGCAGCACCGGGCGGAGGCCGAGCCGTCGCAGGCGTCCGACGGCGGCCGCGGAGCCGTCCTTGACGGTGTCCGACAGCGTGATGAAGCCCGCCACGACGTCGTCGACCGCCACCCACACGGCCGTCACCCCCGTGTCCTCGGCGGCTCCGAACGCCGCGGTCTCGGTGTCGGTGGGGCGGATGCCGTTCCGGTCGAGCCAACCGGCACGCCCGGCGGTGACGGTGACGCCGTCGACCTCCCCGCGCACCCCGCCTCCCGGAGCGCTCGAGAAGCGGTGCACCTGCGGCAGCGGACCGGACGCCGCGGCGTGCCGCGCGATGGCCCGGGCGATCGGGTGCTCGCTCGCCGCCTCGACGGCGCCCGCCAGGCGCAGCATTCCGGCGGCGGAGAGATCGGCGGACGAGGCTGGAGCACCGGCGGGGCCGGCCAGGGCGACGACGTCGTCGACGGCCATGATGCCGGTGGTGACGGTGCCGGTCTTGTCCAGCACGATCGTGTCCACGGTGCGCGTGTCCTCGAGGACCTGCGGCCCGCGGATGAGGATGCCGAGCTGCGCGCCGCGGCCGGTGCCCGTCAGGAGCGCCGTCGGGGTCGCGAGTCCCAGCGCGCAGGGGCAGGCGATGACCAGGACGGTGACCGAGGCGGTGAACGCCGCGTCGAGGTCTCCGGCGAGGACGAGCCACAGCACGAAGGTGAGGATCGCGAGCACCAGGACCACGGGGACGAAGACGGCACTGATGCGGTCGGCGAGACGTGCGATACGCGCCTTGCCGCTCTGTGCCTGGCTGACCAGGCGGCCCATGGAGGAGAGCACGGTGTCCGATCCGACGCGGGTCGCGCGGACCACGAGCCTGCCGGAGGAGTTGATGGTGGCTCCGGTGACGGTGTCGCCCGGTGCGACCTCCACCGGGATGCTCTCGCCGGTCAGGAGGGCGGTGTCGACGGCGCTGTGGCCGTCGGTGACGACACCGTCGGTCGGGATCTTCTCCCCGGGACGCACCACGAACTCGTCGCCGGGGATCAGCCTGTCGGCGGGGAGGGTGACCTCGGTGCGCTCGCCGTCGACGGTGCGCAGCACGTGCGCCTCCTTGGCGCCGAGGCTCAGGAGCGACTTCAGCGCGTTCCCGGCGCGCTCCTTGGCGGATGCCTCGAGGAAGCGGCCGAGGAGCAGGAACGTCACGACGACGGCGGCGACCTCGAAGTAGAGCGAGGGCTCGTCCATGCTCATCCCCGTGATGCCGCCGTGCCGGGTGAGCGCAGGATCGGCGACGAGCTGCCAGGCCGAGAACAGGAAGGCGGCGGTGACGCCGATCGAGACGAGCGTGTCCATGGTGGAGGAGAGGTGGCGCGCGTTGATCGCCGCCGCGCGGTGGAACGGCCACGCGGACCACGTCACCACGGGCAGGGCCAGGGCGAGGACCACCCAGCCCCAGTCGGGGAACTGGAGGGCGGGCACCATGGAGATCAGCAGCACCGGGACGGCCAGGACCGCGGCGAGGACCAGGCGCGCTCCGAGGAGCGACGCCGGGGAGTCGTGGGCGTCGTCGCCCGGATGGTCGGGGTGCACCACGTGCGCGCCGTACCCGGTGGCGACGACGGTGTCGATGAGGTCCTGGTCGGTGACTGACGCGGGGACACGGACCACGGCGCTCTCGAGCGGCAGGTTGACGCTCGCCTCGACGCCGTCGAGCTTGCCGAGCTTCCGCTCGACCCGCCCCACGCAGGAGGCGCACGTCATGCCCTGGATGGCGAGTTCGACGACGCGCGACTCCTGCCCGGTGCCCGGGATCTGCTGGGTGGTCATGTCAGGACGCGGTTACCACGGTGTAACCGGCTTCGGCGACGGCTCCGTCGATCGACGCGGTGTCCAGCGGTGCGGAGGACGAGATGGTGGCGGTGGACGTGCCGCCGTTGACGAGGTCGACGTCGACGCTCTCGACGCCGGGCAGCTCCGACAGTTCGCTCTGCACGGCGCTGACGCAGTGGCCGCAGGTCATGCCGGTGATGCCGATCGTGGTGGTGGTCATGGTTCTTCTCCTTGGTGGTGGGGTCGAGGGGTGGTCTAGCGCAGGAGCCGGCCGATGGCCGCCGTCGCCTCCTGGACCTTCTCCTGCACGGCGTCGGTGCTGCCGGAGGCCTCGGACTCCCGGGCGGCTCCGACGACGCAGTGCGAGATGTGGTCCTCGAGCAGTCCCATCGAGACCGCGTGGAGTGCCTTGTTGACGGCTGCGACCTGGGTGAGGACGTCGATGCAGTACTGGTCCTCCTCGACCATGCGCGCGATCCCGCGGACCTGGCCCTCGATGCGCCGAAGCCGTTTGAGGTAGGCGTCCTTGTCCGCGGTATAGCCGTGCGATGCCGCGTGCCCGGTGTCGGGAATGCTCATGGTGGCTCCTCTCCTGCGTCAACAATACCCCCGGGGGGGTATAACCTGCCAGAGTGCGGCGCTATTCCCGCCGCGGATTCCCGCGTCGAGGGAACGCCCAGCGCCATGCCGTAGGTTGGCTGATGGCACACCCCCGATCCAAGGACGTTCATGACCCTCTCGCTGTCGGGCTGGCAGAAGCGAGTTCTCCTGGCCCTCACCGGAATCGCGGTCCTTGCGCTCTTCGCGCTGGCCTTCACCGCAGGACGCGTCTCCTCGGGCCCTTCCTATCCCGGTACCACCAGCCCGGATGCCGGGTTCGCCCGCGACATGCAGGTGCACCACAACCAGGCCGTCGAGATGTCCCTGATCGTCCGCGACAACATCGCCGACGAGACGCTGCGCTCGATCGCCTACGACATCGCCCTCACCCAGCAGCAGCAGGCCGGGCAGATGTACGCGTGGCTGGAGGAATGGAGCCTGGACCAGAGCAGTCCGCAGCCCCGCATGGCGTGGATGACCGGAGCCGGTCACGGCGGCATGGAGATGGGGGCAGGGACTGCGGGCATGACCCCCGAGGGCCTCATGCCCGGCATGGCGACCGGCGCCCAGCTCGACGAGCTGCGTGCAGCACGCGGGGAGGACGCCGAACGGCTGTACCTGAACCTGATGATCAACCATCACGAAGCGGGAGTGGACATGGCGAAGGCCGGCGCCGACCTCGCCGCGACGGAGCAGGTCCGCACCCTCGCCACGAAGATCCAGTCCGGCCAGCAGGCCGAGATCACGCTGCTGCAGAACATGCTCGACGCCCTGTAGCACGCCGGTCCGGGACGCGCCCGCGCGGTGGCCCCGGACTGACGAGCCCCGCCGGTAGATTGGTTCCCGGCGCTATCCGCCCCGCGGTCGACGCCGCACCCCCCAGCACGAAGGACATCCGTTGAACAAGAAGCGATCCCAGGAGAACCAGGACCGTCAGGCGCGCCTGGCAGCCATCCAGGCCGAGCAGCGTGCTGGCGAGCGCAAGCGCAACGCCCTGATCTTCGGCGGCATCGGCGCTGTGATCCTCGCCGTCATCATCGCGGTGACCCTCGTGATCGTGAACCAGGTCCAGGTGAACCGTGACCGCGAGGCCGCGGCCTCGCAGGGGATCGAGGGCGTCCAGGAGTACCCCGACGTCACGTTCGACCATGTCGAGGGCACGGTCGAGTACGAGGAGTCGCCTCCGGTGGGCGGGAACCACAACCCGGTCTGGACCAACTGCGGCGTGTACACCGAGCCCGTCCCCAACGAGAACTCGGTGCACTCCATGGAGCACGGCGCCGTGTGGGTCACGTACGACCCGGAGATGGACCAGGCGGAGATCGACAAGCTCACCGAACTGGTGGGGACGCGCTCCTACGTGCTGCTCAGCCCCTACCCGGGCCTCGACACCCCGATCGCCGCCAGCGCGTGGGGCCTGCAGCTGAAGGTCGACTCCGCCGACGACGCGCGGCTCGGCACCTTCCTCGACAAGTACATCCAGGGCGAGCAGACCCGCGAGCCCGGTGCGGCCTGCTCCGGCGGCATCACCCCTCCCGGGCTCGCCTCCTAGCTCCCCGCATGCCGGACGGCGCGGCGCACCGGGAACGGCGAGCCGCGCCGTCCCTGGCGAACTCCGCGTTTCCCCCGTGTGCGCAGGCCCGGTAGCGTGGCATCCGCGGGTGGCAGCAGGCTGCCCCGAGTGACCTGAGGGGAGAGAGCTGTGACCGACAACCAGACATTCGGGGACATCTCCCTGCCGGGGATGCTCCAGGACATGGTGCTCGAGAGCTCCGACATCAACGATTTCCTCCACGCGCTGGTGAAAGTGGCGGCGGATGCCCTCACGACCGGCGACACGGAGGTGTACTGCGGCATCACCCTCCTCCGACCGCGGTCCAGGACGACGGTCGCGAGCAGCAGCGAGCACGCCCAGCGCATGGACGAGGTCCAGTACGAGTTCGACGACGGCCCCTGCCTCCGCGCGGCCCGCGAGGGCCAGGCGTACGTCGTCCCCGACTTCCGCAGCGAATCGCGGTTCGGGGACTACACGGCCGCCATCATCGACCACGGGATCCGCTCGGCACTCGGCCTGCCCATCCCCCTCGACGGGCTCGCCGCGGCCGGGCTCAATTTCTACTCGCCGCAGCCCGGGGCCTTCGACGAGGCGGCGGTAGCGGCCGCCGGCGAGCTCGCCCGCGAGGCCTCGAAGTCACTGCGCATGGCCGTCCGGATCGCGCAGGCGGTGGACACGAGCAAGCACCTGCGGGCCGCGATGGACTCCCGGACGACGATCGACGTGGCCGCGGGCATCGTCATGGGGCAGAACCGGTGCAGCCACGCGACGGCGATGACCATCCTCAAGGCGGCATCCAGCGGGCGCAACATCAAGCTGGCGGACATCGCGGCGGCGGTCGTCACGTCGCTCGGCCAGCAGCTCCCCGAGACGCACTTCGACTCCTGACCCGGGACGCCTCGAAGCCCGACACGCGCCGGTCTGCGCTTGTCGGGCTTCGAGATGGGGCCCGTACTCAGGGGCGGACCTTGCCGTCCGGGCGGAACAGAGCCAGAAGGGCCACCCCGATGAGCACCATGCCGAATGCCGTCAACAGGCCGGCGCCGATGTTCAGTCCGGTGAAGGCCAGCCCCGTCGAGGTCAGCGCGGCTCCGGAAGCGGTGATGGTCGAATTCATTCCGTACATGATCAGTTGGATTCCTCTGCTGTGTATTGTGCTTCCCAGCGGTCGATGCGCCGCCGGGTGATCTTGGAGGTCAGGACGGCGAACCAGGAGGCGACGAACCACCCGGATCTCAGCCACATATACAATTCCTGGGGGAAGAATGATGCTGCGATCAGGACGTCCTTCCAGTCCCGGTGGGGAATCCGCAATGCCCGCTTGATATCCAGCGCGACGAAGAGGATGGGAACCAGCCACCAGAACAGGACGAATTCGAAGACTCCCAGCGAGAGCGCCAGAACGATGACCGCGATCCACAGGAGCTTGAGGAAGACACTCGACAGGCCCATGGCCTGCTGTCCCCAGTCCCGCAGGGTCAGCCGGTTGACGCCCAGGTCCAGGAGGTCCTCGACGGTGCCGACCTGCCACTTCATCCGTTGGCCCCATAGAGCCCTGACCGTCCTCATGGAGTCGGTGTAGGCCCGGACGTCCGGGGATACCTGGCACAGGTAGCCGAGCTCACGGATGCGGTAGGTCAACTCGAAATCCTCGACCTGGGACGTGTAGGCCCATGGCCCTTCGCGATCGTCCCGGGCAGCGATCTTCCGCAGGACGTCGTTGTTGATGGCGCACCCTGTGCCTGCCAGCACGCTGGTCCGGCCACGTCGCAGGGCCACGTCGGTCCACGTGGCGAATTCGGCCTTCTGCAGCCGGCTCAGGAAACCCGGCTGCTGCATCGTGAACTTCGACGACGAGCCACCCAGCAGCGCACTTCCCTCCGCAGCGAACTCCCTCGACCAGTTCCTTACGGCGTCGGGCGGCATCACGGTGTCCGCGTCCAGGCAGATGACGACGTCGGCATCCTGGGCGTACTCCATCCATGCCCTGTTTAGTGCTTCCGACTTGCGGTGCTCCAGACGGGGCAGTTCCATCACGGTCACCGGATACTTCCGGGCCTCCATCGCCGTCGAATCCGTGCACCCGTTGGGAATGACCACGATCAGGTCCGCCGGACGCGATTGGATCATCAGGGCGTCGAGTGTCGCCCCGATCGACCCGGCCTCGTTGTAGGCCGGCACCAGCACCACCACCCGGGACGATCGTTCGCGCCCGGGGGCCACCGCCGTCCGTGTGGCATCGGCTGCCGGCAGCATGGGATGCATGGTGCCGGGTTCCGACACATCGGTCGGGAACGGGGACAGTGCTGCAGGCACGGCGGACTCCTGAAGGGCTTGCGCAGACCCTCGACGGGTTGCAGGTTCGATGTGAGACGTCCTCGGACGACCCCTCGAGAAAGTCGCCCAGGTTCGGTGCGGATTCCCGGACATCAATTCACTCGTCTTCCGCTGCCGATTCTCGGGCAGCGTCGAATGCCGGTGTGAAAGGCATTCGCGAGTGGTCAGATGCCGCAATTGCTGGGGCTTCCGTTTCACCATCGACTTCCGGGTGATACGCAGGGCATCGAAGGACCGGAGAGGTTCTTGGGAACAAGTACATTGCATTGCGGGAGATACCGCGCGAGTAGGAGATCCGCGACTTCGCGGCCTCTTACTCATTCATGCGGCAGAAATTACTCGGACAGAAAAGGGGTTCACCGGGAATGCTTGTGGCGGACGCGGGGCCGTCGTAGCCTTCGATCCATGTCGCTGGACAGGCCCCTGACCGACTGGCTTCTCGCCTCCGATCCCACGCTCCGCTGGCAGGTGGAGCGCGACCTCGCCGGCGCGCCGGAGAACGTGTGGGCACGCACGCGGGAGCAGGTCGCGACGGAGGGGTTCGGCGCGCGGCTCATGGCGCAGCAGGACCCGGACGGGCAGTGGGCCGGAGGGGCGTTCTTCCCGAAGGACTTCGACCCGGAAGCGCCCGAGGCCGCCGGTCCGGGTGGGCAGCCGTGGACCGCCACCACCTGGTCCCTGACCAGCCTGAGGCAGTGGGGGCTCGACGCCGCCGCCCTGGGCGACACGGCCGAACGGATCCGGGCCGGCTGCCGCTGGGAGTACGACGACCTGCCCTACTGGGACGGCGAGGTGGATGCCTGCATCAACGGCATGACGCTCGCGAACGGAGCGTGGCTCGGCCTCGACATGGGTGCGCTGGCGGAGTGGTTCGTGGAGCGGCAGGCCGACGAGGGCGGCTGGAACTGCGCGTGGGTGGAGGGCTCCACGAGGGCATCCTTCCCGTCCACGCTGAGCGCCCTGGACGGGGTGCTCGACTACGAGATCCGTACCGGCGGGAGCCCGCGACTCACCGCTGCCCGGCATGCCGCCGAGGAGTACCTGCTGCGCCGGCGGCTGCTCTACCGGCTGTCCACGGGCGAACCCGTGGCAGCGTGGGTCGGTGCCTTCGCCTACCCGTTCCGCTCCTACTACAGCGCGCTGCGGGCGCTCGACTACTTCCGTCGCGCGACGCGGCACGACGCCATGGCGCCGGACCCCCGGCTCGGTGACGCCGTCGACCTCGTCCGGGCGGCCCGTGAACCGGACGGTACCTGGTTGCAGCAGCGCCGCCATCCGGGCCGCGTCTGGTTCGAGGTCGACGTGCCCGCGGGGGAGCCGTCCCCCTGGCTGACCTTCCACGCGGTGCGGGTGCTCGACTGGTGGGAGTCCGCCCTCGGACGCGACCTCGGGGTCCCCTAGAATGACCGTGAGCGGGACGCCGGTTCCGCTCCGTCGGCGCAGGGGGACCACCATGAAGGACGATCGCGCAGCAAGGACGGCCACTGCGGCCCTGGTGCTGCTCCTCCTGACGGGTTGCGGCGATGGGAAGCCTGCATCCGTCCCGGAACCGCCGCGCGAGGGCAACGTGCTCGACGCGGCCGACGTCCTCACCCCTGCACAGGAGGAGGAGCTGAACGCCCTCATCGACGCGCAGAACGCCCGCACAGACGCAGCGCGCGTGGCCGTCCTGACGGTGGAGGGCGCTGGCGGGTCCATCGAGGACTATGCCCGCTCGGTCGCGACCGATTGGGGCGTCGGCGACGACGGGGCTGACAACGGCGTCCTGGTGGTCGCGGATACCGGCGAGCGCGAGCTGCGCATCGAGACGGCCGACGGCGCACGCGAGGAGTTCTCCGACGACGACGCCGAGCAGGTCATCGAGGACGTCCTCGAGCCGGCGTTCGCCGACGAGGAGTACGCCGCGGGGCTGACCGAGGCCGTGGGCCAGATCTACGGCTATGCGCAGGGCCGGGGACCTGCAAAGGAGCCCTTCGACTGGGGGCTCTTCGCGGCAGTGGCGGGCGCTGTCGCCGTCCTCCTCGGGGCGATCGTCTGGGTCATCGCGGCGGACTCCCGCCGCCGTCGTCGTCTGTCGGACGAGGAGCTGCGGGCCGCCGAGGACGCCGATCCGGACCTCCGCCTGACGGACAAGCAGCGTGAGGACTACCGGAAGTACCGGTACAGCCACCGGGGCGCTGATGCGGTGAGCAATCCCGGTCTGTGGCTGCCCCTCTACATCGCCAACCCCGCGCTCTATTCCGGCGGCAGCGGGGGGAATTCCTCGGGTTCCTCGATGAACGGGGGCGGCGGTTTCAGCGGCGGCGGGGCTTCGGGAAGCTACTGACAGGCGACCGACCGGCTGCTGACCAGGTACGGGCAGTTACCGGCCGGTCGGGCGGAGCGGGCGGGCGCTGCTAGTCGACGGCCGCGCCGATCGGCTCGAGCACGACGTCCGGGAAGTCCTTCTTGAAGTGCCCCACCTTCCACTTGTCGCCAAACACCGCGACCATCTCTCCGTCGGACCGGAACAGGATCTCGCCGCCGCGGAAGGTCTGGGGGACGCCCTGGCTCTCCGGGGCCACGCGCATGGCGAGCGTGTAGGAGATGTGGTCGAGCGACGTCGGCGCGTTGAACTCGGTACCGAGCCGCTGGGCGGCGACCTCGAACTGCAGGGCGCCGACGGCGGCGAGCACGGGTGCCTGGTCGCCACGGAGGTCCGAGCGCAGCACCTGCACCACGCCCTCGTGCTCGAGCTGCTCGATGCCGCGCCGGAACTGCTTGTAGCGTCCCGGGTCCTTGGCGCGGGCGACGGCGAAGAGCTCGGGGGAGAAACGGGGGATGTCGGGGAACTGCACGGGCTGCTCGGCGAAGAGGCTGTCGCCCACGCGGAGGCTCGTCGCGTTCACGAGCCCGACGACGTCGCCCGGCCAGGCGGTGTCCACCACCTCGCGGCTGCGCCCCAGGACGCGGTGCGCGTACTTCGTGGCGAAGGGCTTGCCCGTGCGCTGGTTGGTGATGACCATGCCGCGCTCGAACGTCCCGGAACAGATCCGGAGGTAGGCGATGTGGTCGCGGTGCGCGCTGTCCTGGCCGGCCTGCACCTTGAAGACGAAGCCCGACATCGGTGCGTCGATGGGGCGCGGCTCCTCCTCCTTGGAGGGTCGCGGCGAGGGGGAGGGAGCCACGTCCACGAGGATGTCGAGGAGCTGGGACACGCCGAAGTTCTTGGCCGCGGCCGCGAACAGGACGGGCGTCTGGCGTGCCGCCTCGAACTCCTCGCGGTCGAAGGAGCCGTTCGAGGACTCCACGAGCCCCGATTCCTCGCGCGCGTCGAGCCAGACGCCCGCGTCACGCGGGTCCAGGGCATCGATGTCCACGTCGGTCTGCGCTGCGGCCTGTGCGCCACCGTCGACGGCCTGAAGGGCGATGGCCCGCTCCGCGCGCAGGTCGATCAGCCCCCGGAAGTCTCCGGCGATGCCTGCCGGCCAGGTCAGCGGCACGGGGGTCATGCCGGTGCGCTCGCCGACGTCGTCGATCAGGCCGAGGGCGTCCAGTCCCGGCCTGTCCCACTTGTTGATGACCGTGATGATGGGGATGTTCCGTGCCTTGCAGACGGCGAGGAGCTTCACGGTCTGCGGTTCGAAGCCCTTGGCGGCGTCGATGAGCATGACGGCGGAGTCGACGGCGGCGAGGACGCGGTAGGTGTCCTCGGAGAAGTCGGCGTGCCCCGGGGTGTCCACGACGTTGAGGATGGTGTCGCGGTAGGTCAGCTGCAGGGCGGCGGAGCTGATCGAGATGCCGCGCTCCTGCTCGATGCCCATCCAGTCCGAGACGGTGGCGTGCCGACTGGATTTGCCGTGCGTGACGCCGGCGTCCTGGATGGCGCGCGCCAGGAGCGCGAGCGCCTCCGTCAGCGTCGACTTCCCGGCGTCGGGGTGCGAGATGACGGCGAAGGTACGACGGCGTCCGGCCTCACGGCGGACGGCGTCTGCGTCGAGGACGGGGGATTCGGTTAGCAGGGCCACGCTTCCATTGTCCCCGATGACGGCGAGCGTCCCGCCGGGGAGGGCTCCTGTTCGCTGTGCGCATGGGTAGGGGAGCCGATCGGGGCCCCCGGCGGGGACGTCAGGTCAGCTCGAGCCGCATGAGGACCCGCGGGAACCCGTTCACGACGGAATCCGTCCCCGCCGCCTTCGTGAAGCCGGCCTCGTCGAAGAGCTTCCGCGTGCCGACGTAGGCCATGGTGGTGTCGACGCGGGCACCCCGGTTGTCCACCGGGTACCCCTCGATCGCCGGCGCTCCACAGGAGCGCGCGAAGTCGACCGCGCCTGTGAGCAGCCGGTGCGAGACCCCCTTGCCCCGCTGGCCGGGCCGCACGCGGATGCACCAGACGGACCACACGTCGACGTCGTCGACGTGCGGGATCGTGCGGCTGCGGGCGAAACCCGTGTCGGCACGCGGATGGACGGCGGCCCAGCCGACCACCTCGTCGCCCTCGTAGGCGAGCACGCCGGGCGGCGGGTCCTCGCGGCACAGGCGCTGCACGAGCTCACCCCGCTCCGGCCCCACCAGCGCCGCGTTCTGCTTCGCCGGGAGGCGATAGCTGAGGCACCAGCAGACGTTCGCGTCCGCGCGCCGGGGTCCCACCATCGCCGCGACATCGGCGAACGCCGTCGCCGGACGCACCTCGATCACCATGCACCCACTGTTCCACCCGCCTCCTCCGCCGACAACGGCCGCCCGTGAGCACCGCGCACGTCCGCGTCTACCCCGTGCGCCCTGCCCCCCGCAAGCCTCCGGGGCGACTTTCTTCCCGGCACGGGGCGACGAGTGGTAAGTAGGCTGATCATCGGGCTTTCGACAGGAGCCTTCCCCTACTTAAGGAACACCATGATGCGCAAGACCGCAGCCACCGCAGCCCTGACCCTGGCCGTACTGATGGGCATGGCAGCCCCCTCCACCGCCGCTGAAGAGACCGCTCCCGCCACGGAGCAGACCCAGCAGAGCGAAGAGGGCAACGGCGACGCAGGACTGTGGGGCCTCCTCGGCCTCCTCGGCCTGGCGGGCCTGCTCAAGAAGAACAAGAAGGAGCACGTGGATCACCGTGCCAACGGCGCCTCGAGCGTCAACGATCCGAACCGCGCCGGCCACTAGGTCGGGGTCCCGGCGGGCTCCCGGAGCACGCCTGAAAAGGACAGGGGTCCATTCCTTCAGGAATGGACCCCTGTCCCGTTCTGCTGACGCTCAGTGGTCGACGCGCTGCGCCGTCGTGCTCCGCAGGCTCCATGCAGCGAGGACCGACGCGCCGACCATGAGCAGCGCCGCGATGCCGGCCGTGACGGTGACACCGCTGTCGAAGGCATGGAACGCCGAGTCCCTGAGGAGCGATGCGCTGGTGGGGCCGAGCTGTGCAGCGACCTCCACGGCGCCGCCGAGCGTCTCGGTGGAGGACTCCGCCTGGGCGCTGCTGAGGCCCGGGGGCAGCAGCAGGTTCCGCTGGTAGGACGCCAGCAGGATGCTGCCGAGCACGGCGGTGCCGAGGACGGAACCCACCTCGTAGGCGGTCTCGGAGACCGCGGAGGCGGCACCGGCCTTTGCGGCCGGGACGGTCGAGAGGATGAGGTCGTTGGACACCGTCTCCGACGCGCCGACGCCGACGCCGAGGACGACGAACGCGATCATGAGGAAGCCGGCGGATCCGCCCTCCCCGAGCAGCGCGATCATCGAGTACGCGACGGCGGAGAAGAGCAGCGACACCGAGACGACGACGTGCGCCGGCAGGCGACGCGCGAGCGGCACGACGCCGAGGCCCGCGACGATCGTCATGAGCAGGCCCGGCAGCAGGACGAGGCCCGCGTCGAGCGGCGTGTAGCCGAGGACCAGCTGCAGGTGCTGCGACACGAAGAACAGGAACCCCACGAGCGAGAAGATCGCGAGCAGGTTCACCAGGACGGCGCCCGTGAAGGCCCTCACCGTGAACAGGCGCACATCCAGCATGGGATCGCGCCGCTGCAGCTGCCGCAGGACGAACACGGTGCCCGCTGCGAGACCGATGAACGCCGCGGTGACCGAGACGAGCAGCGGCCCGCCCTTCGCCAGGTTCTTGATGGCATAGACCACCGGCAGCATGGTCCCGATGGAGAGGACGATGCTCGCGTAGTCCACGCGCCCCGGGTTCGAGTCCTTCGACTCGGGGACGACGACGGGCGTCAGGGCGAGCATGAGCACGAGCACGGGTACCGCGAGGAGGAAGACGGAGCCCCACCAGAAGTGCTCGAGCAACAGGCCGCCGAGCAGGGGACCGAGGGCCGCTCCGGCGGAGAACCCCGCGGCCCAGACGGCGATGGCGATCCGGCGCTGGTTGCGGTCGGTGAAGATGTTGCGGATCAGCGAGAGCGTCGAGGGCATGAGCATGGCGCCGAAGACGCCGAGTCCCACGCGGGACGCGACGAGGAAGCCGGCGGTCGGCGCGAAGGCGGCGGCGACGGAGAACAGGGCGAAGCCGGCCGCGCCGATGATGAGCAGGCGGCGCCTGCCGAAGCGGTCACCGAAGCTGCCCATCGCCACCAGGAGTCCCGCCAGGACGAGCGGGTAGCTGTCCACGATCCAGAGCAGCATGGTGCCGCTCGTGGCGAAGTGCCGGGAGATCTCCGGCAGGGCGAAGCTCAGCACGGTGTTGTCGACCGAGACCAGCAACACCGGCAGCATCAGCACGGCGAGAGCGAACCATTCGCGGCGGCCGGCAAGGGAGGGGGAGGAGGACTGAACGGCACGCGGGTTCACCTCGGACACACGTGCGGAGGGGGAGGGTGTAGTGGTCATGCTCCAAGACTATACCGTCCAGCCGGTACAGTACAAGAAAGGTGACCGGTATCATGAACGGGTGTCCAGTTCCCGTGAGCGCATCCTCGACAGCTTCGAAAACGCGTTGATCCGCGACGGCGAGCGGGCCGCCACCATGGAGGCGGTCGCCGCCGCAGCCGACGTCTCCAAGGGCGGACTGCTCTACCACTTCCCCTCGAAGGAGGCCCTCGTGGACGGCCTCGCGGACCGTCTCCGCGGGCTGGCCGACCGCGACCGCGACGCCATGGCCTCGGCGGAGGACGGAGCGGCCCGCTACTACGTCCGTACCTCCGTCTTCGAGGACAGCGCCCTCGACAGGGCGCTCGTCTCCATGGCACGGCTCGCCCAGCAGGGCCACCCCACCGCCAAGTCCTCCCTCGCCGAGATCCAGGAGGGATGGCTCGGCGCACTCCAGGCACAGCTCGGCGACCGGACCGCCGCGCGGGCCGTCAAACTGCTCGGTGACGGGCTCTACTACGACGCCGCCTTCTTCGCCACGGACGGCGCAGGACGCACCAGCCGCGACGAGATCGAGGAGCTGCTCGACGTCGTCGACCTCATCGTCAGCCGGCGCGGCAACGAACCGGCGAACCCCTGACAGCCGCGGGCCCGACCGGGCACCGCGGAGCCGCCCGTCCGACACCTGTCCACGACCACGAGAGGACCGCATGATCCAGGGCTTCCGCGACTTCATCCTGCGCGGCAACGTCATCGAGCTGGCGATCGCCGTCGTCATCGGCAGCGCCTTCACGGCACTCGTCGGGGCGTTCACCGCGAACATCATCAATCCGCTCATCGCCTCGGCCGGCGGCATCGACGCCTCGGGCCTCGGCTTCCGCGTCCGAGCCGGCAACGACGCCACCTTCGTGGACATCGGCGCCGTCATCACGGCCGGGGTGACCTTCCTCATCACCGCCGCCGTCGTGTACTTCCTCTTCGTGGTACCCATGAACCGCGCGACTGCACGCCTCCACGCACACGCCGCCGCGCGGGAGGTCGAGCAGGAACCGATGCCCGTCGACACGGCCCTCCTCACGGAGATGCGCGACCTGCTGCGGGAGATGGCCGCGCGGGACGCCCGGCGATGACCGGAGTGGCGGCGTCCGAGCGGGTTCCGCGGGTCGTCCCGCTGCGGGCGGGGGTGCGCCTCGCGGTGGCCGCCGTCGTCCTCGTCGCCGTCACGGCGACTTTCCTCGACACGGCCTCCCGCGGTGCCGTCAACCCGTTCAACTTCTTCGGGTTCTTCACGATGCAGAGCAACATCGCGGCCGCCGTCGTCCTGCTCCTCGCGGCTGTCCTGCACCTGCGGGGCGCCGACGGTCCCGAGTGGCTCGTGCCGGTCCGGGCCGCCGTGACCACGTACATGCTCGTCGTCGGCGTGGTCTACAACCTGCTGCTCGCGGGGCTCGCCGGTGGAGTCGAGCTTCCGTGGGCGAACTGGGTGCTGCACGTGGCCTTCCCGATCTATGCGCTCCTGGACTGGGTGGCGACGGGCGACCGCCGGCCGTTGTCCTACCGCGTGCTCCGCTTGATCCTCGCCTACCCGCTGATCTGGCTCCTGGTGGTGCTCGTGCGGGGGGCCACCGACGGCTGGGTCCCGTACCCGTTCCTCGATCCGGCGTCCGGCTATGCCTCGGTGCTGCTCCACGCGGTCGGTATCGCCGCCGCGATCGGCGGTTCCGGTGCCCTCGTCATCCTCGTCAGCAGATCCGCGGATCCCGTCGCGGGCCTCGCTGCGAGGGTACGGCGCAGCCGGGACTGATCCGCAGGACACTCCTCAGGGAGCGTGGTCCGTGGAGTGCGCGGCCACGGCTGCCAGCTCGGACAGCCGGTGGGCGCGCGCGGATTCGGCGGCCGTGAAGGGTTCCCCGATCCGGGAGAACACCATCGGCTCCCCGGCGGGGGAGGGGATCTTCAGGAACTCGGACCCCTCGACGAACGACCTGACGGCGGGCGACGGCGACATCACCGGTTCGGCCATGAGCAGCTCCGCGACGGCGTAGCGCAGTTCGAGTGGGTCCTGTGCGACACGGCAGGCGAGTGAGAGAGCCTTCGTCTGCCCGTCGGCGAGAGCCAGGGCGGTGGACGGCCACACCCGGGCCGAGATGCAGCCGCCGGCCGAGAAGGCCCGGACGAGGTCCTGCTCGTCCACACCCGCGGGCACGGCGAGGACGAACTCGTCGACGCTCGCCGGTGCGCCGGGGTGGATGTGGAGCGAGAGGATGTTGATGCCGCGCCGCGCCAGCTGGTGCGAGATCCGCTCCAGGGACCCCGGACTGTCGTCGACCAGGGCCCGCGCACGCCAGAGATCGGTCGCCGTATCGAGGCGCCGGCGTTGTCTCAGGGCCGGCGCGTGGAGCCAGCTCCGCAGGAACCTCATGACCGAGGGTTCCGCCACCCAGATCACCAGCGCGGTGGCGGTGAGCGCGAGGAGGAGGACCTTGAGCGGGTAGCTGAGGTGGGTCTGGACCACCACGGCATGGACGGCCAGCTCGATGGGCAGCATGACTGCGACGTTGGCGAGCGTCAGCCGGACCTTGCCCGGCTCGGGCAGCTGCCCGCAGGAATCGCAACGGAGGGAAGCGGCAGTGGAACCTGATGAGCGCGTCATGACTTCATCGTGGAAGGCGCCCGTTTCGACGGCGTTGCCGCCCTGTTCCATGACGAACAACTTGACGTACGGGCGACCTGACCGGACGGCTCCCTCAGCCGGTGTTCCCGCCGAGGACGTCCACGTGGACGTGGTCGAGGTGGCGCAGGATCTCGTTGCCGGGCTCGGGTGCGTCGTAGTCGTGCCACTGCCCTCGTGCGAGGTGCGCGCTCCAGAACCGGTCGTCGAAGATCACGTACTGGATGTCCAGGTCCTCGGCATGGGCGACCAGCCAGTGCGCGAGGATCCACCCGTCCCGGCGGTTCTCCTCGGACACCGGGCGGAAGAAGACGTCGACGGCGCGGCCGTCGTAGTGGGTCGAGTCCCCGCCGTGCCCCTGGCCGACGCCGCCTGGCGCGAACCCGCCCAGGCTCTGGTCCCCGAACACATCGGCCATCTCCGCGCGTACCTGCTCGGCGCGGGGTGTGAGGCCGCTGGCGGTGAGCTGCTCCACCGGCAGGTCCGTGGCCGCCGATCCCCGGCAGCTCAGGCTGGGACCCGCGTCATGGATCGGCCCGTCGGCGAGCTGCTGCAGCACCGCCTCATCGATGCCGGCGGTGTCGGGCGCCTCGAGGCCACGGGCCGCGAGCGCCACGGCCGTCGTGGCGAGCTTCGCCTCGTCCCGGTCCAGCCCGATCGTCCCGCCGGGAGTCCCGACCGTGCACTCGGAGCTCACGGACGACAGCACGCCGCCCGCGGTGCGCACGCTGCCGAGCAGGCCGGGCCCGAGGAGGACCACCGCCGACGCCAGCACCCCGAGCATCAGAACGCCCAGGAACAGCCGGAGTGGGGGACGCCGCCGGCTCCGCAACCCGTCGTCAGGGGTCATGAGGCAGGTCCAGCCGCTGTGCGGCAGCTCCGGGGGCGTCCGTCCCGGCCGAACCGCGGGCCGATGCGAGCCCGAGGAGCCCGGCCCCGATCATGGCAGTCCGGCTGACGATGATGCACTCCTCGTGTGGGTGAAGGGCTGCGCCGGCGATTCGACGAAGGGCAGCTGACTCCTTAACTCGATGACCGAGCCCGGAAGTTCCCGGAAGGCACGGATCCCTGGGCGCCCCAGTGCGTTCTGCAGCCGCCCGCTATCGATGCTTCTGAGCCGCGGTGATCAGCTCCGCCGTCGGCGGAGTTGCGCAGGGTTCAGTGTCCGAGGATCAGCGCGTTCAGTCGCAGCTGCCATTCCCTGTTCGACCAGAAGGGGTGGTGCGGTGCCGCGTTCGATCCCAGGACCATGCCCCAGACCCCGTGTTCGAGGGCGGTCCTGATGCCGTGCTCCGCCAGTTCCCGGCCGATGGGTCCTTCCTCGAACGTGCCATGGAGTGGCGTGTAACCGATCCAGCCTTCACCGACGATCGCCGGGATCTGTCGCCAGCGCGCCCATCCGGCGACGGCGATGACCCGCGATTCGATCTCCCGGCGCATGACCTCGCGGTAGGCACCGTACTCGTTGTAGAGCCACGCGTCCCACGCCTCGGTGTCGATCCAGTCGTAGCCGTACACCATCTGGTCGGTCACCACGGTGGCCGCGAACTTCCACTCTGCCGGCCGCCCGTAGTGGGTGGGCGTCGGGGCACCGGGCCGCAGGAGGGCGGTGAGTTCCGGATTGGGGAAATCAGGGCTGTTCTGGGACCGTATGTCGATCCTCTTCTGGAGCGCGTCGAGGACTCCGTAGCTGTAGATGTGGAATTGGGCCGCCCCGAGGCTGTCCGGGAGCTCATGCATCGTGAGGTGGGGAGGCTTTCCGTAGCTCGCCGTGATCAGGAGGTCGGGATGAAGATCCCGGAGGCGTCGCACGGCCTCACCGCCGCCGTCCTGGAGTCCGGGCAGGATGGAGAAGTCGACTTCGTTGTGGACCTCGACGAGTGCTATCCGCTGCCGATGGCCCGCGTCGGTGAGGGCGAGAATCAGTCGGTCCCACGCGCCGGCGAGGAGGGCGTACCGGTCCGGGAGGGGGACCGCGTCGATCGCGCGGAACCAGTCCTCCGATCGAGCGAAAGCAGGGGACTGCTGGTACTCCCAGCTGGCGAGGACGACGACGAGGCCGTGCCTGGACGCCGCATCGAAGAGCTCGATCAGGCGTTCCTGCAGGTCGAGCGTGTAACCGCCCGGGGCGTCGTACCAGCGGGTGCGTTGCCCGAAGTACCCGCCGTCCGGCCGCGGGCCCAGGCCCTCGATCTCCAGGGCCGACGCGAGGTCCGCCAGACCGAGGTTCCCGAAGAGCAGCAGGGGGGCTGCGCAGATCCTGATGGTGTTGTATCCCAGCGCTGCCGTTGCCGCGCATGCCGCATCGAGATCGGCGTAGGGCCCGCCTGCCTCTGCCCGGGTGTACCAGGAGAAGTCCCACAGGCTGATGGTGAGCCGGGAGGGAAGGTGCTCGGGAACCGGTCCGGTCAGACCCGTGGGGGAGGGATCGACGGTTCCTGGTCCGAGGTATCGGTCGCTCATGATGCGGTCAGCTCCTTCGCTTGGAGGCACCTGCCGCGGTCGGCGAGAGCCCTGAGTCGGTGGGCCAGCAGCTCCCGGTCCGTCCCGGCGGTGCGCGTGAACAGCAGCAGCTCAGGCAGTGAGGTGGCGAAGTAGTCGACCTCCGGACCAGCCTTCTCGAGGTCCGACGCCCTGCGCTCGAGGTCCAGCCAGACCTCGGTCGCCTCATGGTCGCGGCCGAGCCTGAGACAGGCCACCCCCCGCCAGTAGTCCTCGTGGTCGATCGTCCGGTTCACGGCCCGGGGACCCGGGCCTTCGCAGGCCCGGGCATAGGCGACCCGCGCCTCCTCGACGTCGCCCGACGCCCCGAGTGCATCTCCGAGCAGAACGAATCGTTCGGCGAGGCTGCCCGCGGGGTGGCGTCCTTCGGCCAGGTTCGAGGGGGCCTCGATCCCCTGCCTCAACAAGCGGGCTGCAGCGGAGGGCTGCGCATCGAGGAGGCGCCGGGCAGCAGCAAGGGACGCCCGATCATAGGCCGCAAGCGCCTCTCCCTCCCCACCTTCGAAGGGCTGGAAGATTCGGTCCCGCATGATGGCGAGCGCATCCTCGGCCCGGTCCGCGTCCACGAGCAGGTTGACGTAGTGGAGTGCCAGGTCGTCGCGGACGAGCACCGACGGCCCGCACTGCTCGATCCGCTGCAGCCGCGACTCGAGGGGCTCGTCGGTCAGGGAGGCCAGGAGCGCGCGCTCGAAGACGAGGCGGGGGTCTCCGGCTCTGAGGGTGAGTGCCCGGTCGAAGTAGGCGACTCCGGCCGCGACGGACCCACCGCTGTTGATCGTGGCCACGCCCGCGTTCCGCCAGGCCACGGGGTCCGTGGAACCCATCCGGGTCGCCCGTTCGAGTACCCGGTGTGCGTCCGCTGTGCGACCGGCATCGAGCAGCCAGGCTCCGAGCAGTGCGTGGGCGACGTCGTCGGATGGTTCAGCGGTGATTGCGGCGACCAGGGCGTCGAAGTCGTCGAGGCCGGAGGGGAACGCGTACTTCGTCGTCGTCCGTCGGGCCTCCCCTCGTTCAGCTGCCGCTGCTGCCCGGTCGCCGAGGGCCTGGAACCAGTGCGCCCTGAGATAGTGCCGCATCGGTTCCTGGTTGCCGAAGGTGCTCGGTGACGACACCAGGACGGTCCGGGTGAGGTCCAGCGCGCCCGTCGTGTCACCGAGCCGCCGGATCTCGCAGGCGACGGTCAGGACGGTCCGCGGATCGATCGGCGCGAACTCTCCCGTGAGGGCCTGGGCGACGGGGTCGAGCGGGTCGGCGGCGAGCCTCTGTCGCAGCAGGTGTTCGGCCGCACGATGATCACCCTTCCGCCGCAGCGCAACGACCGCCGCGTGTTGCGCCGCAGGACTTGCGGAGTCGTGCTGCCTCGCCTGATCGGCCTGCTCGAGGGCTTCGGAGGTCCTGTGCGTCCGAAGTGCCACGCGGGCTGCACCGAGGTGGGAAGGGTGCGCCCAGGCGCTGTCCCAGGCAGCCTTCCTGAAGAGGTCCTCTGCTTCCACGAGACGCCCGGCTCGTTCGGCGAGAAGACCGAGCCTGTAGTGCGCCTCCCCGGTCGGTGGATTGAGGTTCCGGCTGGTCAGGCGGTCGAGTGCTCTCGTGTAGAGTCCCGAGGCCGCGTCGTAGTCCCCCCGGTGGTGGTACCAGGCTCCGAGGGCGAGGCATGCCCGGGAATCGCGCGGATCGCGGCGCAGTACCTCTTCGAAGTAGGGGGCTGCGGATCGCGTCGGATGGCGGTTCTGCTGGAGGTGGATGCCGGTGAGGTAGAGCTCGTCGGCCGAGGCCAGCTCCGCCGGCGGTGCCGGCTCGCTCGCAACCCACGGCTCCTCGCCCCCCTGATCCTCGGGGTCGAGGAGCGGAGGGTCGGGCTGCTCGGGTGGCATCGTCCAGCGGATGAGCTCGACGTCGTCGACGAGGACGCGCACTGTGAGCGATGCTGGGGCCAGGGCGGAGGGAAGATGCACGGGCATCGTGAAGGGCCGGTCAGGTGCGATCGGCGTCACCGTCTCCCAGACGGGCGCACCCCCGCTGGTGAGGATGATCCGGGCTTCCTTGAGGACGACCGCGCTCGCGACGCCCACCTGGACAGCATGCCCGCCTGCCGGCCCTTCGCCCGTACGGCGCAGGGAGAGTGCGAGGTCCCGGGTCGCCTGCTGAGCGGGCCCGATGGCTCGGATGGGGTACCAGTTCTGGCTGAAGGTCCGCGTCTCGCCGGGTGCGAGGTAGCTGAAGTCCGGTTGGTTGTCGGTGAAGACCCCGGCCATGAGTTCCACGTAGGGGCCGTCCGTATCCGTGAGGAGCCGGTCCCAGGCGTGCCCTACGGGACCGTTGCCCCAGGTCCACTGCTTCTTCCCGGGGGCGATGGAGCGGGGGGCCCAGTGGACGAAGCCGGCTCCGGCCCGATGGTCGTAACCTCCGAAGAAGTCATCACGACTTTCCGTGACCATGTACGAGGTGGGAACAGGGATGTTCGCGTAGTAGTCGATCCGGTCGGCGTCAGGTCGGGACGGGCTGACGCCTGCAGGGTAGTCGACCCCGTAGTAGGGCCGGTCCGCGCGGGGGAAAGCAGTGATGGCTCGTCGCGCATGGTCCGCCACGTAACGCACGTCCACGGGGAAGAACGACTGGTAGTCCTCGTGCACATGGGCGGCCACGTTGGCCCACCACAGGAAGGTCTGCGGCTCGTCGGTGCGGTTGTAGAGCCGGACGGGCACCTCGATGTGCGAACTGTCGGGACGGATCCGGATGCCATGGCTGCCGCGCATCCGCTGCAGGGGGTCGATGTCGCTCTGCCAGACGGTCACCGCGCCCTCCTCGGACCGGTCGACAGCCGTCTCGACCGGTAGGTAGGTACCCGGGCGGTGGTGCTGGGGCCAGTTGAACTCGACCCCGCCGGAGATCCACGGTCCCGCCAGGCCGACGAGGGCCGGTTTGATGACGTTGTTGCGGTAGAAGAAGTCGTATCCGTTGGTCTTGTCGTAGCCGATATGGATCCGTCCCCCGAGCTCGGGCAGGACCATCAGCCGGATCCACCGGTTCTCGAGGTGCACCGCCTGCCAGAGGCGGGGCTCCTTCGTCGCCGAGATCCGGTCGGTGAACGGGATGGGGTACACCCGTCCGCTGGAACCCTGATACACGCGTCGGTCCAGGAACATCGGATATTCATCCGGTTCTGCGGGCGCATAGGTGTCGATGAGGACCGCTTCGCTCCAGCAGGCCACGCCGCCTGCATCGAGAAGACGCTGCTGATCCTCGGGCGCAGGGGGAAGGACGATGGAACTCTGGACGTCATCGGCATGGCTCACAGGATCAACAGTAGGAACGGGTCGCCCCTACCGCCATGGCACATAATGAAATATGCATGGACGATCCTATACGCCCCACCCTGTCGAGGGACGGGCTGCGGGCTTCGATGACCAGCGCCTGGTCGTCGTCCCGCGTCCTCTGGTCAGGGAGGCGCTCAGCCGTCCGGTCACCCGTCGGATGATCGTCACCGATGCAGGGTTCTTCCCGACTGCTACCGGTCACGGGCGGCACCGGCCGAGGGGAGCACCTGAGACCATCGTCATGCTCTGCACGGCGGGCAGCGGGTGGGTCGAGGTTGCCGGCGTCCGGATGCGGGTGGCGAAGTCGACGGCGGTCGTCCTCCCCGGGAACACCGGTCTGCCACACGCGTACGGCGCCGACGAGGACGATCCATGGACGATCTGGTGGTGCCACGTCCGGGGAACGGATGTGCCGGAGCTCATTGCCGAGGCCGGCGTCACGCCCGACCGGCCTCTGATCGGGTTGATCGCCGTGGATCGGTTGACGGCCGTGCTCGATGAGATCATCAGCGCGCTGGAACGTGACCAGTCACCTGCGCGTCTGATCGCGACGGCCGGGATGGCGTGGCGTCTGCTGACCTCCCTGGCCGTGGATCGCAGGTCCCCCGAGCAGGGGACGCCCCTGGAACAGGCGATGCGCTTCCTCGAGGAACGCATCGACGGGGCGATCCGTGTACCTCATCTGGCCGCGGTCGTCGGCGTGTCGTCGTCCCAGCTCAGCAAGCTGTTCCGGGAGGCGACCGGGGGAGGCGTCCTCGCGCACCATCTGGCCCTGAAGATGGCGCGTGCCCGGCGCCTCCTGGATACGACCGAGCTGTCCGTGAAGCAGGTGGGACAGGAGATCGGGATGTCCGACCAGTTCTACTTCTCCCGTCAGTTCAGTCGCCTGCACGGGTCGAGCCCGAGTGCCTACCGATCGGAGCGGAAGGGATAGGAGGAAGGGGCTGCAGGTCCGCCGGACGGACGAAGGCTGCGGGGGAGGGCCGGCGGGGGCTGTGTTCACCCCTTGGTGGCACCCGCGGTCAGGTCGGCCTTCCAGAAGCGCTGCAGTCCGATCATGAGCGCCACCAGCAGGATCGCCGAGAGCGCCGACCCGGTCACGACCAGTTGGTAGAACGCGGGATCGCGCTGGGTCTGCGAATTCCACAGGGTCAGTCCGAGCGTGAGGGGGAACGTCCTCGTCTCGCTGAGCATGACCAGCGGCAGCAGGTAGTTGTTCCAGATCGTCACGAACTGGAAGAGGAAGATCGTGACCAGTGCCGGGGTCATCATGCGGGCCGCGATGGCCCCGAAGATGCGCAGGTCGCCGGCACCGTCGATGCGGGCGGCCTCGAGGATCTCGTCCGGTACCGCGGCATTGGCATGGATACGGGCGAGGTAGACGCCGAAGGGGCTGACCATACTGGGAAGAAGGACCGACCAGTACGTACCCGTGAGGTCGACGGCGTTGAGGAGGAAGTAGAGCGGCAGCGCGATCACCGTAGCGGGGACGAGCACTCCGCCGAGAATGATCGAGAACAGCAGCTCACGGCCCTTGAAGGGGAATTTCGCGATCGCGTAGCCGCAAGCGGCGGAGAGGACCGTCGCTGCCAGGGCGCCGACCGCGGAGTACAGGATGCTGTTGAGGACCCAGGAGGTGAAGATGCCGCCGTCCTGGGTGAAGACGTTGCCGATGTTCTGCCAGGCCTGGGGCGAGTCCGTGAACCAGAGGCCGAAGCTGCTGAACAGTTCTCCCGGGCTCTTGGTCGCCGCCACGAGGACCCAGAGGATGGGCAGGAGGAAGTAGAGGGCGGCGATGATGAGCACGCCGTTCACCACGAGGGTGCTGGTCAGCGGCGGGCGTATCGGCCTGCTGGTTCTCACCATGCGCGGTCTCCTGTGCGGTTCACGAGCCGGAGGAACCCGAAGGAGAAGGCGAAACCGAGGAGCGCCACGAGAACAGCCATGGCGGCGGCCAGGTTGGGGTTCCCCTGGGAGAACGACTGGTTGTATGCAGCGAGGTTCGGGGTGTAGTCGGAGCTGATCGCCGTCGTCAGTGGCCTGAGGACGAGTGGTTCCACGAAGAGCTGGAGGGTGCCGATGATCGTGAAGACGGTGATCAGGATGACGGAGGGGCGTACCAGCGGCAGTTTGATACGCCAGGTGATCGCCCAGTCGGAGGCGCCGTCGATCTTCGCTGCCTCGTAGAGTTCCGAGGGAATCGCGTTGAGGGCCGCGATGAGGATGAGCATGTTGTAGCCGGCGAAGCCCCACAGGGCGATATTGGCGATCGCGAAGAGGATGCTGTCGGTGCTGAGCGGGTTCAGGTCGATGCCCACGGAGGACAGGATCTGCAGGATCGGGCTGGTCGCCGGGATGTAGAGGAAGCCCCAGAGCAGGGCGGCGATGACTCCGGGCACCCCGTACGGAATGAAGAAGACGACCCGGAAGAGCCGGGGGAGCCGGGCGCTGGCGGAGTCGATCAGCAGCGCGAGGGCGACCGCGGTGACGACCATGAGCGGTACTTCGATGGCCGCGAAGGCCAGGAGCCGCCCGAGGCTCTCACGGAAGGACGCATTGCCGAGGGCGGCAGCGTAGTTGTCGAAGAGGACGAAGGTCTTCTCGGGCGCCCCGAAGCCCAGTCCTGATGCTTTCGTGGAGAAGAGGCTGTCATTGATCGCGTAGACGATGGGGGCGATGAAGAACGCGGCGAACATGACTGCGAACGGCGCGACCATCACCAGCACGGCTGCCCTGGAGTGACGGAGAGGCTGGGCCCGTGCCGTCACGGGGGTGCGGGGGCTGCTGCCGGAGGGTGTCGAGGCTGGGGCGGGGCGCTCGATGCGCCCCGCCGCTCGGGTCTGGCTCAATTGACCGCGATTCCCTTGTCCTCGAGAGCGGCGGTCATGTCGTCCTGCGTGCTGTTGTAGGCATCCTTGAGCGGCGTCCCGCTCTCGACGGCTGTCTTGACGTTGTCGCTGAGCGAGGCGAACAGGGTCGAGGACAGGGGAGGCCACTTCCAGGTGTTGTCGACGCTCTTGTCGGACTCGGCGAAGACGTCCCAGATGTCCTGACCGCCGTAGAAGGCGAAGACCTCCGGATCGTCCTGGAGGGACGCGATGGAGCTGGTGTCGGCGATGGCCGGCCATCCTGCTCCGACGCTGGTCAGGATGCTGACGCTCTCCGGGTCGGAGTTCAGCCAGGCCGCGAACTCCGCCGCTTCCCTGGGATGGTCCGAACCCTTGAGGACGGCACTGGCGGAACCGCCGGCCCAGGTCGCGGAGACGTTCTCGCCGGCCTCCCACTGGGGCATGGCGCCGACGGCCCACTGCCCTGCCGTATCCGGTGCCGTGCCTCGGAGGATGGCGTCGGCCCAGGATCCCGAGATCCACGAGACGACGTTGCCGTTCTGGATGTCCGCGTTCCATTCGCTCGAGAAGTCCGCTTCGATCTTCACGAGGTCCTCGTCGATCATCCTCTGCCAGAAGTCCGCGACCTTGAGGGTTTCGTCGTCGTCGATGGTGACGGTCCAGGCATCGTTCTCGGCGGCGAACCAGTTCCCGCCACCCTGCTGGGACAGGCCGATGAGCCAGGGTGCCTGGTTGAAGGCGAATGCCGTGATGTACCGGTCGGGGTCGGAGGCCCGGATCTTCTTGGCGGCTTCGTAGTACTCGTCCCACGTCGTGGGATAGGTGATACCGAGGGAGTCGAAGACGTCCTTGCGGTAGAACTGGCCGAGCGGCCCACTCGCCTGCGGGACTGCATAGACGCTGTCGTTGAAGACCCCGGTCTCCCATTGCCAGGGCACGAACTCGTCCTCCTGATCGCCGACGTACTCGGTGATGTCCTCGAGCGCATCGTTGACGAGGAAGTCCGGGATCGCGTCGTATCCGAGCTGGGCGACATCGGCCGGGTTGCCTGCCTGGACGGCGGACAGCATCTTGGCGTACCCGCCGTCGGGTCCGGCGGTGATCGTCTCCAGGGTGACATTCACGTCGTCCTGGGAAGCGTTGTAGGCGTCGACGGCCTGATCGATGTTGGGGACCCAGGACTGGAAGGTGATGTCCACGGGGCCCTCCTGCGCGGCGGGTGCGGCCTCGCCGCCGGAACTGCTGCAGGCAGTGAGCCCACCGGAGAGGACGATGATCACCGATGCGGCCAGGACCGACCGGCGGCTCGAGAAGTGGTTGCCGAACATTACATGCTCCTTTGCACTGCAGGACGGGAAGGGACCCGACGAGTCCGCTGCGGCAAATCTAGGCGTGGAGGAGTTCGTCCGACATAGGTATATGCGCTGGGAATATGGACGATCCTGTACATGTGCCCGCGCAAGTTTGATTCGACGGCGCGCTTTGCTTAGATGATCCCCGTGCCACACCGTGCGGCATCGGCTCCTCGCGGAGCCGCCTGAGCGCTGCCGAGGCGGTGCGTCAGGCAGGGAAGCCGGCTGGACGGCCGGCGGGAGGTCCACAGCCAGTGATGACGAGTAGGCCGGGAGCCGCCCTGGGGATCGATGGACGATCAGGGCCGACAACGGGAACGGTGAGACCGCCGGTCAGCGGGGACGAGTCGTCCCGCTACCGCCTCACCGGGCGATTCGTGGAGAAGGATGGACTCCCCGTCATCCCCGTCTCCGGGGAGATGCACTACAGCCGGGTACCCCGCGACCAGTGGCGGGAGCGTCTCAACCTCATGAAGGCCGGAGGCATCACGGTCGTGGCCACCTATGTGTTCTGGCTGCACCATGAACCCCGGCAAGGAGCCGTGTCCTTCGCGGACCGACTCGACCTCGCCGCCTTCATCCGGTTGTGCGGGGAGCTGGACCTGGCCGTCGTCGTCAGGATAGGCCCCTGGTGCCATGGCGAGGCCCGCAACGGCGGCTTCCCGGACTGGGTGCTCGATTCGCCCGTGCACCACCGGACCGACGACCCCGCCTACCTGGCGCTGATCGCACCCTGGCTACGTGCGATCGGACGACAGATCGACGCCCTCTGCCGTCCGGGCGGACCCGTGCTCGCGGTCCAGCTGGAGAACGAGCTCTACGACCAGCCCGGTCACCTCAGCACGCTGAAGGAGATGGCGATCGACAGCGGCATCACCGCGCCCTTCTGGACGGCGACGGCATGGGGCGGGGCGGACCTCCCGCTCGACGACGTCGTCCCGCTCTTCGGTGGGTACGGCGACGGTTTCTGGGTCGATGCGGACCAGCCGTGGGACCCTACGTTCCGGGCACACTACTTCTACTCGCACGACTGGGACGACCCCGGCATCGGCGCGGACCTCCGGACAGCACCGGGGGCGGCAGGCCCGGCGGCCGGTCCGTACCCACCGGCGACGTGCGAACTCGGCGGAGGGATGGCCACCGCGTACCATCGGCGGCCCCGCCCCGACGGCCTCGACATCGCCGCCGTCGCCCACAACAAGATCGGCAGCGGCTCCGCCTGGCAGGGGTACTACATGTACGCCGGAGGGACGAATCCCTCACCCCGCGACCACGCCTACACGACGGGCCTGCAGGAATCGCACGACACCGGGTATCCGAACGACCTGCCCCGGTACGACTACGATTTCCACGCACCGGTCGGAGCGTCCGGCCGGCTCGCGCCCAGCCACGCCCACCTTCGACGCCAGCATGCCTTCCTGGACGCCTTCGGCGCGCTCCTGGCCCCGCTGCCGTCGCGGCTCCCCGACGTCCGCCCCTCAGGGGTCGACGACACGACGACCCTTCGCTGGGCCGTGCGGAGCAACGGACGCACCGCCTTCGTCTTCGTCACCTGGCATCAGCCCTACGTGCCGCTCCCGCCCTACGCGGGCGCGCGGTTCTCGCTGACGATGGACGGCGCGCCGGTGGAGTTCCCGCCGGCGCCCCTCGAGATCCCGGCCGGGACGATCGCCCACTGGCCCGTCGGCCTCGTCGTCGACGGGATCGAGCTGGAGTGGGCGACCGCTTCGCCCCTGACGGTCCTGCACGGCGAGGACGGCAGTGTCCTCGTCCTCACCGCGGAGCCCGGCATCCCCGTGAGCTGGCACTGGGCCGACGGCATCACCGTGACGCCGGACCAGCCGGACGACGACGCCGGGTGTTCCGGTTCGGGGTCCGTCACGGAGGTCAGGACGTATCGGTGCACCACCGGGACGGCCCACCTCGACGTCGTCGTCCTGCCCGCGCCGGAGGCGACCAGGGCCTGGGTGCTCGGCTCCGGCAGCGGGCGCCAGCTGCTGCTGTCCGAGGAGCCCCTCTGGCTCGAGACCGACGGGACGCTCCACGGGCGCTCGGAGGCCCTCCACCCCGAGGTCGTCCGCTACACCCCGTCGACGCGGTCCTTCACCGCGGTGCGGACAGGGACGGCCCCCGTCGCGGTGGGGCGGCGTCGGCTGGACGTGGCCCCCCGGAGGCCCGCCGGCACGGTGCCTCCGACCTACGGCACGTCGGCCGGTCGCGCGAGTGCCCCGAGCGGCGAGACCATCCGGGCGCTGGGCGCCTCCTACGGGATCAGCCTGCCGCCGCTCGAGCAGTCGCCGATCATGCGTCGGGAGCTGGAGATCCGGTGGACCGGCGACTGCGCGCACCTCGCCGGCAGGGCAGGCCTCTTCTCCGATCGCTTCTGGGACGGATCCTGCTGGATCGTCGACCTCGACGCCGCCCCCGTATCCGCCGGGGAGGAGATCCTCCTGACCGTGCTGCCCCTCCACGAGGACGCGGACGTCCATCTCCCGGCGGACGCGCGCCCGACGTCTTCCTCTCCCTACCGGCAGCGCGGAAGCGTCGAGTGCGTCACGGCCGTGACGTCCTGGCACTGGGCGGAGTCCGTCCCCTGACGCGCGCCGGACCTGATGCCGTTTCCGTGCCAGGCGCGTCCTTCATCGGCGGGGCCCGCGGCAGACAACTGCCCGGCCGCTGCGGAAGAGTGGTCGGGACACGGCCCGGAGGCGGAGGAGGACAGCATGCCCGTTGCAGAGGGCGCCGATGGCGTGCAGGTGTCATGGACCGCGGAGGGCTGCGGCGAGCCGCTCCTGCTGATCGCGGGCCAGGCCACGGGCGCCGCCGGCTGGACCCCGATCGTCGCCGAGCTCGCGCAGGGCTTCCGGGTGATCCGGTTCGATCACCGCGGCGTCGGCCTCAGCACCGAAGGGGACCCTGACGCGTACTCCACCCGCCTGTTCGCCACGGATGCGACCGCCGTGCTGGACGATGCAGGGGTCGACCGGGCCCACGTGTACGGGCACTCGATGGGCGGGCGGGTCGGCCAATGGCTGGCGATCGACCACCCGCAGCGTGTCGGCGCCCTGGTCCTGGCCGCCACGTCGGCGGGTGGGCCCTCAGGCCGTCGCCGTGCCCGGGACGCGACGGCCGCGCTGTACAGCGGTGACCCCGCCCGCATGGAGCCCTACTTCTTCGATCCCGAGTGGGCCGGGCAGCACCGGGACGACGTCCGGACGTTCTTCGCGTCCCGCGCGTCGACGGCGGCGAAGCGCGGACACTTCAGGGCGAGCAGGGATCACGACACGCGGGAGAGCCTCGGCGCGATTGCGGCAAGGACCCTCGTCCTGCACGGGACCGAGGATGCGCTGACCCCGCTCGAGAACGCGAGGGCGCTGTTCGACGGGATCCCGCGCGCCACCCTGGTGAAGGTGCCGGGAGGGCGGCACGGCTTCCATCTCGACCATCCGGGAACCGTGCAGTGGATCGGGGACTTCGTCGTGCGCGGCCGGTGAACCGCCGTCTGCGCGGCGTGGGGCTCACGCGGAGGCCGGTTTGTGCGCTTCCTCGTTCCACAGCGTGCTCATCTCGTCCATGGCGCGCGTCATGATGGACAGCATCGCCGCGTGTGCATCGGAGGAGTTGCCGCGCTGGATGGCGCTGGCCACGTCCACATGCATCTGCAGCGCCTCCTCGTGCGGGTGCTGCGGCATCAGGCCGTAGTGCGTCCGGCCCGCGAGGACCTCTGCGACGAGGGAGTGCAGCATCCCGAACATCTCATTGCCCGAGCTCGAGAGCACGAGGCGGTGGAACTGGATGTCGAGCCGCAGGAACAGGTCGGTGTCCCCGCTCTGCCCGGCCTCCCAGAGCTTCCCCGACAGGCCCATGAGCTCGCTGGCGCTCGCGAGCGGCGCGCGCAGGGCCGCCAGCGACGCGGCCTGGGGCTCGACGGCCGTCCGCAACTCCGTCAGGGACCGCAGCTGGGCCACGCGCCCGTGGGATGCCAGCCGCCACCTGATGACCTGGGGGTCGTAGAGATTCCACTCGGCCGCGGGCCGGACCTGCACGCCGACGCGCCGGCGCGATGCCACCATGCCCATGGATGCCAGCACCCGCAGCGCCTCGCGCACCACCGACCGTGACACCCCGAACCGTTCCTCGAGCTCGTCGATCCGCACGATCGACCCGCTCGCCATCTCCCCGCTGCACATGGCCAGGCCCAGCCGGTCCACCGTGGTGGCGTGCAGATCCAGGGCCGGCAGGAAGACTCCTTCCATGCCGGGGACTTCAGCTGTCGCATGCGTCGAGGCCATGAGGTGAGCGTAACAAAGTCAGATCTTTATGGCCCCGAGTCTTCAAAAGTATGATCTATGACACTAGGGTGAGGGCATACAGCAGATGTGTCACGCATCTACTCCCCCTGCGCCGCTCACTGACGGCGCTCCTCAATGAAGAGAAGTGGAGAAATTGTGGAACGCAGGAACTCGCGCGTCCTCGCAATGACCGTCCTGACGGTTCTGGCCGGAGGGTCGCTGGCAGCTTGTAGTGGCGGGGGCGGCGGTGAGGGCGAGGCAGGATCCGACACGGTCCGTGTCACCCTCGCCAACCACGTCTGGACGGACGCCGTCGTCGAGGCCATCCCGCAGTTCGAGGAGGAGACCGGCCTGACGGTCGAACTCACCCAACTCGGCGAGGACCAGCTCTCGGCGCAGTACAACGTGCAGCTCAATGCCGGCACCGACGAGATCGACGTCATGATGTACCGGCCCCTGCAGGAGGGCAAGCTCTTCGCCCAGAACGGGTATCTCGCCGACCTCACCGACCGCGTGAGCTCCAACCCGGAGTGGGAGTGGGACGACTTCCAGGAGGGCCCGGTCGATTCCACCACCTTCGAGGACCGCGTCGTCGGCGTCCCCACCATCACCGAGCGCGAGGTCCTGTACTACCGCAAGGACCTGCTGGAGAAGGCGGGACTCGAGGTGCCGAAGACCTTCGAGGAACTGGAGGCCGCCGCCAAGCAGATCAAGGAGGAGAACCCGGACATCGCCGGTTTCGTCGCCCGCACCGGCAAGTCGCCGGCCGTCACGCAGTTCTCCAGCTTCCTGTACGGCTTCGGGGGCGACTTCATCGACGACGAGGGCAACTCCGCCGTCGCTTCCCCGGAGGCGAAGGAGGCATACGCCTACTACGGCCGCATGATCAACGACTACGGACCCGCGAACGTCAGCACCGACATGAGCTGGCCCGAGGCGATGGCGATCTTCACGCAGGGCGGATCGGCCTTCTACACAGAAGCCGACAGCCTGTACCAGAACGCCACCGACCCCGCCAATTCGCAGGTGGCCGAGACCGTCGGGTTCGCGCCCATGCCTGCCGGGCCCGCCGGTTCCAAGCCCTACAACGTCCCCTCGTGGGGTCTCGGCATCAACGAGGCCTCAGGGAACCAGGACAACGCGTGGAAGTTCATCGAATGGGCCACCAGCCAGGAGATGGTGATGGAGATCCAGCAGCAGGGCGTCCCGGGGCCCCGCAACTCCGTCTGGCAGGACCCCGCAGGGACCGAGACCTACCCCGAGGACCTCGCGGCAGCCATCGAGGTCAGCGCCGAGAACGGCGTCGGTCATGACCGTCCGCTCGTGGTCAACGTCGGCGAGGCACGCGAGATCGTCGGCGACCCGATCGTCGTCGGCATCACCGACGGCGACGTCGACGCCGCCGCGGACTCGGCGGACGAGGCGTTCCAGCAGTTCCTCGACGACGAACGCGAGTAGACCCGCCGCCCGGCCGTCGCCGTCGTCCCGCCCAGGGGCGACGGCGACCGCCGCCGTACGAACCGACAGAACTCCCGAAGTTCCAATTCCCGAGGACGTGGATCATGGCCGTCGCCGCACTTCCCCCCAAGAGAGTCCCGCAGAAGCAGAATGCGTGGAAGGCCTACTCCGACTGGGCCAACGAGCACCGTAAATGGCTGTTCGCAGCCCCGGCCATGATCTTCGTCGCGATCCTCATCGTGTTCCCGCTGGGCTGGACGCTCTACCTCAGCCTGACCGACGCCTCGGGCTCCGTACGGGCCGAATCCGACTTCATCGGGTTCGCCAACTATGCCGACGTCCTCACGGACACCGAGCGTTTCTGGCCGGCCGTCGCGCGGACGTTCGTCTTCACCGCGGTCGCCCTGACCGTCCAGCTGGTGCTCGGCATGTCGATCGCCCTGCTGCTCTGGCGGCCGTTCAAGGGCGAGAAGTGGGTGCGCGTCGCGATCCTGCTCCCGCTCGTCGCCACGCCCGTGGCCGTCGGCATGATGTGGCGCCTCATCTTCGATCCGAACATCGGGTTCGCCAACCAGATGCTCGGGCTCGTCGGGATCCCGCCGCAGCCCTGGCTGTCCGGCCATTACTCGGCCCTGCCGACGGTCATCTTCATCGACATCTGGCAGTGGACGCCCATGGTCGTCATCATCCTGCTCGCGGGACTCACGTCACTGTCGGAAGAGCCGGACGAAGCCGCGAGGATCGACGGCGCCAGCGCCTGGCAGCGCTTCCGGTTCATCACCGTCCCGCTGCTCATGCCCACCATCATCGTGGCGATCCTGCTGCGGAGCATCGACGCCCTGAAGACCTTCGACCTGCTCTACGCGACGAAGGGCCGCGGCGGAGGGTCCTTCCACGAGGTCGAGACCCTCAACGTCTACGCGTACGGGCTCAGCTTCGACTACAACGACTACGGCCTCTCCTCGACGGTCCTGATCATCTTCTTCCTGATCATCGTCGCCGTGATGTTCGTCCTGACCCGCCGCCGGAAGGAAGTGCAGAAATGAGTCTCGCCGCACCCAGGTTGATCCAGCCAGGAGCCGACGATGCAGCCCGCTCCGGCGCTCCGGCCCGGCGCAGGAAGCCGTTCCGCTCGCGCGCCTACAAGGTGTTCCGGGTCGTGGCCCTCATCCTCGTGGTGGCCGCCTTCATCGCCCCGCTCGTCTGGATGTTCCTCGCCTCCCTCAAGACGAACGTGGACATCTACGACGCCGGCAAGACGCTCGTGTTCACGCCGACCACGGCCAACTACGAGACGGTGCTGGGCCGGAACAACTACCTGTCCTTCGTGTTCAACAGCTTCTGGGTGGCGTTCGCCTCCACCGCGCTGTCGCTCATCATCGGGATACCGGCCGCCTACGCGATGAGCCGGTTCGCGATGCGGCGCTCGGCACTGGTGGTCCTGATGGCCCGCATCATCCCCGGCGTCAGCCTGCTCGTGCCCTGGTACTACGTCTTCTCGAACCTCTCGATGGTCGGCGGCTACAGCGTGCTGATCCTCTCGCACATGTTCGTGGCCCTCCCGCTGATCGTCTACATCCTCATGTCCTACTACGACTCGATGCCCCTCGAGCTGGAGGAGGCAGCGCGGGTGGACGGACTGACCCACATCGGCGCGTTCCTGAAGGTCACCCTGCCGCTGTCCATCGGCGGGATCGCAACGGCGAGCATCCTCGCGTTCATCTTCTCGTGGAACAACTTCATGTTCGCCCTCGTCCTGTCCGGCGCCGACACGAAGACCCTCCCCGTCGCGATCTTCAACTTCGTGGCCTACGCGAGCATCGACTGGGGAGGACTCATGGCGGCGTCCGTCGTCGTGACCATCCCCATCATGGTGATCGCGCTGTTCACCCAGAAGTACATCGTGTCCGGGCTCACCGCCGGCGCCACCAAGGGATAGGCCATGGACAACGGACGAGCCCCCGTCATCGTGGTGATGGGGGTCCAGGGCTGTGGCAAGAGCACCCTCGGGTCGATGCTCGCCGACACGCTCGGCGTCCCCTTCGTCGACGGCGACGACCTGCACCCCGCGCGGAACCGGGCCCTGATGTCGGCGGGGACCGCCCTGACCGACGAGGACCGCCTGCCCTGGCTCCATGCCGTCGGTGCCCGGCTCGCCGACGGCACCCCGGGCGGGATCGTCGTGGCGTGCTCGGCCCTCAAGCGGACCTACCGTGACCTGTTGCGGGGGTACGCCCCCGGCGTCGCCTTCGTGCACCCCTACGGGCCACGGGACCTCGTCGCCGCCCGGATCTCGCTGCGCGAACACGAATACATGCCGCCGTCACTCCTCGACTCGCAGTACTCCACCCTCGAGCACCTCGACGACACGGAGGACGGAATCGTCCTCGACCTCGGATCCCGCCCTCAGGAGCTCGTCTCCGACGCGGCAGCGTTCCTCGATGAAAGCAGGACCCGTGCGTATCAGCAGGATTGAGACCTTCCTCGTCCCGCCCCGCTGGCTGTTCGTCCGCGTGGAGACGGACACGGGGATCGTCGGCTGGGGGGAGCCCGTCGTCGAGGGGCGGTCCGAGACCGTCCGCACCGCGGTCGACCAGCTGTCGGAACTGCTCATCGGCGCGGACCCGCTCCGCATCGAGGACAACTGGCAGGTCATGACCAAGGGATCCTTCTACCGGGGAGGGGCCATCCTGGCCAGCGCGGTCGCAGGGCTCGACCAGGCGCTCTGGGACATCCACGGCAAGTCCCTGGGGGTGCCCGTGCATCAACTCCTCGGCGGGCATGTCCGGGACCGCATCCGCATGTACGGGTGGATCGGCGGTGACGAGCCCGCCGAGATCGCCGACGCCGTCGCCGCCCAGCTGTCCGTGGGACTCACCGCGGTCAAGATGAACGCGAGCGGGCGCATGAGCCCCATCGCCAGCGTCGCCGAACTCGACGACGTCGTGCAGCGCGTAGCGGCCGCCCGGGAGGTCCTCGGCCCCCACCGGGACGTCGCCGTCGACTTCCACGGCCGCTTCACCCTCGCCAACACGCGGCGTGTGGCTCCGCTCCTGGAACAGTTCCACCCGCTGTTCCTCGAGGAACCCACCGTGCCGGAGAACTCGCACCTGATCGGGGGCCTCACGCAGTCCACGTCGATCCCGGTGGCGACCGGCGAGCGGCTCTACAGCCGGCAGGAGTTCCTGCCGGTCCTCCAGGCGGGCATCGCCGTGGCGCAGCCCGACCTCTCCCACGCCGGCGGTATCACCGAGGTGCGCAAGATCGCCTCCCTCGCCGAGGTCTACGACGTCCAGCTGGCACCACACTGTCCGCTCGGCCCGCTGGCGCTCGCGGCCTGCCTGCAGGTCGGATTCGCCACCCCGAACTTCCTCATCCAGGAGCAGAGCATCGGGATCCACTACAACCAGGGCGCGGAGGTCCTCGACTACGTGCTGGACAAGACACCCCTGAAGTTCGTCGACGGCTCCGTCGAACGCCTCACCGCGCCCGGACTGGGCATCGAGATCGACGAAGCCGCCGTCCGGCGCGTGGACAAGCGCGGTCACGCGTGGCGATCGCCCGTCTGGCGGCACGACGACGGCGCGTACGCCGAATGGTGACGGAAGGACTCCCCATGGACACCCCCACTCTCCTCGCAGGACTCGGGACCTCCCGCCTCCTGGCGATCATCCGCGGCACCGACGCCGACGCCTGCTTCAGGACGGCGACGGCGCTGGTGGACGAGGGCGTCGACTTCCTGGAGGTCTCCCTGAACTCGACGGATGCGGTGGACGTCATCGCCCGCATCCGGGCGGAGACGGACGGCCGCGCCCACATCGGAGCGGGAACGGTCCTCACCGCCGACGATGTCCGCCGGGTCGCCGAGGCAGGAGCGGAGTTCATCGTCACGCCGGCCTCCGGTCCCTCACTCGCCGCCGCCACCGGACGCGGGATCCCGGTCCTCGCGGGGGCGCTCACCCCGTCCGAGGCTTACGCGGCGATGAGCCAGGGAGCCTCGGCCATCAAGCTGTTCCCCGCCTCCCTCGGTGGCCCCGGCTATCTGGCCGCACTCCGCGACCCCTTTCCCGGCATCCCCTTCATCCCCGTGGGAGGTGTCGACCAGGACGCCGCCGTCGCCTATCTCGGGAAGGGCGCACTCGCCGTCGGCGTCGGGTCCCCGCTGATCGGCGATGCCACCGGGGGCGGGAGCCTCGACGCCCTCCGCCGCCGCGCCCGGGGGTTCCTCACCGCGGTGAAGGGCGTCTCCCCATGACCCTGCCGGAAGTGGACGTCCTCACGTTCGGGGAGACGATGGGATCGATCCGCACCCCGCGGCCGCTCCGGCTGGGCGGGGGCATGTCCATGTCGCTCGGCGGCGCCGAGACGAACGTCGCGATCGGGCTGGCCCGCCTCGGCCACCTCGCACGGTGGGCAGGACGCCTGGGCGACGACGGGATCGGGGACTACGCCCTCCGCACCCTGCGCGCGGAGGGCGTCCTGACCGACGCCGTGTCCATCGACCCCGTGCGGCCCACCGGCCTGATGATCCTCGAGTCGCAGGGGGCGGGACTCTCGCAGGCCACCTACTACCGGTCCGGGTCCGCCGCCTCGGCGATGGGCCCCGACGACGTCGAAGCCCCCGTGCGGGCAGGATGCCGCATCCTGCACCTCACGGGCATCACCCCTGCCCTGTCCGAGAGCGCCGCCGCCGCCGGCCTCGCTGCCGCCCGCCAGGCACGGGCCGCCGGCATCACGGTGTCCTTCGACGTGAACTTCCGCTCGAAGCTCTGGGGGACGGCCCGCGCGTCCGAGGTCCTGGCCGGGATCGCCGCCTACTCCGACATCGTCATCGCGTCGGAGGACGAACTGCTCCTGCTCGGCCCCGCAGGTTCGAGCGAGGAGGATGCCGTGCAGCATCTCGGCGCGTCCGGGGTGCGCGAGGTCGTCGTGAAACGGGGCGCCGACGGCGCCACGGGGTGGGACCTCGCGGGGAGTGCCGCAGGCTCCGTCGAGCACCGGGACGCACTGGACGTGCCCGTCGTCGACACGGTCGGTGCCGGTGACGCCTTCACCGCCGGGTACCTGTCGGCGACCCTCGACGGACTGCAGCTGGGCGAGCGCCTGGACCGCGGTGTGGCGCTCGGGGCCTTCGCCGTCTCCGACAACACCGACTGGGAGCGCCTGCCCACGAGGAAGGAGCTCGCCCTCGTGGGCCGACCGTCCGGGACGACAGTCCGCTGAGCAGTCCGCTCGGCCGTCCGATCAGCAGCTCGACGAGTAGAAGGAAGACCATGAAGATCCGTTCCGCAGAGGTCATCGTGTCCAGTCCGGACCGTAATTTCGTCACCCTGAAGATCACGACGGAGGAGGGGCTGACGGGACTCGGCGATGCCACCCTGAACGGCAGGGAACTGGCGGCCGCCTCCTACCTGGAGCACCATGTGGTGCCGCTGCTCATCGGGCGGGACGCCCACCGGATCGAGGACACCTGGCAGTTCCTGTACCGCGGGGCCTACTGGCGCCGCGGACCGGTGACGATGGCAGCGATCGCCGCGGTCGACGTCGCACTCTGGGACATCAAGGCGAAGGCCGCGAACATGCCGCTCTACCAGCTCCTGGGCGGGGCGAGCCGGACTGCGGTGCGGGCCTACGGGCACGCGAGCGGCCGGGACATCCCGGAGATCATCGACTCGGTGCACGAGCACCTCGAGCTCGGCTACAAGTCCATCCGCATCCAGACCGCGGTCCCGGGCATCGACGCGGTCTACGGTGTGGCGGCCCAGCCCACGTCCGGCGGGGCCCGCTACGACTACGAGCCGGCTCAACGCGCCGCCCTGCCCGCCGAGGAGGACTGGGACACCCGAGCCTACCTCCGGCACATCCCGACCGTGTTCGAAGCGGTCCGCAACGAATTCGGTCCGGAGCTGCCGCTGCTGCACGACGGACACCACCGCATGACGCCGATCGAGGCGGCCCGGCTCGGCAAGTCCCTGGAGCCCTACGATCTCTTCTGGCTGGAGGACTGCACGCCGGCCGAGAACCAGGACGCCCTGAGGCTCGTCCGCCGGCACACCACCACACCCCTCGCCATCGGCGAGGTCTTCAACACGGTGTGGGACTACCAGACGCTGATCCAGGAACAGCTGATCGACTACGTCCGTTCGGCGGTGACGCACACGGGCGGGATCAGCGCCCTGAAGAAGATCCTCGACTTCGCCGCCCAGTACCAGATCAAGTCGGGCATCCACGGTCCGACGGACATCTCCCCGGTAGGCATGGCTGCAGCACTGCATCTCGACCTGGCCATCCACAACTTCGGCATCCAGGAGTACATGCGCCACGGCGACCTGACGAACACGGTGTTCGAGCAGTCCTTCACGTTCACCGACGGACACCTGCACCCCGGCGACCAGCCGGGACTGGGCGTGGAACTGAACATGGAGGCGGCGAGGGCGCACCCCTACACCCCGGCCTACCTGCCCTTCAACCGGTTGAAGGACGGGACCATCCACGACTGGTGAACGCCCGGAAGCATCCTTCCGGCTCCCGTGCAACCGGAAGTTCACGACCGGACCGACGCTAGGCTGAGGCGTCGGTCGACGGTCGTGGGCGCATGCGCACGGGGTTCGTCGTACCGCGGTGACCATGGGGGATGGGGCGACGGAAGCATGGACGTTCGAGCAGCGGGCGGGAGGGCGTGCATCACGCTTCTTCGTCCGGCCCTCATCCGCCTGACGTGGTTGCCCGGGACCGAGGTGCACACCGAGGACGCCGACGACGTCCTCGAGCGCAGCCTCCTCGTGGTCGACCGGGTCCCGTACGCGATCCTGGTGGACATGCGCAATATCCGCAGCCTCGACGCCGGAGCACGTGCCTCCTTCGCCGCCGACCGGAATGTCCTGGCTGCGGCGATGCTGGGCTCCACGCCGATGGACCGGGTCCTCGCCGCATCGGCGGAGCAGGCTCTCCATCCAGCCCGCTACTTCACCGTCGAGGCTCTCGCGCTGAGGTGGTTGTCCGGTCATCTCCCTGATCCCCACCAGTCCCTGGTGGGCTCCGGGGGCGAGGGCTGTCGGTAGTGTGCATACCAGCGGCGGCCGGAGGGCCGCCGGAGAGATCATGGGGGCGGGACAGTGAGCGATGCGCCGGGTGCCGCGGGGGAGCCGTTCTCCGCCGCGATGCGGGACGGTGTCCTGTGGATCGGCTGGCGGGAGCGCACGAGCGTCAGCGATGATGCTGCTGCCGCGCTGGTCGGGCGCGCCAACGCCCTCGCCCCGGACGTCTGCCCGCCGATGCTCGTGGAGCTCAACGGCATGGTGTCCCTCAGCCGGGGCGCACTCCTCCTCTTCGCGAGGACCCTGAACATCGCCGCCATGGCGATCGTCGGCCCGTCCGCCGTGGACAGGACCCTCGCGGCCTTCTTCACCGAGGTGCACCGCCCGCCGTACCCGACCCGGCACTTCGACCAGTGCAGCGAAGGGCTCGCCTGGCTGATGGATCATCCCCACGCGGGCTGAACACCCGGGTAGCCGTGCCGCCGTGCGCGGCGGCGTTCCAGCCGGAACTGCGTGGGGGCCACCCGCCGTGTCCCGGCCGGATGGCCCCCGACGCACGGAGGGCTACTTCCTGAACGCGTCCTTCACGTTCTCCCCGGCGCCCTTGACGTCGGCCTTGGCCTGGTCGGCGTGGCCTTCCGAGCGGAGGCGCTCGTTGTCGGTGGCCTCGCCGACGCCCTCCTTGACCTTGCCGGTCACCTTCTCCGCCGCGTTCTTGATCTTGTCGTCCAGTCCCATGGAATTCTCCTCTGTCGTGTCGTGCTCTTGGATGACCGGCACGCTGGTCGCGGCCGGGGTTCGTGGTGCCCTCAGGCGCGGAGTGGCACGCCCTCGAGGGTGACGGAGCCGTCCTTCTTCGGGTCGGCTCGGACGTCGACCCCGATGGCCAAAGCCGCCGGTTCCCGGCCGAGGGTCTCGCGCAGGTCGTGCCTGATGCGCTCCTCGACGTCCCGGAGGACGCGCGGGATGTCCGCATGGCAGGTGGTGACCACGCGGACCGTGACGTCCGGAGTCCGGGAGGACCCGCGGACGACGGTCTTCGCGCCGGTCACGTCGTCGAGCTCCCCGACGCGGCTGCTGATCGCGTCCTCGAGGAGGGTGGGTCTCAGGACGGTCAGTCCCCTGCCGTCGGGGTCCTCGAGCTTGAGGGTGGAGGCTCCGCGCTTACGCGGTACCTGCGCCAGGAGCCACAGGACGGCGAGGATCCCGAGGACGGTGCCGGCGGCGGTGAGGACGCCGGCGAGCACCGGGTCCCCACCTGTCAGCAGGAGGACCGGCTGGTCGCGGTCCGGCGCGCGCAGTCCGGAGAGGGCGCCGGGGAGGGCGCCGTCGAGCACGCCGAGGCCGATGGCCGTGGCCAGTGCCCCGCCGCCGAGGAGGATGATGCCGGTGATGGTGAGCCAGACGCGGTTGAGGCGTCCTGCGGTGTAGCGCATGATGGGTCCTCGTCCTAGTTCCGGTGGGTGCTGACACTCACGGACACCCGGGGTGGGTGCGCGAGATCCAGCGCATCGATCCGCTGCTGCAGCGTGCGGGTCACGGTTGCCTTCAGTTCTCCGCGCTCCAGCAGGTAGGTCGCGACCCGGACCTCGGCCCTGCGGTTGGGAACGGCCGTCCTGGCGGAATCGACGCCGTCGATCGTGGTCGCGACATCGGTCAGGAAGGTCTCGAGCCCCCTGTTCCTCAGCGCGGCTCGGGCGACACCTCCGTGGTTGATCACGTGGGCGTCGTACCGGCCCGGTACCAGGGCGATGAGGATCAGCAGCAGGCCGGCCACCGCGGTGAGGATCGCCGCGGCGAGTACCGCCTGGTCCGACCAGGGCGCCGCGGTCACGGTAGCGGCCGCGTCGAGCAGGCGGGAGTCCCCTGCCAGGGCGGTGACGCCGGCCCAGACGGCTGCCGACGCGGCGCCCAGGAGCAGGACCGCGCAGATGATCGCCGGGATGCTCCGGGCCGGGCGCCTGCGGATCGTGGTGCTACTCATTGCAGGCTCCTGGAGGGTCGGTCGGCTCCCGTGGTGAGGGCCTTGATGGTGATGTCGATCCGACGCACGCGGAGGCCGGTGACCCGCTCGAGTGTGCTCGTCACGTGTCGGCGGATGTCCGCCGATCGCGCCGCGATGTCCGCCGGGAAGTCGAGTGCGATGTCGAGGAAGACCGTGACACCGGTGCCGCTGAGCTCCATCGAGGCACGGGGGCGGTGCCCGGCTCCTGCGTGCCGTCCGACGCCCAGTACCCCTCCGCCGAATCCTCCGACGAAGGGGAGTTCGGAGGCGCCCTGTGCGGCGACCTTCTCCACGACCTTCTCGCTCATCGTGAGCGTCCCCCGGCCGCGTGCTACCGGCGGGTCCGGCCGACCCTCCGGGGCTGTTCCTGCCGCGGCGTGGTGTGGGAGCGGGGGTGCCGGCTGCCGGACGCCGCTACTGGGCGTGATGATGGCCATGGGGTGTCAGCTCCGCCGGCCGCGGGAGCCGGCGAAGTCCTGCAGGTCGAGCTTGCCGTCGAGGAAACGCCCCACCAGGAGGCCGGCCGCCGCGAAGAGGACGACCGCCAGGAACTCGAGGAACCCCCCGAAGATCGCGACGATGCCGAGGAGGAGCCCGACGAACAGGCCGATAGTGCTACGTGACATGACAGTCCTAAGAAGTGGTGCGGATGGGGCGCGCCGGTCCGGGGCCCACCGGGAGCATCCTCCCGGGGCCCGGACCGGCGACGGGGATCGCGGCGAGTGGTTACTCGAGTTCCTTGCCGGTCGAGGACGTCTTCGTGCCGTTCGGGGAATCGTCGGAATCGTCGTCCGTGGGCAGGTGCACGTCGGAGACCGTCACGTTGACCTCGAGGACCTCGAGGCCCGTCGCACGCTCCACCGCGCTGATGATGTTCCTGCGGATGTTGTTGCTGACGTCCACGATGGACGCCCCGTACTCGACGACGACGGTGACATCGATCGCGGTCTGCTTCTCGCCCTTCTCGATGCTGACCCCGCCGGAGGCGTTGGTCTGGGATCCGGGGATGCGCTCGGCGAGCTGGTCGAAGGCACGGCGCGCCGCGTTGCCCATGGCGTGGACACCCGGGACCTCACGAGCGGAGATGCCGGCGATCTTCTGCACCACGGTATCGGCGATCGACGTGTTGCCCTGATCGGTCTGCAGGGGGCTCGCGGCCTGGTACTTCGGGGCCTCGCGCACCTGCTCCACCTGGCGCTTCTGCTCCTCGCCCGTGGTGGGGACTGCCGCTACGCGGCGTGCTGCTGTGCTCTGATCCTCTGCCATCTGAATCGATGTCCTCTGTGTGGGGGATGGTGCCGTACACAGGTAAGGACGACGCCGCTCCTGATTCGTCACGCCGATGGCTCGGAATCTTTTCCTGAGGCTCCGTCGGCCGCTCCGGACGGGAGCAGGCACGACCGCCGGTCTCACCGGCCCCCCACCTCCGGGTCCGCACCGGTCGGAAGGAGTCCCGCGCGTTCGCTTATGCTTTCCGTGTCGATGCGCGCCCCGGCGGACCGCGCCGACCCACCACCCTGCAGGAAGGAGGCATGCCCGATGGAACCCATCCCTGACGACCCGGGCGTGCCGGGGCCCGCCGGGACGCACGACCCCGACGGGCCAGGAGCCGGCCGATCCTTCGACGCCCTGATCGACGATGCCGCGCCGACGGCGATGATCGGGCGCAGTTCCGGGACGCGGGAGGAGGTGGCGCCGACGCCCCGATCCACGCCCGATGCGGGCGACGCCGCAACAGCCCAGGAGACGCGCGGGCCGGAGGCGGTCCCGTCGTCCGAGCAGATGGAGGTGTCCCTGGACGAGCTGGACGAATCGACGATCGTCGCCCGGGCCCAGGACGGTGACCTCGATGCCTTCGAGTGGCTGGTCTCCGCCTACCAGGGAGGAGTCTTCAGGCTGGCGTTCAGGATGCTGGGTGATCATGCCGAGGCCGAGGACGTCGTGCAGGAGACCTTCATCGCCGCCTGGCGGAACCTGCCCACGCTCTCCGCCCCCCAGGCCTTCATCCCCTGGCTGTACCGGTCCGCGACGAACAAGTGCTTCGACCTGCTCCGCGGCCGCCAGCGCCGGCCGGTGGATCCTGTCCCGTTCGACGACGAGGGAGGATCCGACGGATCATCGGAGTCCGCGCTCCGGGAAGGCGGGACCGGAGGCCGGATGCTCACCGCACCCGGCTCGAGGACCAATCAGGATCCTGCGCTCCACCACGAGACCGAAGCCCAGATGCAGGCGCTCGCCGACCTGCTGCAGACCATCCCCGCCGGTTCAAGGGCCTGCTGGCTACTGCGGGATGTCCACGACTTCTCCTACGCTGAGATTGCAGTGATCGTGCAACTACCCGAAAGTACTGTCCGCGGACGCATTGCGCGGGCCCGACGGCTCCTCGCGGAAGGGATGCAACCATGGCGTTGAACGAGGATCAGCCGCGTCTGGGGTGCGGGCGGATCATCGACGACGTGTGGGAGTCCATCGACCGGCCCCCTACTCCCCACGAAGAGGGATGCCCGGACTGCCGGAGTGCGCGCCTGGCGCTTCACCACCTCGCAGCAGTCACGGGATCACTGCGCGACCGTGACCGCGACGACCCCGCCCTGCAGCCCGGCGTCAGGGTCAAGGAGGCGATCATGATGGTCGCCCGTGCCGAGATCCGGCGGAGTCGACGCACACCACTGGCCACCACACCGCTGGGCACCATCGACATCAGTGAACAGGCGCTGAGCGGGCTCATCCGGTTCGCGGCATCCACGCTCCCCGGGGTCCGCGCCCGCCGCTGCACCATCGCCAGTGCGCAGACGGCCCCTCACCCCACGACCGCGGCGGTGGACGCCGAGGACGTGCGTATCACCCTCACCGTGGCCATCTCCTCGCAGGTGAGGATCCCCGCCACCATGGATCTGCTCCGTGAACGGGTCGACACCATCGTGCGGGCCCAGACGTCCATCACCATGCAGCAGATCGACATCATCGTGGAGGATCTCTATGACGTCTGAGCAGCCCCTGCAGGCGCAGCTCGCCGACCTCGACGCGCTCGCCGACGCTCTCAGCGCCGCCCTCGCCGGGCATCCCGGGGTGGTGCGCCTGGAACCGACCGTGCGCAGCGTCATCGACCGCTGGACACCGGCGGCCCTCGACCGACTGCACAGGGAGCTCAGGCCCGCCGCGTCGCCTCCCGCCGTCACGCGCGACGGACTCGTCCTCACGCTCACGGACGCGGTCCTCGACCTGCAGGTCGACATCGCCACCGACATCAACGGATCCGCACTCGGCCTGGCGCGGGAGGCGCAGGACCTCGCCGCCGCCCTGGTCCGGGCGCACGGCCTGACCGTCGGCCGGGTCGACGTCACCATCCTGGCCATCGAGGGGGCCCCGGCCGCCTGATCGACCCTCCGCGGGTCGAGGGTCCCTGGCCTACCTCCGCGTGTCGGCCAGGTCCGACGTCGACGGCCCTTCCAGCAGTCTCCCGTCGGCCGTGAAGCGCGAGCCGTGCAGCGGGCAGTCCCACGACCGCTCGGCGTCGTTCCAGGAGAGGATGCCCTTGAGGTGCGGGCAGACCGCCGAGACGCGGTGCTGCACGCCGTCCACGGTGCAGACTCCGATGGGGCGCGCACCCTCGCGGATCACACGCCCCTCGCCCTCCGAGGGCGCGGCCGATGCCGTCTTCGCGAGGCCCGACAGCCAGCCCGTGACCATCTCCAGGCCCACGACGGCGTTCGCCTGCGCTGTCTGCAGGGCGTCGGCCGGGCTGACCTTCGTGCGGTAGAGCGTCTCCGCCCACGGCATGTTGCCCCCGAGGATCTCGGCCGCGAGGGCCAGGGAGGCGGCGACGGCGTTCGTCATGCCCCACTTGTTGTACCCCGTCGCCGCATAGATGTGCCCGCCGCCGGCAGGGACCTTGCCGACGTACGGCACGGCTGCGGCAGGCGTGTAGTCCTGGGCGGACCAGGCGTAGGCAGGCCGGGCGGTGGGGAAGTACTCCTGTGCCCAGCGCGTGAGGTCGTCCACCCGGGCCTGCGTGTTGGAGGTGTGCCCGACCTTGTGCCCGTTGCCACCGACGATCAGGTACTTCCTGCCGCCGACCGTGGCGGTGCGCAGGGACCGGGTGGGGGAGTCGGCGCTGAGGTACATGTCCTCCGGCACGTCGTCGTCCACGGTGAGCGCCACGCAGTACGACCGCATGGGCTGCAGCACGGCGAAGTACCCGCCGCGGTCCAGGATGGGGATGCCCGTGGCCAGCACCACGTTCGATGCCGTCACCGCGCCCGCGCTGGTCCTCAGCTCGACGCCATGGGCGCCCGCGCCTGCCTTCGTGACGCCCTCCACGCGGACGCCCTCGATCAGCACGCCGCCGTGCCTGCGGAACTCGGAGGCGAGGCCGGCGAGGACCTCGAGCGGATGGAACTGGGCCTGGTCCTTCAGCCGCAGGGTCCTCCGGACGGGGAAGGGGAGCTCCGCGGCATTGCCGAGCTCGGTGGCCAGGCCGGCCTCCGTGCAGGCCTCGTGCTCGGCGACGAGCTTCCGCGCGCCCGTGTCCGTGGTCGCGTAGTCGACGGCGTCCCGTCGTTCGTAGCCGATGCCGTGCTCGTCGCAGAAGCGCAGCAGCCAGCTCTGGCCCTCCCGGTTGCCCGTCACGTACGCCCGCGCCAGGTCGGCGTCGTGGTGCCCGAGGATGGTGGAGATGGTGGTGCCCTGGAGGAGGGAGAGCTTCGCGGTGGTGTTGCCGGTGGTCACGGCCCCCGTGGTCCGGGCCTCGAGGATCGCCACACGGTGGCCTGCCCGGGCGAGGAGGAGCGCAGTCGTCAGGCCCGTGAGGCCGGCTCCCACCACCACGGAGTCGTACCGCGCGCCCGCCTGCAGGGAGTCGGTGGGGATGGTCGGGGCGGTGTCGAGCCAGAGTGATCTCACGGTGGTCCTCTCAGGAGCCGGACGGTGATCCCACGGAACCACTAAGCCTGCTTACAGTCAAGCGCCCGGAGGCGGGCCTGAGCCCGTGTCCGAGGCGGACGCTAGGGTGGCGTCCGACGACTGTTCCCGCATGGAAGGCGCCCCCGGTGCACGTTCGACTCGTCCTGCCGCACCAACTGTTCGAGGAGCACCTCGAGGCCTCCCGGGACACGCACTTCGTGTTCCTCGAGGACGACCTCCTGTTCCGCAGCCTGCGCTTCCACCAGCAGAAACTCGTGCTGCACCGCGCGGCGATGACCATCTTCGCGCGCCGCGTTGAGGACGCCGGCTTCGGCGTGGACTACGTGGAGACATCGGCCGAGCACACCAGCCAGGAACGCCTGTCCGCCGTGCTCGCCGATCGCGGGGCCACCCTCGTGACCTACTACGACGTCGTCGACGACTGGCTCGAGCGCCGGCTCACCCGCACCCTCGCCGACGCCGCGGTGGAGGCGCGCAGCCTGGAGACGCCGCAGTTCCTCACGCCGCGGGAGGAGATCGGCACCTACTTCTCCTCGCACAACTGGCGCATGCAGACCTTCTACGAGTGGCAGCGCAAGCGGCTCGGCATCCTCGTGGAGTCCGACGCCTCCCCGACGGGTGGGAAGTGGAGCTTCGACACCGAGAACCGCAAGAAGCTGCCGAAGACGGTCGCCCTGCCGGACCTCCCCGAGTTCGAGCGTCCTCCCGAGGTGGAGGACGCCATCGCCTGGGTCGGGACCGCCTTCCCCGACAACCCCGGCAACGCGGACTCCTTCAACTGGCCCGTGACGCACCGGCAGGCCTCCGACGCACTCGAGGCCTTCCTCTCCGAGCGCTTCGAGCTGTTCGGCCCGTACGAGGACTCGATCGCCGTGGGCCAGACCTACCTGTTCCACTCGGCGCTGAGCTCCAGCATGAACACCGGGCTCCTCAGCCCTGCCGAGGTGGTGGACCTCGCACTCGACTTCGCCGGACGCCATGGGACGCCGATCGCCAGCGTGGAGGGCTTCATCCGCCAGGTCATCGGCTGGCGGGAGTACATCCGTGCGTCCTACGTGCTCCGCGGCCGGGAGATGCGGACCGGCAACACCCTGGAGCTGACGGCCGACCTGGACCCCCGGTGGTGGACCGGGGACACCGGGCTGGAACCCGTGGACTCCGTCATCACCCGCGTCCTGGACACCGCGTACGCCCACCACATCGAGCGCCTCATGATCCTCGGGAACGCGGCCCTGCTGATGCGGGCGAAGCCGGACGCCGTCTACGAGTGGTTCATGGAGATGTTCATCGACGCGTACGACTGGGTGATGGTCCCCAACGTCTACGCCATGAGCCAGTACGCGGCCGGCACCATGATCACCACCAAGCCCTATGTCAGCGGCAGCAACTACATCAAGAAGATGAGCGACTTCAAGGACGGCCCCTGGCGGTTCAGCTGGGACGCGCTCTACTGGGAGTTCGTCCGGGACTACCGGGACCTGTTCCGCCGCAACCCGCGGTCCAACATGGTGGTGGTCCTCCTCGACCGCATGGACGCCGAGCGGCGGTCCGACCTGCAGCACGAGGCGGCCCGGTGGATTCCCGGCAAGGGGTCGACGGCGGTGGACGGGTACCGGTCCGTTGACCCCGGCGCCAGGACACGGACGGAGGCGAGGGCGCCGCTGGAGGAGCGCCCCGCTGACGCACGGACGGCGCAGGAGGCACCGGCGGCCCAGTCCACGCTGCCCGGCCTATAGTCGGAACCATGGAACAGCGAACCCTTGGAAGAACCGGCCGTCCCGTCTCCGTCGTCGGCCTCGGCACCTGGCAGCTCGGCGCGGACTGGGGCGAGGTGGAGGACAAGGACGCCGTCGCGGTCCTCGACGCGGCCGTCGACGCGGGCGTGACCTTCTTCGACACGGCGGACGTCTACGGTGACGGCAGGAGCGAGACGACGATCGGGCGGTTCCTCGCGGACAACCCGGACCTCGACATCCTCGTGGGCACGAAGATGGGCCGCCGGGTCGACCAGACACCCGAGAACTACACGCTGGCCAACTTCCGCCAGTGGATCGACCGGTCACGGACCAACCTCGGCGTGGACGCCCTCGATCTCGTGCAGCTGCACTGCCCGCCGACCTCCGTCTACAGCTCCGACGAGGTCTACGACGCCCTGGACACGCTCGTCGGCGAGGGCGTCATCCGGAACTACGGCGTCAGCGTGGAGCGCACCGACGAGGCGCTCGCCGCCATCTCCCGGGGCACCACGGCGAGCGTGCAGATCATCCTCAATGCCTTCCGCCTCAAGCCCCTCGACGAGGTCCTGCCGGCGGCGAAGGCCGCCGGCGTCGGCATCATCGCGCGCGTCCCGCTCGCCTCGGGGCTGCTCTCCGGCAAGTACACGAAGGACACCGCGTTCGCCGAGAACGACCACCGCAACTACAACCGGAGCGGCGCGGCGTTCGACGTCGGCGAGACCTTCTCCGGCGTCGACTACGAGACCGGGCTGCAGGCCGCGCGCGAGTTCGCCGACCTGGTCCCGGACGGCGTCACCACCGCGCAGGCGGCCCTCGCCTGGATCATCGCGCAGGACGGCGTCAGCACGGTCATCCCCGGAGCGCGCACCCCGGAACAGGCCCGCGCCAACGCCGCTGCTGCCGGGCACGCGGACCTCGGAGCCGGGATCAGTACCGCCGTCGCCGGGATCTACGACCACCACTTCAGGGCCACCGTCCATCCGAAGTGGTGACCCGCAGGGCGCCGGGGCCCGCCGGCGGTCCGCACGTACCGCCGGCGGGTTCCGGTCGCATGGCGCCTCCGCTAGGGTGAGCAGTACCCACGTCAGACGGAGTCAGAGGACGTCTGTCATTGTTGAAGAACCGATGAAGGAATCGACATGACTGAGAACACCTCGAGCGCGAGCACCGGCGAGACCCACACCATCCGCGACTGGACCGACCTCGCCGAGGAGATGTGGTCCTACCTCACCGGCCGGGGCGCCGCCATCAACTACACGCTCCAGGACATGACCATCGAGGTCCCGCGGGACATCGGCCCCGACGCCCCGCGTGCCACCTGGAAGTTCGACGGGACGCTCCGCATCACCACGAGTGACAACACCGCCGGCACCTCCCAGGGCTGAACCGCCCCGACCGACATGGCCTCGTCACTCAGGTTCGACATCGACATCGACTTCTCGCTGGGGGAGCCGGCCACCGACGGCAAGCCGGAGGCGCGACTGTCCGGCACCGTGAGAGCGGCCGGCACCACCGTCGAGATCTTCGTCGACGACCCGGCAGCCTTCCGCGGGAACAACCTGCCCAGCATCGGGCAGGTACGGGCCTTCGCCGGGCTCCTCGCCCGCCGCGGACTCGCGGTCTCCGTCACCGGTCCCAAGGGGCCGCTGGTCAGCCTCGGCGCGGTGGAGACCTCCATGGCGCAGCGCCTGTTCACACGCTCCCCGCACATCCGGCTCGGGGCGCCGGGGACGCTCGCACCGCTGCTCGGCATCGGGCGGCGCGCGCTCGAGAAGGGCTCCGCGCCGTCGCTCCTCCCGCCGTCCACGCCGTTCCCCCTGGTACCGACGGTCAACCGCCGGATCAGGCGGACCATCACGACGACGCACTACGTGCGGGGAGGCGGCCGCCCGCGGCTCATCTTCGTGCAGAACTCGCAGGTCTGGGACGGTCAGGTGCCGCGGGAGTTCGAACTCGTGGCCGACCGCACCACGATCGGCAGCGCCGACGACGCGATGCTGAACCTCGGCGGCCTGGAGGACCTCCACGCGGAGATCCTCCACACCGAGGACGACGAGTACGTGCTGGTCCCGCACGGAGCGATCACGGGCAGCGTGAACGGCAGGGAGCCCTCGATCCTCAGGACCGGTGCGCGGATCCAGCTCGGCGCCTGGGCCCTGGCCTTCTTCCGGGAGGAGTACGCGGACCACGGCAGGCCGTTCGGCGGCCGCAACGGCGGCGAGCTGTCCTACCAGCGCCCGCAGCGCAACCCGCGGACCGGTGTCACCGAGGTGGACGGCTCGGCGGGCGTCGGCGACTTCCGACGGCAGCCACGCTGATCCCGGTCCGGGGACTGCACCCGTCGCAGGGCCCGGCAGGAGGGCACGTCCGGCATGGCCGATAGTGTCGAACTCCTGCTGGGCCCGGCGTCGGAGGGCTTTTTGCTCGAGGACTGGGCCGCGCTGGAGGCAGCAGGCCTGCCCAACCAGTCGCAGCACCAGTCCTTCAGCAACGCCCCGCACATCACGCTCGCGGCTGCCGCGCGGATCGACGACCGCTACGACGCCGACCTCGCCGCCGCCGCGGGGGACGCGCTGGAGCTGGTCACGGCCGGCTTCCTCGTCTTCCCGACGCGGCGGAAGTTCGTCCTCGCGCGGCAGGTCGTGGCCGACGTCGATCTGACCGAACTGCACCGCCGCCTCTGGGCGGCTCTCGACGGCGTCCCGGACGCCGTGCCGACCACCGTCCCGGGGGCGTGGACGCCGCACATCACCCTCGGTCACGGTCTCACCGCGGACCAGCTGGCCGTGGCGCTCGGGATCCTGCGGGACCGCCAGCTCGGACGGCTCGACGCCGGGATCGTGCGCCGCTGGGACGCGAAGGAGAAGCGCCTCGTGCTGCTCGCCGGCGGCTAGTTCCGGACTCGGCGAGCCCCGACCGGACATCGCGTCCTACCGCCGCGCGGCGTGCTTCCACTGCGGTTGCCGGGTGGCGTCACAGGGAAGCCGTTTCCGTACCCGATGCCCTCTGGCACGCCTGCGAGGCCTCCGCAGCAGAACACGGCAGACGCAGGTAAACAGCCGGGAAGGTGGATCAACGATATATCGCTCGGGCGCGTAGCGATGTATCGTTGACGCACGTGATACACCGATTCTGGAGGTCATGATGTTCAGCTTTCCTCGCTTCAACCCGGAGAACATGCACGGAGGGTTCGGACCGGCGGGCAAGTTCGGGCCCGGTCGTTTCGCCGGCGGGTTCCCGCCGCAGGGCAGATTCGGAGCGAGAGCGCGCCGGGGGGACGTCCGGGCAGCGGTGCTCATCCTGCTGGCCGAGGAGGACTCGCACGGGTACGGCCTGATCCAGAGCATCAGCGCCCGGTCCCAGGGGATGTGGGTGCCGAGTCCCGGCTCGATCTATCCGGTGCTGCAGGCGCTGGAGGAAGCCGAGCTCGTCACCGTGCTGGAGGTCGACGGCAAGCGCTTGTTCAGGATTACCGAGGCGGGCATGGCGGAGGCCGCCGCGCATGCCGAGGCGGGTCGACTACCCTGGGATCTCGGACCGCAGAGCGATCAGGAGTTCACCGACGAGGTGCGGGCTCTGGCGGCCGCGGCGCACGAACTGCGGCGGGGCGGATCGGAGGAGCAGCTGCGTCAGGCCCAGAAGATCCTGGCCAGGGCGCGGAAGGAGATGTACCTGCTTCTCGCCGACACTCCCTGAGAGAACCTCACCGCGAGAGGAACGCGCTTCCTGCAGCCCACCCTCAGGCTGATGTCGGATCACAGCTCCGCCGGTGAATCGACACATCGGGGATTCGCTGCGCAGCCGGTTCCGACACCCGGTAGGAGCGGCCCGAGCGGGACGCCGTTCATCGCCCAGGAATGAAGTGCTTGCATGTCAGGCCGAGCGCACTTGTCGCTGTAGGGCACGGAAGGCGGCAGGGCCCCGTGGTCGCCGCCGTGCATACGCGTTCGGTTCCGCCAGGACCCGGTCGTCGTGGTGCTGGCGGACTACGCGAGGCCGAATTGCCGATAACAGCGCATATGTCACCGAGAAGCAGCGCAGGCGAGTCAAGATCTAACACCGCTACCTAATTCAATACCCAACTTAAGTATCCACGCGGGTGGATCTGAAGGGTAAGCAAATGGGGCGTTCATTGATGACGACGGCTGCTAGCGCTGCCTAAAACGGGTTGATGCGGGCGGTGAGGACGGCGAGGCGGGAAGTGTTTACTTCAGGGCGGTGTTGTGCCGGTGGGTTGGAAGGCGTCCAGTGCGGGTAGTCCTTGGCCTGTCCAATCGAAGAGGGTCAGGTTGCTGTGTGTGTTGCCGGTATTCGCGTCTGCTGGAATGCCTGGACGCCAACCGGGTTCCCAGATCAGGTAGCCGGCGCCGTGACTGTCGGGGACTTCGCGGAGTACCCGGTTGAGGTCTTCGAAAAATTTTGCTTGTCCTTCAGGGGTGGGTGGGTAGCTGAATGCTTCAGGCAGGGCATTGAGGGTTGTGACGACGCTCTGGGTATTGCTGTTACTCGAGAGGGTCCACGGGTAGGCGGTTTCAGCGATGAGGATGTCCTTGCCGTACCTGGACGCCAATTCGTGGAGGTTTCGTCGAAGTGCGTCGAGCGGGCCGTGCCAAAACGGGTAGTACGACAGTCCTATGAGGTCGAAAGTGACGCCTTGCTGCTGGAGGCGGTCGAAGTAGTAGATCGACGACTCTCGATCGCCGCCGGTGTCGGAGTGAAGCATGATCTGGAGGCTGTTTCCCGGGTCGCCGAGCCTGGCTCCGTCGATTCCGGCTTTGACCAGTTCGGCGTATTCCCTCCAGTCCTCGCCGTTCTTTTTGTAGATTTGGCCGGTTGGCCAGAGCATCCCGAGCGTTGTTTCGTTGCCGATCTGCAGGATGTTGACCGGCGTGCCTTGATTGGCGAAAGCGGCCACGACCTTTCGTGTGTAGCTTTCAACGGTTTGTCGCAGCGCTTCTGGGCTCTGCCCCTGCCACGCCCTGGGTGTTTGCTGGAAAGTTCGGTCGGCCCAGGTGTCGGAGTAGTGCAGATCCAGGAGGAGTTCGAGGCCGACAGCATGGGCGCGCTTTGCCAGGGTCAGGGCGGAGTTCAGATCGCTGGTGCCGGCCGGAGGATCAACCCAAACCCGGAGCCTGACGTGGTTCGCTCCGTGGTCGGCGAGGATCTCCTCGAGCGGCGCCGTCCGGCCTCGATCGCTGAAGGTTTGGCCGATAGCTTCTTGTTGCAGTGTGAAGGAAATATCGGCGCCACGGACACTCACGGCCGACAATGACGTTGGGCGGGTCATGCAGGATCCTGCGACAATTACACCGACAATCACTACGGACGTGGTAAGAAAAACACTTATCCGCCGGGCGTTGCGCCGGCGTCTTGGATGACGCCGAGCTCCGGTCGCGTCCGCCGGGCGGTGCTTCACGAGTGGGCTCGGGCGGCGATGCAATGCTCAAGGCCAGTGACCCCGAGTTGGAGCAGGCGGCGCCGTGGGAGGGCTCGAGATCGGCCGCAGGCTATTCGAGGCGTGGTCTGCGTGGGCACATACATCAAGACAATAAACTTGTATCCGATTCTCGGGGTACTTGCGCACGAAATGTTGGTGACCCAGCGAGGTGGTTTGCGGAGGCCGCCCCGGTCTGCTGGACGGCAGGTAACGACCCAACGCAGGGCGCCGACTGGGCGATGGTGACGAGCAGAGATACCAACCCTGAGGTTCGTTACTGTTTTCACTTCACCCACTTTTTGTGACGATATGCGCTTCGGTGATTTTCAGATGCTGGGGTAGTGCCCATCTTCAGCGAATGACCCTGACTGCCGCGTATTGTTCAGCGGCCTCAAGGCGATGCACCGACCCGAGCGCGGCGGCTTGGACGAGGAGCGCACTTCCATTGGAGGGAAAAGGGGGCGGTGCCGTCTCTGACTGATAGGCGTCCATAGCCCGAGCCTTAGCAGCGACGGGCCACCCTGAAATATCTTCGAACGTGTCGAATCTGAGCCCGGTGGGGAAGAGTTCCGCCGTGTAGGCTGCGACGTGGTAAATAAATACTGCCCGGACGTACCAGTGACTTTCCTTCATGGACGTTCGGGCGGCTCTCATCCCGGCTTCATACACTGCTATGTGGTCCTGGTGAAGGTCCGGATACGGAAGATAAATCTCGTCCGGTTGGTGTTTATCAAGCAAATCATCGAAAACGGTCACGAGGCCACGTCCGGTGTAGTCGGGCTCGAGCTCAAGCCAGTGCGTCTCGCGGTGGCCCAGGAGCGCGTGGGCCACCGCCGCTTCCTGCCTGCGAGTCTCGGTTGGAATGGAACACACGGCGACGACGCACTCCTCGGGATACTTCGCGAGGAGACCGCCGCAGCCGAGTACTTCATCGTCAGCATGCGGGGCGATGATGAGGCGAGTCCGGGTGTTGTCGCGCCACTGCGCATCCTTGTGTGTCGCCGTAGCTCTGTGGTCGTTCATGTGGCCACCACAGACTGGGGGACCAGAAGGCTACGCAGCCGCGCCACTCCGGAGCCAGTGAGGGAGCGGGTGTTTTGGATTAGGGCGACGCCGGTGAAGCCGGCTCCATCCATGACGAGGGCTTCTGGTTCAGCCATGGTTCGTCCTCTCTCAAGCCAGATCCGTCGGGCAGGTCTATCTAGGGCGCGTGTCACGACGGAACTTATTGCACGAAGTGAAGGAAATAGGTGGGGTAGGCCCATACCGCGGGCACAATCAGCGCCCAGACGCCTGCTGCCAGGGCCAGGGGAACGACTGCGGTGCTGTGGAGGCTTGTGCGGAAGGCTGTGCCTGCATTGCGCGCGGATTCGAGGGCATGCAGAAGTGGGAGCGTCATGGTCACAATCCCATAGGAAACAGCGCCCAGTATGCAGAGAAATACGTATCCGAAGGCGGCAGTGGTGGTTTCGCCGATCAGAGCGGCTATGGCCATGGCTGCGGAGATGCCAGCGTAGGGAAGCACGAGGCGGACGGGGAGGGGTTCCAGCCCTCCGGTTGTCTTTGGGGTCACCAGGAAGCTGAGGGAGCTGGGCCGGAATTTCTGCATGACGGCAGCGAAAACTCCCCACGCGATGAACGGCCATCGTACGAAGGCATACAGCCAGCTCTCCCAGCTGATGAGTGGTGCTGTTGCTGGCCGTAGAAGACCCTGGCTACGGATCAACGCGGCGATGGCCAGCGTCAACAGGCTCATCGTCAGCCATCGAATGAGGAATTCGACGTAATCCACATTGACCCATGGCACGCCCGTGACTGCTGCGATCATCATCATGATCAGGCCCGCGGCGGTGGTCAGCGTGAGGAGGGGGTAGTAGGAGAGGGCGAACAGAAATCGTAGTCGCAGCGGCCAGGCGAAACGACGCAGGTGCTGCGGCACGGTGTCGATCAGCAGCATCACCAGGCTTCGGGACCACTGGAACTCCTGCGTCACCATCGCAGAGAGGTTGTGAGGCCCTTCGCCGTGCGCTTCGGCGGTGTGAGCGAAGGTGGACTTCCATCCGGCAGAAGTCAGCAGGAATGAAGTGGAGAAATCTTCGGCGAGTTCCGGACCGATGCCACCGATGCTCTGGAGCGCCGTCGTTCTGACCGCGTAGTGGGAACCGATACATGAAGGGGCGAGACCATCGGAGTGCCCAAGTTGCACGGGGCCGTGGAAGGTCGCTTCGCGGTATAAGCGCCCTCGGGCGGACCAGGAGTTTGCCGCGTTGGTGTCGCAGATGCTGGGTGCGGCGACGTAGCCGACGGCGGGGTCGGTGAAGGGCCGGATCATCTCGGCCAGGTAGGTTGGGGAGGGCACATGATCACAGTCGAGTTGCGCGACCACGTCGTACGCCAAATAGCCGTGGAGGTCGTAGAAGTAGGCGAGGTTGCCCTCCTTGCACCGTGTCCGTCGCGGCCATTGGGTGCGGTGGTATTCCGCGACTTCGTGCCTCGTCGAGATCCGGACGCCATGCTGGGCACACCACTGCTTGACTTCCGGTCCGGGGTTTTCGTCGCAGAGCCAGACATCGTAGGGGTGCGGAAACTTTTGCGCCAGCATGGCCAGAAGCGTTTTCCGTGCAAGGGGCCACGGCTCGGACGGCGCTTTCGTGACTACGAAGGCCGTTCGCAGGTCCGGTACCGGCAGGGCCGGATCGATCCGGCGGAGGCGGTTGACCACCACCAGGAAATAGCTCGGCATGTAGGTCAGGTAGAACAGCAGGGCTGAATTCAGCAGGAGTCCTGGCCATCCCACGTTGTGCTGCGGTTGAAGCCACCAGGTCCAGAAGGCGATGAACGCGATGCACCATCCGAGCGTCAGCGCGGCCACCACGGCCCGTGGACCCGGCGACAGTACGGGAATGTAGAGGCTGGAGTTCGTTTCGAGACGGGGTGCTCGGCTTCCGGCAAGGATCGGGCCGTAGGGTGTGGCGGCTGTCATCATGCTCGGTGCCGGGTTGCCGTCCCTGTGCCGTCTCGTGCCCCTTGCCCTGCGGTCCTTGAGCGAGGGCGGCGTCGCTCTGGGTTCTAGAGCTGGTGCTGTTTCTCCGCTCATGTGTTTTTCCCGGACCCCAGGAGGAAGTTCTCATAACCGGCCGGGTGTTTCTCCTGAAAGTTCCATGCGTCCCGGCACATTTCCGTAAGGTTCCGTCGTGCCGTCCAACCCAGCTCGGCGTTCGCGAGGGCAGGGGAGGCCACGAGTTCGGGTACGTCCCCGGGCCTGCGTTCGACGATTCGATAGGGGACGACATGGCCGGTGACGGCCTCGAACTCGCGAATGAGTTCGAGGACGGAGGTTCCCCTGCCGGTGCCGAGGTTGTAGGCGCGGAAGCCGCGTACCGGACCTTTTTCGAGCGCCAGTCGGTGCCCTTCGACAACGTCCATGACATGGATATAGTCCCGGACGGCCGTTCCATCCCGCGTTGGATAGTCAGCACCGAACACTTGCAGTTCATCAAGCCGGCCCGCGGCGAGTTGGGTCAGAAAGGGCACGATGTTGCCGGGGATGCCCGTGGGATCCTCCCCGATCTCCCCGCTCTCGTGAGCGCCGGTCGGGTTGAAGTAGCGCAGGGCTGTGACGGACCACTCGGGATAGCGTGCACACACGTCGGAAAGAATTTTCTCGCACATCCATTTGCTCTGGGCATACGGGTTGGTGGGGTGCACCGGCGACTTCTCTGTCAGGGGCTGCTCCAGGGCTTCCCCGTAGATGGAGCACGAGGAGGAAAAAATCATGTGCCGGAGGTCGGCACCCTGCATGACGTTGAGGAGGTTGAGCAGCCCCGACACATTGTTCGTGTAGTACTCCAGCGGTCGGTTCATGGAATCGCCGACAGCTTTGTGTGCGGCGAAATGGACCACCACATCGAGTTCGTGCCTGTTGAAGACCGTGGTCAGGGCCTCCTTATCGGCCAGGTCTGCCTGATGGACGGCAATATCGGTGCCTGTCATCCGTTGGACCTGGTCTAAAGCGGCCGCGGAACTGTTGATGAAATTATCGATCACGACGACGTCGTAGCCGTTGAGGATGAGGTCCAGGCAACAGTGGCTACCGATGAAGCCGGCTCCGCCGGTGACGAGGGCTGTGGGTCTAGTCATGCTTCTGTCCTCTCATGGGGTGTGATTCACCGGGTGGGTCGGCCCATGGCGCGAACGGTCCATCCCGCTGAGCGCCAGTGGTCGATGTCCAAAGTGTTTCTGGCATCGAGAATGTGGGGGGCGGTGACGAGAGTGGCAAGACGGAAGGGATCGAGATTTCGGTATTCCTGCCATTCCGTGACATGAAGCGTCAGCTGCGCTCCTTCAAGGGCTTTGTCGACATCCATCGTGTAGTTGAGCAACGGGTGAACGGCGCGGGCATTCTCGATAGCCTCCGGATCATGAACGCGGACGAGCGCGCCTTCGTTTTGGAGCGCGTTCGCGACGTTGAGCGCTGGCGAGTCACGGACGTCGTCGCTGTTGGGCTTGAAAGCAGCCCCAAGGACGGTGATCCTCTTATCCATGAGGGAGCCACCAAGCATCCCCCGGGCCAGATTGACCGCGCTCCGACGTCGATTGATGTTGATGGTGTCGATGCCCTTGAGGAACGTCAGCGCTTCGTCGATACCCAGTTCCTCGGCCCGGGCCAGAAAGGCGCGGATGTCTTTGGGCAGGCAGCCTCCGCCGAAGCCCACGCCAGGAGAAAGGAAGCGGTTGCCGATCCGCGCGTCGTGGCCTAACGCCGCGGCAAGGGGCATGATGTCAGCTCCCACCGCCTCACAGACTTCTGAGATCGCGTTGATGAACGAGATCTTCGTGGCCAGAAATGCGTTCGCGGAAACCTTGATAAGCTCAGCGGTAGCGACGTCCGTGGAAATGTAGGGTGTCCCTGCCTCGAGTATGTTCGAGTACAGTTCCCGCAGTGTAGCGTCGGCTTTTGCCGAGGAGACCCCCACAACAAGCCGGTCCGGGTGAAGTGTGTCATTGACCGCGAACCCCTCCCTGAGGAATTCCGGATTCCAGGCAAGTTGGACCAGTTCGCCTGCGGGAGCCAACCCGGTGGCCATCGTCGTGAGCCGGGCCGCCGTTCCCACCGGGACCGTCGACTTACCTACGATCAGGCAGGGTCGATGCAGATGCGGCGCGAGTCCTTCAATGACGGCGTCCACGAACCTCATGTCCGCTGCGGTCGATCCCGGCCGCTGTGGGGTGCCGACGCAGATGAAATGGACATCACCGAACTCTGCAGCTTCCCGCAAAGACGTGGAAAAGCGCAGGCGGCCCGAATCCAGTCCTTCACGGAGTAACTCGGGGAACCCGGGTTCATAGAACGGTGCCAGCCCCTGACCCAGCCGCTGAATCTTGGCGGCATCAACGTCCACGCCTAGAATGTCGTGTCCAAATTGGGCCATCCCAGCGGCATGAACGGCACCTAGATACCCTGTTCCAATCACGGTGATGCGCATGGCTGATCTCCTTGGAGGTGAAGTGTGGACGGGGTCAGGGGCGCTCTGTGGCACCTTGGTTCTGACCGATGGCCTTCTCAGGCAGACGCGGCAGCTAGGGGATCGGACTGTGAGGCAACCCCTTCGAACTGGGCTCCGCCAAGGCCGTCTGCGGCTGCAAACACCTCGGCTGAGCAGGAGCGGAAGTACGCGATGGCGTGGCGCAGGCCTTCTTCCGTCGAAACTTGGGGGTGCCACCCCAGCAGGGCGTTGGCGAGACTGATGTCCGGACGGCGCCGTGTCGGGTCGTCCACGGGTCGCCGATGAAATTCGACCGTCGAGGATGACCCCGTGATGTCCAGGACCATCCGGGCAAGATCTTCCACCGTCCGTTCCACCGGGTTTCCCAAGTTGATGGGTCCCCTCTCGTCGCTGTCGACCATTGCCACGATCCCGCGGATGAGGTCGTCGACATAGCAGAAGCTGCGGGTTTGCCGGCCGTCCCCGTAGATAGTCAACGGATCACCGTTGAGCGCCTGCGCGATGAAACTCGACACCACCCGCCCATCATCCGCCCTCATGCGCGGGCCAAAGGTGTTGAAAATCCGCACGATCCCGACGTTCACCCCCCGGGTGCGGGCATATGCCATCGAAATAGCCTCCGCGAAGCGCTTCGCTTCGTCATAAACGCTTCGAGGGCCGATCGAACTGACATTGCCCCAATACTGCTCATTTTGCGGGTGGACGCTGGGATCCCCATAGACCTCGCTTGTCGACGCGAGGATGAAACGTGCTCCCTTGTCATCGGCAAGCTTCAATGCATTTTCGGTTCCTCGACTGCCCACCGCCAGCGTTTCCAGGGGCAGTCGGTGATAGTCGGGTGGAGACGCGGGGCTCGCCAAGTGTGCTACAACATCGACGCGACCCCTAACTTTCAATGCTCTGCTGACATCGCCCTGTAGAAAAGCGAAGTTAGGGGCTTCGGTGAACGCTGCGATATTGCTTCGTCGGCCGGTCGAGAGGTTATCGACGCAAATTACGGAATCACCACGTTGTAGGAGGCTTTCACACAAGTGGGAGCCAAGGAAGCCAGCTCCTCCGGTAACTAGGACACGCATATTTACCCCTAACGATGCTTGAAATGGGTTATTGAGGTGAGGTGTAGAGGGCGTCAGTCCAGCGCCCTATCCCTGGCGGCGAACGCCGCCGCAGTTGGCCACAGCCAGTGCCTTGAATGGCTGGGTGGGTTGAAGATACGAGCAAACCCGTCGTCAGGGAACGATGCCTGACAAAATCCTGTACGCGCTCTGGGCGTGCTCTGTACGGGTTCGCATACTCGTCCCTGCGAGTAAACACCTACTTGCTTCCCTGCATTCCTACCCGGTTTGAGCACCATGAGAAACGGAGGTGTGACGCGTGTGAAGAAAGTAAGCGCGAATGAATGGGCCTCGCATGACGGGGCGAGCAGAACTAACGGAAGTCTGACTGTCAAGTAGCAGCTGCGTTTCCGGAGAGAACATGCTTTGAGACGGTTTATGACGGAAGAACAGACGTTGGTAGCCTAAGAAGCTTTACTTGTAGGAGATCTAGCATGATGCTCTCGCTACCTGCTACCCCAGCTTTGGCTGCAGCAGGCGATTAGTACGATTTGCGACTGCCTCGAAGCCAGGCGCCGGACTTTTCGTGCTGCAATAATTCGACCTTCACTGCTTGTCGACCCTGATGCTGACTGTAACGGCGGCTTTGGTTGCGAGTAGACCTGAGATGGCGGAAAATATTCGGCACAAAGCCGTCTTGGCAGTCGGGGGCTGAAGTGTGCTTTGGGAGGAGAGGGGCCGAAGTCCATTTGTTTGCTGTCTTAGTAAAGGATCCCTTGACTGGATGGTTGAGGTGTCCGGCAGAGGGTTGTTAAACCTCAGCATCGGCGGAGAAGCTCACGCCCATGTTCTGTCTCAACAATGTGTTTCACGTCGCCTGTTCTCAGCAAAGGAAGAACTGGCCTTTGATGAGCGGTGGGCGCGGTCGCCCAGAGCAAGCTGATACTTCCGAGGAGACATGTCCTGCCCGGCAGTCTGACCCGAAAAATCCTGACTTCGCTGATCCACCCGTGCCGGAAGCCCCGCTGAATACGGACAGCACTGCAGTAGCAGATCCTCAGCAGATTCGGACGGCATGCCAACCGCCAGATCACGTCGAGGTGCTCCGAGGCCAGGAACAGCGACCCTGTGAATCGCAGCGGTAAAAGGCTCTGCTTTCGCAGCGCTATGTGGCGGGCTCGTCCTTGGCGTCCATTGTGCGGGTCGCTTGGTGCAACGGCCGGCTCATGGCGGACTTACCCTCAGGAGGACATTTCATGGGTTAAGTGTTGGGTCAAGGCGTTGGCGATCGCTGACATTCCCGCGTCGTTGGGGTGGAACGATGAGCCGGTTTTCTCTATCGAGGGCTGGAACGCGAACACCCAGGGTTCTGCTGATCCGAGGCCGTGGTCGACGCTCAGTTTCGAGGCTTGGAGCAACTCGGCGCCGGATCGCTCGGCTGCGATCTCGTAGCCGCGGACGAGGGCTTTTTGGATGCGCAGGAAGACGGCGGTCTCGTCGGTGGAGAAAGGCCAACCCTCGCCGTGGTTCTGACCTCCGATGACGGTCACGTAGTCCACCAGGATAATGCGGGCGTGAGGTGCGCGGGCACGGACTTCGTTCACGATCTTGGCGAGTCCCTCCGCTACGGCGTTGATGCTTTGGTCGGTCGGCTCGGGAATGCCGCCGTAGACGCCCTGGGAGAGCATGGTGACCATCGGGCTGTCGGGCTGTGCTTGTGACCAGGCTGCGTAGAGCATGGATCCTGCGAATTGGAGGTCGTTTCCACCGGCGGTCACGGTGACGAGGTCGGTATCGGCGTGTACCCCATTGATCTGCGGCGGAAACGTCACTCCTGCCATGGTGATCTGTGGCGTATCGAGGATGGTGGCAGTCGTCGCACCCGAGACGGACAGGTCAACCAGGTCCGCGCCGAGGCGATCTGCCAATAAGTGGGCATAGTTGCGCGACGAGCGCATCGCATGGGCATCTTCGACCGGCTCGATTCCAGGGCCAGCGGCGAACGAGCTACCCAAGCCGACGATCTTCCGATACCTACTCATAAACTGATCCTTTCAGAACCGCTGCAGTGAAACCGCCCATATCGATCGCGCGAGTGCTTCGCTTCACTGTCCTCTGCAGGCGGTGCCCCACTCTTCTGCCGACGCACTCATGAGGAGATACCGGATCGTAGAACAGCGATGACAGCAGGAATCCTCGTAACGTCTTGGCGGGTTGTGCCCACGTATACGATGATCGCCATCAGCAGATCGATCGTCGCTGGCAGATCAGCGGTCTCCGAGATCTGTCCGGCGTCGACGGCCTCGTCAAGGCGCGCACGGATGTCTGTGAGCGCGGGGCGACCGAAGGCTTCAGCGAGTTGTGCGCCGAGCGCTGGCTCGGTCGCACTGATCGCGGTCGAGGTGCGCAGAACCTCGCCGTAGGGTCCACGCATTGTGACGGAGACCAGGCCGAGCCAGGCGTCGAGGTCCGCCCAGACGTCCGAGGTGTGCGGGACCGGGTTCCGGGGCACGGTGAGGTATCCGCCAAGGATCGCGTCGGCGACGACCGCTGACTTTGCCGGCCACCACCGGTACAGAGTGCGCTTGGCGACCCCGCTGCCGGCAACGATCGCCTCCATCGTTAAGGCGTCATACCCGCGCTCGGTAAACAGGGCTGCCGCAATCGTGAGGACCTTCTCTCGGATCCCGGGATCCCGCGGACGCCCCCGCCTCGGTGGCGGGCCACCTTCGGCTGCGTTCATACGCTGAGGCTAACACCCATCCCTTGCATTTAGGAGACGATGCGTATTCAATTACCAATGTCCACGTCAAAGGAGATGTCATGACCGAACCAATCAACCCCCCGCCCGCACCGAGCTTCCTCAGCGATGCCGCCCGTGCGGGACTGGAAGTACCCATCATGCGAACGCCGAATCCCGCGCTGGATGACACGGCAGGGTGGACGGCGTTGGTCGAACAATCCGATGTGATGATCGCCCAGATGCTGGGTGGTATGACGTTGCCGATGACTTCGGAGCTGCAGCAGATCGGCGGCGTCCCCACGTACGTCGTGGTGCCGGACGGCGCACCGAGGGGAGATGATTCGCCCGTTTTCCTCAGCGTTCACGGCGGCGGACTGATCATGGGCGGCGGCGACCTCACCCGGGTGATGACCGAGATCAGTGCGCTGAGCACACCGGTGGTGCACTGGGCGCCGGACTACCGGATGCCGCCCGCGCACCCATTCCCGGCTGCACTGGACGATGTCGTGGCGGTGTACAAGGCTCTGCTCGAGGTGCGTGACCCGTCGCGGATCATCGTCGGTGGAGGCTCGGCCGGCGGCAACCTCGCCGCCGCACTGCTGCTCCGCGCGAAAGCTGAGGGTTTGCCGATGCCTGCTGGGCTCGTCCTGCTCACCCCCGAGGTGGACCTCACCGAGTCCGGCGACAGCTTCGTCACCCTCGCCGACGTCAGCGTCGGTCTGCAGAGCCTCCGCGACGCCAACCTCCTCTACGCCGGCGGCCACGACCTGACCGATCCTTACCTCTCGCCGTTGTTCGGCGACGTGACCGAATTTCCGCCCACCCTGCTCATCTCAGGGACCCGCGACCTGTTCCTGTCCAACACGGTCCGCATGCACCGCAAGCTCCGTGAGGCGGGAGTCGATGCTGACCTGCACATCTTCGACGCGCGCCCGCACGCCGGCTACGGCAACGCGCCCGAAGAAGCCGCCGTGTCCGCGGAAACGGTGGCCTTCGTGCGCAAGCACCTCTCACTCGTGGTCTAACTCTGACGGAGAAAATCCTTTGCGCCCCGAACAGGGGCCGGAAGACCTCCTTTTCAGCAGTACACCGTGTGCCGACACTGGCCGCTCGGTTCGTCTCGAACGCCTCGAACAACTTCCAGGAGAGTTACATGACCCAGACAGCCCTCATTACTGGTGGGACCGGAGGAATGGGGCTCGCCACCGCACGAATTCTCGGCCGAGACCATCGCATCGTCCTCGCGGACCTCGATCAAGGCCGCATCGATCAAGCGGTGCGTGATCTGGCGGAGCTGGACATCGACGCCGCCGGATTCGTCTGCGACATCACCGATCAATCCTCGGTGAACCGCCTCTTCGAAAGCGCCGAAGACGGTGGGCATCACGTGCGAGCCGTTGTGCACACCGCTGGCATCAGCCCGCAGATGGGAACGCCCGGCCGCATAGCGAGCATCAACGGCATCGGCACGGTTCACGTCGCTCAAGCCTTTCTTGAGCGCGCAACCGAGGGCGACGCCCTGGTGAATGTCGCCTCAATTGCGGGCCACGGGCTACCCAAAGTTCTCATCCCGTTCCGGAGCTTCCCGCTGGCACAGACCGACCCCGCCGCGTTCGAACGCATCATCGTCAGACGTGCTCGCGTCTTTGGCAAGAAGCTTCACACCGGTGTCGCCTACGGTCTCAGCAAGGCATTCGTGATCTGGTACACCCGCTCACTCGCAGGCGCCTTCGGCAACAAAGGTGCCCGCATCGTTTCGGTGTCTCCGGGAAGCTTCGACACCCCAATGGGACAGCTTGAGAAAGACCACGGCGCGTCCGAGTTCCTGAAAGTTTCCGCCATCAAACGCTTCGGACACCCCGAAGAGATTGCCGCCGTTCTCGCCTTCTGCGCCAGTGAAGCACCTGGCTACCTCACCGGCACCGACATCCTCGTTGACGGCGGCACACGCGCCGGCCAGGAAGTCAAGGAGAAATGATCGCCAAACGTCTTATCGACAGTGGTCCATGGAGCACTCGACGCGTGTGTCGTTTCTCGCAGTTCTCTGCACGACAGGGTGCATGGTTCCGGCGTTCGTGCAGAGGAGTGTGAGTATCTGGTTCTCACACTCCTCTGCACTAGCCTGCATCCAGCGATAGATGGACGTCGCAGCGGCCAGGCATGGGATCACTTTTTCTTGAGTACGCGTTCGCCGTCGGGGCGGATCTCCCCGGTGGGTGAGACGTGTCGGTAGAGCGTTTGGCGGGAGATGCCGAGTTCTCTGCAGAGTTCGCCGATGTTCGTTTCGGGCTTGCCCATCGACGCCATGGCCAAACGCACCTTCCCTGGCGTCATCGTGAACGGTCGACCACCGACCCGGCCGCGCGCTCGAGCGGAGGCAAGGCCGGCGACGGTCCGCTCGGAGATCAGCTCCCGCTCGAATTCGGCGAGGGCGGCGAAGATTCCGAACACGAGCTTTCCTGCTGCGGTGGTCGTGTCGATCGCGGCACCCTGTCCGGTGAGGACTTTCAGTCCGACGCCGCGGGCGGTGAGGTCGTGCACCGTGTTCACCAGGTGGTGCAGGTTCCGGCCGAGCCGGTCGAGCTTCCACACGATCAACGTGTCCCCGCTCCGCAGGGCCTTCAAGCACGAGACCAGCCCGGGTCGGTCATCCTTTTTCCCCGAGGCGAGGTCCTCGTACAGCTGGGCCTCGTTGACGCCGGCGTCGAGCAGAGCGTCCCGCTGCGGGTCGGTGGTCTGCGACCCGTCGGACTTCGACACGCGCATGTAGCCCACGAGCATCCCAAATCTCCTGTCACTTATACGACCGTATTCGCTACAGATGGCGTAGGTGCCGCTGATCGGCTCGTAGAAGCTCGTTTCCTGTAGCGATACTCAGTGCCAGAATCTATGCTCCACTTCTGCTCTCGCATGACGAGTTCCGCTACATTGGAGGGCATGGGTCACCTTCTGGGGTACGCGCGAGTGTCGACAACTGATCAGGATGCCGCGCTGCAGGTCGATGCACTGAATGCTGCTGGCTGCTATCGGGTGTTCGTCGACACCATTTCGGGGTCCCTCGATAAGCGCCCGGAACTCACCAAACTGTTGGATCAGCTGCGCCCAGGAGACACGCTCGTGGTGTGGCGGCTCGACCGCCTCGGCCGATCCATCCGGCACCTCATTGACCAGCTCACCGCACTCCAGGACAAGGGCATTGGGTTCAAGTCCCTGCAGGAAACCATTGATACGACCTCACCGGGCGGCCGACTGGTCTTTCACGTTTTCGCCGCTCTCGCCGAGTTCGAGCGAGACCTTATTAAGGAGCGCACCAACGCCGGCCTTGAGGCAGCCCGCGCTCGAGGTCGCACCGGTGGGCGCCCACCACGACTGAGTCCTCACCAGGTCACTGCCGCGCGGCGCATGTATGAGCAGCAGGACATGACCGTCGAACAGATCGGGAAGGTCCTCGGTGTCAGCAGGACCACGATCTACCGGACGTTGAAGCGAGACCATGCGACACCGACCAAAGGCCGTAAACCGAAGGTGAAGCCGGCGGCGTAGATGGCAGAAGGTCACGCCCCAACGGGTTCCTCGTCCACCCCAGCGGACGTGGTCACTGAACGCTGGTCCTACCTCCGCCTCAACGTCGAAGACGATATTCCCCTGGCGGCAATTGCGCGAGAGAGCGGCATCCCGTTGCGGACTCTCGAACGCTGGAAACACACCTACAAAGTCCAGGGGCTGCAGGGGCTGAAGCCCAAACAGCGCACCCGACCTGAATCTCTTACTCCGGACGTCGTGCGCATGATTGAAGGGTTCGCCCTCGTCCGACCCCGACGATCCATTGCCTCCATCACGCGCACGATGACAAAGATCTGTGCGGAGAAGGGCTGGCCGATACCGACCTATGCACAGGTTCGAAAGGTCGTCGCTGACCTCGATCCCGGGATGAGAGTGCTTGCACTGGAAGGACCGGTGGCGTACCGCGACAAGTATGAGCTGGCGCTACGCCGCCAGGCCGATCAACCCAACGCGATCTGGCAAGCCGACCACACCATGCTCGACATCCTCATCCTCGATACCCAGGGGAAGCCTGTCCGCCCATGGCTGACCATCATCCTCGACGACCATTCCCGGGCAATCGCCGGCTACATGGTGTTCCTCAGCGCTCCAACCTCCATGAACACAGCCCTCGCGCTGCGTCAGGCAATCTGGCCCAAAAACGACCCGGCTTGGCCGATCTGTGGAATACCCGACGTCCTCTACGTCGACCACGGCTCCGACTTCACCAGCCACCACCTCACCCACGTCACCAACGACCTGCGGATCCGGATGATCCACTCCGCCGTCGCCCGACCCCAGGGCCGCGGGAAGGTGGAACGATTCTTCGGCACCATCAACACCGAGCTCCTCGCCGAACTGCCCGGACACATCACAACAGGGCGCTCCCACCCGACGCCCACACTGACGCTCGGCACCCTCCCCACCGCCCTGCACGAGCTCATCGTGAACACCTACAACCACCGCCGACACAGCGAAACAAAGCTCACCCCCACCAACGCGTGGATCGCCGGCGGGTGGATGCCGCGCCTACCCGACACCCTCGAGCAACTCGACGAACTCCTCCTGACCGTCCAGGCACCTCGCCGGGTCCAACGCGACGGCATCCGCTTCCAGGGCCTGCGCTACATCAGCCCGATTCTTGCCAGCTACGTCGGGGAGACCATCACCATCCGATACGACCCCAGAGACATCAGCGAAATCCGCGTCTTCCACCGCGACAGCTTCGTCTGCAACGCCATCAACCCCACCTACGAGCACACAAGCATCGGCATCAAGGAAATCCAAGCCGCTCGAACTGCCCGCCGCCGCCAGCTTCGAACCCACATCAACGAACACATCACAACCTTCCCCGCTCACGGTCTAGAACCTGAGCAGGACGAACCATCACCTCCTGCCGCACCGCCACACACCACACCGCGGCCACGGCTGCGCCTCTACGAGGAGGACTGATGACAGGCCGCTTCATTGCCACCAAGGAGCATCGTCGATTCGTTGAGTTCGCCAACGCCGTGCGCAAGCAACGCACTATCGGAATCTGTTTCGGGCCCGCCGGCGTCGGCAAAACCCTCTCCGCCCGTCGCTACGCACACTGGGACACCATCGAACCTCTCGTCCACACCTGGGGGCCCCGCGACGAAAGTGACGAAAAGGCGTGGGCTGCAGCTGATCAGACCCGCACCGTCCTCTACACCCCACCCGTCCTCGCCCGACCCAAACAACTCCGGGACGAACTCGACCTCTATATCGATCGCACCGGAATCTGCATCGAACACCACATGATTACCACCGGATACAAGCCACCCACCTCCGGACGAGCAGCAGCATGGCACAAGTTCGTCGAACTGCTCATCGTCGACGAAGCCGAACGCCTCAACTCCACGGCACTGGAAATCCTCCGCGACCGACACGACCGCCAAAACACGGCAGTGATCTTCATTGGAATGCCAGGACTCGACAAACAGTTCAGCCGCTACCCCCAGCTCTACAGCCGGCTCGGCTTCGCCCACCAATACCGACCACTAGGACACGACGAGCTCGTATTCGTTCTGCACCGCCAATGGGCCCGCTTGGGCCAGAAGTTCGATCCGGAGGACTTCACCGATGCCCAAGCAGCCGCCACCATCGAACGCATAACCCGAGGGAACTTCCGACTCCTCGAACGGCTCTTCCCCCAGATCGATCGCATCCTCAAAATCAACGACCTCCATGTCATCACCAACGACGTCGTCGAAGCAGCCCGCAGCACACTCGTCATCGGGACCAATTGATTGATCAAGCCCGCCAGTCATCGTGCAAGAACCCCGCCACTTCCGCTGAAAGTCACATCATGAGATGACGCCGCCGACCGTCACGTAACTGTTCACTTATTCTACGGTGCGTGAACGTTTCGATTCCCGGTTATGTGACGAGGGGTAGTTGGGAGCAACGTCGTGTTTGATGCGGCCCAAGTCGAGAGGAGCCGCAACCCGTCTTCGGATGGGCTGCCGGGCGTTGCGCTGTAGGTGTACAGCATCATGCCGGGGGCGGCGACGAGTTCGAGCACGTCGAAGTCGACGGTGAGTTCGCCGACGATGCGGTGGCGAATGAGTTTCGCGCCGGCTTTTTGTTGCAGCACATTGTGGGCGCCCCAGCGTGCGCGGAATTCATCGCTGCGCGTGGAGAGTTCTCCGATCAGGTCGGAGAGGTCTTTGTCGAGAGGGTCGCGGCCGGCGGCGGCACGGAGGAGGGCGACGACGTCGGTGGCGGCAGCGTTCCAGTCGGGGGCGAAATCGCGTCCTCGGGGGTCGAGGAAGATGAATTGGGCGTGGTTGGCCTTGCCGGTGGGGTTGTCCCAGTGGTCGAGGTAGAAGGCGCGGCCGAGCTGATTGGTGGCGAGCATGTCGAGTCGGCTGTTTTGAACCACCGCGGGGATAGTCGTCATCGCGTCGAGCATCCGCTGCACCGACGGACGGACCCCGGTGGGTTTGGCGCGAGGACGGGCTGGACGGATGTGTGTGTCGGCGGTGCGCATCAAGTCGCGCAGGTGGCGTTCTTCGGTGTCGTCGAGGCGCAGGGCGTGGCTAAGGGAGACGAGCACGCTTTCGGAAACGCCTTTGAGGCTTCCGCGCTCGAGGCGGCTGTAGTACTCGACGCTGATCTCGGCCAGTTGGGCGACCTCATCACGACGGAGGCCCGGTACGCGGCGGCGTCCGTAGGAGCGCAGACCGACCTGTTCGGGCGTGAGCCGCGCACGGCGGGAGGTCAGGAACTCCCGGATGTCGTTGTGCGTGTCCATGCCCTCACAGTACGACCGGCATGTATGGGTAGCCATTCCCTGCCAGTACACGGATAACCCGTGACTGTTTTGTCCCGATCCGACCGGGTTGTCTTGATTGTGTTCGCACGTCACTGTCGTCGTCGGCATACCCACCCTGTCCACGATCAGAAGGACCGACATCACCATGACCCACACCACACTCGGCGCCGGGAATCGGCAGAAACTTCCCGCGGTTGTGCCGCTGCTCGCTCTTGGCACATTTCTGATGTGCACGACCGAGTACATCATCGCCGGACTGCTGCCCGAGATCTCCGCCGACTTCGGGGTCAGCCTCGCCCAGGTCGGGCTGCTGATCACCGTTTTCGCCCTCGGCATGATCGTCGGCGCCCCGGTCATGGCGATCGCCACCCTGCGCCTACCCCGCCGCCTCACCCTCGTTCTCGCGCTACTGGTATTTGCTGCCAGCCACATCGTCGGAGCCCTCAGCGTCTCCTTTGAGATCGCGCTGATCGCTCGCATCGCCGCCGCCCTCGCAACCGGCGCGTTCTGGTCGGTCGCCTCCGTCGTGGCGATGACCGCCGCCGGCGCCGCTCTCAGCTCACGCGCCCTCGGGGTGATGATGAGCGGAGTCGGACTCGCGACCGTCGCCGGTGTGCCGCTCGGCGCACTCGTCGGCCAGCTGATCGGCTGGCGCGGCGCATTCTGGTCCCTCGCGATCCTCGCCGTGATCGCTGCCGCTGTCATCGGACGGTTCGCCCCCGCCGACACCCAACAGGCCCCAGCATCGATGACCCGGGAACTGCAAGCATTCCGCAGCGGCCGCATCTGGCTGCTCGTGCTAGCCACCGCCGCAGTCACCGGCGGCGTCATGGCCGCATTCAGCTACATCTCGCCACTACTCACCGACCGCACCGGGCTCCCCTCTTGGGCAGTCCCGCTCGTCCTCGTGGGCCTCGGAATCGGCTCCCTTGTGGGAACGAACCTCGGTGGACGCCTCGGTGACCGCAACCCGGTCCGAACTTTTATCGGTGCCGCAATCATCGGCACCACCGTGCTCGCTCTGCTCATCCCACTGTCGGTGAACCCTGTAGCAACCATCATGCTCGTGGTGGTGCTCGGAGTCGCCGGAATGAGTGTTCCCCCGGTCGCGACATCCCTCGCGGTGAAGTTCGCCAGCACCGCTCCGACGCTGGCCGCGGCGATCGCTGTCTCCGCCTTCAATCTGGGCATAGCCGCCGGCTCGTTCGTCGCTGGACAGGCCCTCGAATCCGACGTCGGTGTCGTCGGCCCCGAAGTGGTCGGAGCCATCATGGTCGCCATCGGCCTGATCCCACTCGCGATCCTCGCCACCACCCGCGCCGACCGACACAACGCAGCACCGACCGCAGCGGACACCGCCCCCACCGGAACCACAGTCGCACCGACAGTCTCGGAGCCCACTGCCGTCGAGGCGTAGCTTTCACGAACTTTTCCATCCATACCCGTATGACGACGAAGGAGCACCACTCATGCAGTACCGCACACTCGGCAACTCCGGCCTCTCGGTTTCGAACATCGCGCTCGGCACGATGGGCTTTGGCGACGACACCTCCGAAGTCGACTCGCACGCCATCCTCGATGCATTCCTCGGCGCCGGCGGCAACTTCATCGACACCGCCAACGTCTACGGCGGCGGCGAGTCCGAATCCGTCATCGGCCGCTGGTTCGCCAGCCGCCCCGACGACTTCACCGACAAGGTCATTCTGGCCACCAAAGGTCGCTTCGGGACCGGACCGGGCGTCAACGACGTCGGCCTCTCCCGCCGCCACCTCGACCGAGCCCTGACAGCATCCCTCCGCCGCCTCCAGGTCGACACCATCGACCTGTACCAGCTGCACGGTTGGGACCCGATCACCCCGGTCGAAGAGACCCTGTCGTTCCTCGACGACGCCGTGCACGCCGGGAAGATCCATTACATCGGTCTGTCGAACTTCACCGGCTGGCAACTGCAGCTCGTCCTATCCACCGCGAATGCCATGGGCGTGAGCCTGCCGGTCACCCTGCAGCAGCAGTACAGCCTGCTCTCCCGCGAAATCGAGTGGGAGGTGATTCCCGCCGCTCTCCACAACGGAATCGGCTTGCTGCCGTGGTCGCCGCTCGCTGGTGGCTACTTGACGGGCAAGTACCAGCGTGACGCCACGGCGTCACCCGATACCCGCGCCGGATCGGGCAACCCGGTCTACGAGCACGCCTCCGCCGACTATGCGTCTAAGGACCGCAATTGGAGCACGATCGAGACGGTGAAGTCGATCGCCGAACGCATCGATGCGACACCCAGCCAGGTCGCCATCAGCTGGACTGCCAACCAGCCCGCCGTCACCGCACCGATCGTCGGAGCACGCAGCCTTACCCAACTCGATAACAACCTCGCCGGCGCCGACCTTACCCTCGACCCTGCCGACACCGCCGCCTTGAACGAGGCCAGCGCCCCGACACCCGGCGACTACCCCTACGGACCGTTCGGCACACTGCAGGTCGCCCGCTACATCGATTCCAGCGCACAAGGACTCGGCGAGCTATTCGACCACTAGGAGAAGCGGAGGCTGCCCAGTGTTAGGACTGGGCAGCCCCAACCCTCACGCCGGGTGCCGTTGATCGTCCTTCGTACTATTCGACTCCACCAAACGGGCGTCATTCCGGGGTGCGAGCGTTTCGCTCTTGTGTACCGGTTCTAGACCGTCGGACAGAGGGCGGTAGCGTTTGCGCGCGTTGCACGGGCTCCGCCGGCAACCGGCCGCGGCGTCGGCCAACACCTCATTGACGGCATTGGCGCGGTCGTGGTGCGCGCTGAGGTCGCACTCGTCGGCGGCACGTGCGTCATCGAACTCGCACCCTTGCCGACCCAGGCGCCTCATCGCGACGGTGCCGAATTCGGTGCCGGCATCGTCCACAACGAGCGAATGGGGTGGCCCTTCGCTCGTGCAGGGGACTTTGAGTATCTGTGCAGACGACTGCGAGAACCGACAGCGAGAGTGCCAGAAACGGCGCGCCGTGTTCCATGGGCCGTGTCCGAGAGCTATGTACTGCCACCGACGTTCGCGATACAGTTCGGGCCATGAGAGCTGTCGGATATGCACGCGTGTCGACCCGGGAGCAGAATCTCGACGGTCAGACCGACGTGCTCGAAGCCGCCGGGTGCGAGAAGGTCTTCATCGAGCACGCCTCCGGTGTCCTCGCGAAACGTCCCGCCCTCGGTGATGCGCTGGACTACCTGCGCGCCGGGGACACCCTCGTCGTGACGAAGCTCGACCGGCTTGGTTGGTCGGTGCGGAACCTGAAGGAAGTCGTCGACGGGCTCGAGAAGCGAGGCGTCGGGTTGAGGGCTCTCTCGCAGGGCATTGATACGACGACCCCTGGTGGGCGGTTGTTCTTCCATATGCTCGCGGCGATCGCGGAGTTCGAACACGACCTCATCGTGGAACGCACAAAGGACGGTCTGGCTGCGGCCCGGGCCCGCGGCCGTAAAGGCGGTGGCCGGATCAAGATGAGCGCGACGAAGATCCGGCAGGCCCGGGCAATGTATGACGAGAAGACATACACGGTGCAGCAGATCGCGGAGACGTTCGGGGTTTCCCGCGGGACGATCTACCGCCACCTCGGCGAAGACGTCAGGGCATAAGGGCGGACTGCCGTGGTGCGGCGCAGCGTCCAGGACAAGATCGACCTGCTGCACCAGCACGACCAGGGCATCCCATGGACTCGTATCGCCGCGGAGTCAGGGGTTCCGCTCCGCACATTGAGCCGCTGGGCCACCAGCTATCGCGCCGATCCGTCGTCAACCAGTCTGCAACCAGCCCGACGGTGTGACCTCGGCACAAGACACCTTCCCGCAGAACTCGTGGAGGCGATTGAGGGTCTGGCGCTTCGCCGGCCGGAACCCAGCAAAGCGTTCGTCCATCGGCGCGTCACCGACATCGCCCGCGACCGCGGGCTCCCGGCACCCAGTTACTCCACCGTCCGCGCGATCATCGCTGGCATCGACCCAGGCCTTTGGACCCTCGCCCACCACGGGGACGCCGCGTACCGGGACACGTTCGAACTGGTCTTTCGCCGGACCGCGAACCACCCCAATGAGCAGTGGCAAGCCGATCACACGCTGCTAGACGTCATGATCCTCGATAAGGCCGGCGACCCGGTCCGGCCATGGCTGACCGTGGTGCTCGATGACTACTCGAGAGCCATCGCCGGCTACACCGTGTTCCTTGGTGCCCCAACCGCCGAGCGGACCGCCCTGGCGCTGCATCAGGCCGTGAACCGCAAGGCAAATCCCGCCTGGCCTGTATCCGGGCTGCCCGATGTCCTCTACAGCGACCACGGCTCGGACTTCACCTCCGCCCGACTCGAACAGGTTTGCCTCGACACCCACATCCAACTCATCCACTCACGGGTCGCCGTCCCGCAGGGCCGCGGGAAGATCGAACGCTTCTACGGCACCATCGCCACCGAACTGCTGCCGCACCTGCCCGGACACATCCCCCACGGCATGAACGGCAAACCAGTCTCTCCGCCGGCGCTGAACCTCGAGGATCTCGATGGGATCCTCGAACGCTTCATCGTCACCGACTACAACCAGCGCAAGCACTCCCAAACTGGCGACACCCCCGCGCACCGGTGGGCCTCCGCCGGATTCATCCCTCGCAGCCCCGCCCGACCCGACGACCTGGACCTGCTCCTGCTGACCGCGGCCGCCACCCGAAAAGTGCAGCGCGACGGCGTGCAGTTTGCCTCCACCCGCTACATCTCACCTGTCCTCGCCGCCTACGTCGGTGAGCACGTGACCGTGCGTTTCAACCCTCGCGACGTTGGGGAAATCCGCGTCTACTTCAACAATGAGTACCTGTGCCGTGCCATTGCCCCTGAACTCGCCGCCGCATCCGTCTCCCTGGAAGAACTCCGGGCCGCCCGCTCCACACGACGGCGTGAACTCAAACAGCAACTCCGGCAACGCCGCAGCCTCGCCGACGCACTACCCACCGATACCCGCTACATCCCGATCAACCCATCCGACTCGATTGGGCTGACTGACTCGATTGACGCGGAACCGACCCCAGCCCCGCCGCACGTGGAGGCAACTCCACGACGAAACAGATTGCGCCTCTATGCGACCGATTAGCACCAAGCCCACGGTCCTTTTCGGTAAGAACGACGATGGCCGCCGCTTCCTGACCGGCGACTTCGGTGAGGTCAACGACGACGCCCCACCGCTACCGACCCGGCCTCCGTTCCTAAGCACCCGTGAGCACCGACGCTTCACCGAGTTCGCTGACGCCGTTCGCACCCACCGCTACATCGGACTCTGCTGGGGGCCACCCGGCATCGGAAAGACCCTCTCCGCAAGGCATTACGCTGCCGTTGATGATTGGGAACAATGGCACACGGCGTTTACTGACCAGTCCGGCTCCGTCCCGCCCCGGGCCCTTGAAGCACGCACAGCGTTCTTCACTCCTACCGTCGCCGCTACCGTCCGGCAGATCGACACCGGGCTCCCGAAGGCCTGCCAACAAATTTCGTTCGCGGTCGACTACGCCGAGCACGGCGCCGTCGACCCCTACGTTCATACCGAGTCTCGCTCCAGCGGCCGCACCGAACTACTGATCATCGATGAAGCCGACCGCCTCAAGACTGCCGGCCTCGAACAAGTCCGTGACTACTTCGACCGCCACCACATGGGCGTACTTTTCATCGGTATGCCCGGCATCGAGAAGAGACTTGCCCGATACCCGCAGCTCTATAGCCGCATCGGCTTCGCCCATGAATACCGGCCACTCACACCCGATGAACTCACCGCTGTCCTGACTCAACGACTTCCGGCCAACAGCACGACCGCCGACCCGATCGCTCACACCACCGCGATCGCGACCATCGTCCGAATTACCGGCGGGAACTTCCGACTCGTCGATCGGCTCACCACACAAATCGAACGCATTCAGGCCATCAATAAGCTCGACACCCTCACACCCGAAGTCGTCGACGCCGCCCGCGAAACACTCCTCATCGGCCATTAACCATTGCGAGAACCACGCCATTCACCGCTGCGACTCACAAGCGACCTTTACCAGAGGGCCTCGGTGGCGGATATGCTCATGCGCTCGGCAGCGCCGGTCTCCGCCGCCCATCATGCGATTCCTCGCTACGAGATCAAGGTGGAGGCAATACGATGACACGCCAACGCACCGTCCTCATTACCGGCGCAGCGCGAGGAATCGGTCGAGCCATCACCGAACACCTCGCGGAGCGGGACTGGAGGGTGGTCGCGACCTACAACACGAGCCTCGACGAAGCGAACATTCTCCGACGTACGCACGGAGTGGAGATACGCCGCCTCGACCTCGCTGATCGGGCCGGGGTGCAGCATTTCGCTCTTCGAATCCGTGACGAATTTTCCTTCGATGCCGTGGTCAACAACGCCGGGCTTCTGGAAAAGGAACCGTTCGAAGCGCTCAGCCTCGACGCCTGGGACAGGTCGTTCGAGGTGAACGTCACGGCCCCTCTCATCCTCGCCCGGGAGATCGGCCTCCACATGCCGGCAGGTGGGAGCATCGTGAACATCGCCAGTACGGACGCATCGGTGGGGTCGTTCCGCGGCATCGCCTACTCGGCCAGCAAGGCAGCTCTTCTGTCGGTCACCCGGAGTCTGGCCAACGTGCTCGGCCCCCATGGTGTACGCGTCAACGCCGTGAGTCCGGGATGGGTCGACTCCGGCATCCTGGCCGAACCCTACGAAGCGGCCGGCCTCACACCCCTGGGTCGAAATGGAAGACCTAGCGACATCGCCGGCATCGTCTCCTTCCTGCTCAGCGACTCCGCATCCTTCATCACGGGAGCAACGATCGTCGCCGACGGGGGCTACACCGGGGTGGACTACTTCATGAAGAAGGAAAATGACTCGTCTGGGTAGAGAGCCTCGCCCCGGCGGGAAACACGGGGTGCGACTAGCTCCTCAGGTCAAAGTCCAGGTCGAGACACTCCGGGCTGATGAGCTCCCGCCAGGCCGACGTGACCCGCGCGCTCGGCAGCGCAGTAGCAATCGGCATCCGGTCCACGGCGATCAGCTGTGCCAGATCCAGGCCGGTCAGAGCGGCGATGTCCCGAACTGGCACCTGGAAGGTGCGGAACGGGCCCAGCGGGGGAGCGTCCCCCTCATCCCCGTCGTCCACAGCGCCCGGCTTCGGCACGTCCGGTAGGTCCTTCAGTTGCGGCGTCTGGTCCACGACGTAGCCCGTAGCGGCCAGAGATCCGCCCACCAGGAACACCGCGACTTTGAAGAACCGCAGCGGGATGTCCACGCCCCGGTACACGGGATCCTGGTCGCTGAAGATCGGGCCGGTGAAGACGACCAATCGCCGGCCATGGTCGGCGGCGTTCTCCAGCAGGTAGGTTTCCAGGCCCAGCCAGAGCTCGAGGCCCTGGTTGAACGTCGCGGCCTGCGGGGCGGCGTTGGTGTAGTGGAAGGTGTCCTCGTTCGCCTGCGCTGCCTCAGCGCGGGTGTCACCCCAGACCGCGGAGGCCCGGCGGACGAGGTGCCCGCGGTCAATCTCATTGTTCGCGTAGACCCGTTCCCCGGTCTGCTGGTCCTCGGCCAGGCGCGGGTCGAGGCGCCAGTCAATGCCGGACCGGTCGAGGTTCAGGAGTTTCGCCCCGTCGATGCCAAGTGCGGTGATGGCTGCCAGGCGCTTGTCCAGCCGCATCAGCACCGAGAAATGGGTATAGGGCAGCAGGACCGTCTCGACGTCGTCCAGCGTTGGGATCGGTACCCGGCGACTCAGGAAGTCCTCGTCGAAGCCCTCACGGTCCGAGAGGTTCTCGACAGTCGCGGAAGTCGCGGAAGTCGCGGAAGTCGCAGCAGTCGCAGCAGTGGTGGTGATGCGGGGGTCGGGCAGGGTGGCGTCCATCGGCTGAAGGTATCAGCGGCAGGTGACAGGTGGATGAACGCGTCCAGCAAGGCGCATGCCGTTCATCGGGCACGCGGCGAGGGGCGCCGGGTGCCCGTGCTGGCTATTTATTGTTCCTCTGGGCGGCGAGGTGGAACGCGTAGCCCAGACATCCGCCCATGATGATGCCGACGATGGGGCCGATTCCCCGGAAGAGGAGCACCCCCAGTACAGCTCCCACGATGACTCCGATGATGACGCTGCGCAGCACGCTTCTATTCATGAGTCAGACCGTAGGTTCCACCACGGTTGAGGACAACAGCAGCTCCAGGGGCGCAGTGCTGACTGGTGCTGACTGGAGCTGACGGACCACCCTGGGAAGCGCCTCAGACTCGGGAGGATGAGAGTCCGCTTTTGCGATTCGGTGAGATCCGCGACGTCACCAAGGATTCCTAACTCGCGATGGTGATGGTGGTGCTGACCGCGGTGGTGAGGGTGCCGGAGGTCGCGGTGAGCGTGTAGGTTCCGGGCCTGTCGATCCTGCACCCGGCGAATGCCGCGGTTCCGGAGACGGCCGGTTTCGGGTTTGGGGCGCAGGTGAGAATGGCGCCGGCGGCGTTGGTGAGGCTGAGGGTGACCGGGGCAGTACTTGTGGTGGGGTTACCGCCGGCGTCTTGGATCACCACGGAGGGCTTGCGGTTCGGATCGCGACGCTCAGCGATACGTCCCGGCATATGAGGACGGCGATGGAATCCAGGACCACGATCGACCTTGCAGTCGGGGTCATCATGGGGCAGAACCGGTGCAGCCAGGACGAAGCGATCAAGATTCTGCGTGCCGCCTCGAGCGGACGGAACGTGAAGCTACGGGACCTCGCCTCAAACGTGTTGGTGTCTTTGGGCCAGACGGGCCCGGTACGGACGCATTTCGACAGCTGACTCCCGCTGCCAGGTGCCACATCGACCCCCTGATGGTGTGGTTGATCCATGTGTTCGATTTGGGTCGGGCGCCTGCCTGCTACTGGTCAGGTTCCGGCGTGGGGTCGGTCTCTGATTCGTCGGGCAGGAGTGTCGGGCCATTGATCTCGGCTTCGACCTGGCGTGCGAGGGTTCGCAGTTTCCTGCCGTCCCGCGGGGAGTAGTCGCGCGGCTTCTGATCGATGACGCACAGGGTGCCGATCGTCCAACCGCCGGGTCCGCGCAGCGGGTAGCCGGCGTAGAAGCGGATGTATGGCTCGCCGAGAACTAGGGGGTTGACCTTGAATCTGTCGTCCTCGAGCGCGTCCGGGACGATGAGAGGGCCCGCGTTGCGGATCGTGGCGTTGCAGAAGGAGATTTCTCGCGGCATGTTCTGCTGGACCGGACCGATGACGGACTTCAGGAACTGCTGTCGGTCATCGATCAGCGCGACGATCGAGGAGCTGACCTGGAAGTAGTCCTTGGCTTCCTGGGTAATCCGATCGAACCGTGTCTCCGGCCCCGTGTCCAAGAGGTGGGACCGAGTGAGAGCGTCGAGGCGTTCTTGCTCTTGCTCCTTCGCGGTGAACAGGAACGCACCCGCAGACCCCAGGGCCCTGCGCGAATTTCTGGACGCTTGGGAAGACTCCTCTGTGTCGCATCGTGGGATCCGCAGATTCGTCTCTGCCTGTGAGAGCAGGTCATTCGTCGCCTCGACGAGCAGGTCACATTCCTCGATTGGCAGGATCAGCAGCCCGCCGAGGTATGCCTCGATCTCGAACTGGGACATCGCTCCGCCGACCCCGTAATAGCTGATCCATACATCCTCCACGCTCAGCCGGGTGGTCGAGAGTACTTCCCGCATCCGCTGAACCTGCGCTTCAGTGCTCACTATCAATCCTCCGGGCTCACGGCCTACCGCAGTCCTTGCACGACCGCATGTCGCCGATCAACACTCCAGCACTTCAACAGCATGCTTACTATTTACGGTAGCAAGCGAAGCCGCCGAAAGCGCAGAAGGGCGAGTTGTTGCGTGATCCTGCTGCATATGTCCGAGCCGGGCGAGGGATGCAACTTCGGGCGGTACTGCCCGAAAGGCGGGCAATGTAGGACGAGTCACCCACGGCAGGAATGATGAGGTAGTTGTCTTAACTGTGGCCAGGGTCAGGGTTCGGCGGCGGCGACGGAGTTGCTTCCTTCGGTCTCAATGACCGGGTCGCCTCTCTCGTAAGTCACTGTGTTCTCATCGCCTTCGACCTTGATGTCGCTGGTCTCCTCGACCTTGATGGTGTTGTTGTCTCCGTCGACGCTCACCTCGGGCACTGATCCTGTTGTGGCAGTGTTGCCGTCGCCTTTGAACGGGGGTGCCTGCCACTTTCATGGGTCAAGCACTTTTGTTGTCAGGCGAAGCCTTAACGAAGCGTGAGAAGGCTTGTGCCGTGCCCGGGTGGGCAGGAGGTGCACCACGGTGAGGTACCAATCCTTCTCGGTTACTGAGACTGCCCGAGTCTTCGTGTGATACCCGCCGGCGGTGCATTTGGTGTAGTTGCGGCCACCTGATTTGTGGAGAAGCTTCAGGCGCCCCGTATCGGGGTGATCTCATCCGCGGACGGTGAGTTCGTTGACGATCACGCGGGCGAGGGCTCGTGCGGCTTCTGGTGTCGGTGCGAATGCGGCGCTGTGTACGGCGTGCAAGGCGAAGGCTGCGAGCTGCGAGGCGTTCAGGTCGGTCCTGATCCGGCGGCCCGACGCGGCGGTATCAAGACCCTGGTGGGTAGCTTGTTGGATGAGGTCTGTCAGATACGTCTGCTGGTGCTCGTCGGCAGTCCCGCTCGGAGTGATGTCGTCTCGAGCAGCCGGAGCGTTCGGCGTTGAAGATTGCTGGGACACCACCGAGTAGACTTCGAGGACCGTTTGCAGTGTGTCCATCGGATCAGCGCTCGGCACTGCGTGACCGCGAAGGTAGGCAAGATAGCGGGATACCTGCTGCTCACGCCACGCCAGGATCAGGATCTCCGCCTCCGAGAAGTACTTGTCGAGGGTTGCCGGTGACATACCGGCAGCGTCTGCGGTCCTTGGCATTGTCACCGCTGCAATACCCCCATCCCGCAGGAGCTGCGCCACGGCGCCGACCACCGCTTTGCGCACTGCCGACCGGGTGCCTCCCAGAGCGCCACCGCGTAACGGCTGCAACTTCGGCACCTTCGCCATACCCGTACTGTATGTCTCGCTCATACCCCGACAATGCCGTGCACAGGCTATGAAACGCATGGAACATCCCGGAAAGACTCCCGAACCGACGGCCGGCATCAGTTACCCCTGACAGGATTTACGGCATGGCGAGACCCGTCATCGTGTCGGTCCAAGGTCGCCCCCAGATGTGGGTCATGGCAACCACATCCCTGGATCCAACCAAGGGACACACCAACGAAAATCCAAGAAGCCCGCGATTTCGATGGAAATTCACGGCCGCTGTTCTAAGAAATCTGAAGCGGATGGCCCAGGGCGTATGGGAACCGAACCGCCGGATGTGGGCCGCAGACACAGGCAGCGCTTCTAGGTGTGAGGTGGAAGTCCTGGTCGAGGTAATTCGGGCGGTAGGCAGTGCTGAACGTGCTCGAAATCTGACGGCACAGGAGCTTACACCCGCTGACATCGAGAAGATCATCGGAGCCAATCGAGCGACGGTGCACGGGCAGCCCAGCATGGGAATGCACGGCGCACCCTGATTCGGCCCGCATGATCACCGAATCGGGTTAGTTCCTCCTAACTTTTTACGCCGCCCCCGACCCCGTGATTTCGGCGCGGTGGGCCCTAAAATTGGGTTCATGGAGATAACCACCCGCGCAGGCCGGGTCAGTGCCGCCTTCGTGAGGATCGCGGACACCCTTGTCGACGAGTACGACGTGCTGGATCTGCT
>NZ_JBTNDM010000012.1:0-73145 GCF_054510995.1 Arthrobacter sorbitolis
GGGGGTGGTGGTTTCCCTGGTTGTTGGTTGGGAACCGCATAGTGGACGCGTAGCATGTGTGATCTTCACTTCCCCGTGTCACGGCGAGGTGGTGGTGGCCGGCGGTCACCGGTCGGGGTCCTGTTGCCAGGATGGTCCGGTCGGTGGTGCTGGTTCACCGTCCCTGTCGTGGGGTGGGTGTGTGGTGTAAGTTATCGGCTTATTAGTACCGGTCAGCTTCACAGGTCGTTAGTCCCTGCTTCCACGTCCGGCCTATCAACCCAGTGGTCTGGCTGGGGGCCTCTCACACTCGAGGTGTATGGAAATCTCATCTTGAAGCAGGCTTCCCGCTTAGATGCTTTCAGCGGTTATCCCATCCGAACGTAGCTAATCAGCGGTGCACTTGGCAGTACAACTGACACACCAGAGGTTCGTCCGTCCCGGTCCTCTCGTACTAAGGACAGCCCTTCTCAAATTTCCTGCGCGCGCAGCGGATAGGGACCGAACTGTCTCACGACGTTCTAAACCCAGCTCGCGTACCGCTTTAATGGGCGAACAGCCCAACCCTTGGGACCTACTCCAGCCCCAGGATGCGACGAGCCGACATCGAGGTGCCAAACCATGCCGTCGATATGGACTCTTGGGCAAGATCAGCCTGTTATCCCCGAGGTACCTTTTATCCGTTGAGCGACGGCCATTCCACAATGTGCCGCCGGATCACTAGTCCCGACTTTCGTCCCTGCTTGAGATGTCTCTCTCGCAGTCAAGCTCCCTTGTGCACTTACACTCGCCACCTGATTGCCAACCAGGCTGAGGGAACCTTTGGGCGCCTCCGTTACTTTTTAGGAGGCAACCGCCCCAGTTAAACTACCCATCAGGCACTGTCCCTGACCCGGATTACGGGCCGAAGTTAGATATCCAGAGTGACCAGAGTGGTATTTCAACGATGACTCCACGTGAACTGGCGTCCACGCTTCACAGTCTCCCACCTATCCTACACAAGCCACACCGAACACCAATACCAAACTATAGTGAAGGTCTCGGGGTCTTTCCGTCCTGCTGCGCGTAACGAGCATCTTTACTCGTACTGCAATTTCGCCGAGTTTATGGTTGAGACAGCGGGGAAGTCGTTACTCCATTCGTGCAGGTCGGAACTTACCCGACAAGGAATTTCGCTACCTTAGGATGGTTATAGTTACCACCGCCGTTTACTGGGGCTTAAATTCCCAGCTTCGTCCCACGCAAGCGTGAAACTAACCGGTCCTCTTAACCTTCCAGCACCGGGCAGGAGTCAGTCCGTATACATCGTCTTGCGACTTCGCACGGACCTGTGTTTTTAGTAAACAGTCGCTTCCCCCTGGTCTCTGCGGCCCCGATCCGCTCCGGCGAGCTAGTCGCCTTCACAGTTGGGGCCCCCCTTCTCCCGAAGTTACGGGGGCATTTTGCCGAGTTCCTTAACCATAATTCTCTCGATCGCCTTAGTATTCTCTACCTGATCACCTGTGTCGGTTTGGGGTACGGGCGGCTGGAACCTCGCGTCGATGCTTTTCTCGGCAGCATAGGATCACCAAATCCCCCCTTGACGGGGGTCCCATCAGATCTCAAGCACGGTATCGAAACCAGAACCACGGATTTGCCTATGGTTCGCCCTACATCCTTAGACCGGGACTACCATCGCCCGGCTCGGCTACCTTCCTGCGTCACACCTGTTAATACGCTTACCTCCCGAGATCAGGTCCCGCGATCCACAAAAAACCACGTCACCACAAGGGTGGGCGGTCATGCTTCTGGCGGTTAGTATCCCTCGATCAGTATGGGCGGTTCTTCGCCGGTACGGGAATATCAACCCGTTGTCCATCGACTACGCCTGTCGGCCTCGCCTTAGGTCCCGACTTACCCAGGGCAGATTAGCTTGACCCTGGAACCCTTGATCATTCGGCGGACGGGTTTCTCACCCGTCTTTCGCTACTCATGCCTGCATTCTCACTCGTGTAGGCTCCACCGCTGGTTTACACCGCGACTTCACTGCCCACACGACGCTCCCCTACCCATCCACATCCTTGAACCAAGAGAACAAGTCTCCGGCTTGGGATCTATGTGAATGCCACAACTTCGGCGGTGTACTTGAGCCCCGCTACATTGTCGGCGCGGAATCACTTGACCAGTGAGCTATTACGCACTCTTTCAAGGGTGGCTGCTTCTAAGCCAACCTCCTGGTTGTCTGGGCAACTCCACATCCTTTCCCACTTAGCACACGCTTAGGGGCCTTAGTTGGTGGTCTGGGCTGTTTCCCTCTCGACTATGAAGCTTATCCCCCACAGTCTCACTGCTGCGCTCTCACTTACCGGCATTCGGAGTTTGGCTGACGTCAGTAACCTTGTAGGGCCCATTAGCCATCCAGTAGCTCTACCTCCGATAAGAAACACGCAACGCTGCACCTAAATGCATTTCGGGGAGAACCAGCTATCACGAAGTTTGATTGGCCTTTCACCCCTACCCACAGCTCATCCCCTCCATTTTCAACTGAAGTGGGTTCGGTCCTCCACGACGTCTTACCGTCGCTTCAACCTGGCCATGGGTAGATCACTTCGCTTCGGGTCTAGATCACGCCACTCACTCGCCCTATTCAGACTCGCTTTCGCTACGGCTTCCCCACACGGGTTAACCTCGCGACGTAACACTAACTCGCAGGCTCATTCTTCAAAAGGCACGCCGTCACAGAAACAAGTCTGCTCCGACGGTTTGTAGGCACACGGTTTCAGGTACTATTTCACTCCCCTCCCGGGGTACTTTTCACCTTTCCCTCACGGTACTGGTCCGCTATCGGTCATCAGGGAGTATTTAGGCTTACCAGGTGGTCCTGGCAGATTCGCACGGGATTTCTCGGGCCCCGTGCTACTTGGGATCCTCTCCAAACGGCGTCACGCATTACGGTTACGGGACTAACACCCTCTTCGGCCGGGCTTTCAAACCCGTTCACCTATACGCACGCACTCATTTCACCAGTCCGGCAGAACTGGAACGGAAAGTCCCACAACCCCAGTGATGCAACGCCCGCCGGCTATCACACACCACTGGTTTAGCCTGATCCGCGTTCGCTCGCCACTACTGACGGAATCACTATTGTTTTCTCTTCCTGTGGGTACTGAGATGTTTCACTTCCCCACGTTCCCTCCACGTACCCTATGTGTTCAGATACGGGTCACCCGGTCACTCGCGCGCCGGGCGGGGTTTCCCCATTCGGACATCCTGGGATCAAAGTTCGGTTATCAACTCCCCCAGGCTTATCGCAGATTCCCACGTCCTTCTTCGGCTCCTGATGCCAAGGCATCCACCGTGTGCCCTTAAAAACTTGACCACTAAGATCAAAAACATATCGAGAAAACCAGGCCCGACCCGAAGATCGGAACCAGATTATTCTTAGAAATTGCTTCTTTTTAAGATGCTCGCGTCCACTATGCAGTTCTCAACCAACAACCCCGTCACACCCCCACCCACCCCGACAAAGGGACAGACGAAGCATGCACGGGAAAACCAGAAACAACGAACCCCACCCCTGCCACCAGCCACACCGAACCCCTTTGCAGGGACACCGGACGAGGACACCCACAACAGGCACCCCCCTCCAACCCCCACCAGGGACCAGCACAACCAGCACAGAACATGAAGCCCTGTTATCTCAGGACCCAACAGTGTGCCAAACAGTAAAACCCGGTAACCCCCACCAACAACACGCTTTCCAGAACCCCGAAGGGAACGTACTCACCAGCCGGCAGGCACCACCAGGCACCTATTCATCGATATTCCACCCATGAGCACCCACCGCGGAACAAACGCCCGCGCTATGGGCTGACTCCTGCGAACCCCCACACCCGGCACAGAGACCGGACAAGGAAAGCCCGAGGCGCTCCTTAGAAAGGAGGTGATCCAGCCGCACCTTCCGGTACGGCTACCTTGTTACGACTTAGTCCCAATCGCCGGTCCCACCTTCGACGGCTCCCTCCCACAAGGGGTTAGGCCACCGGCTTCGGGTGTTACCAACTTTCGTGACTTGACGGGCGGTGTGTACAAGGCCCGGGAACGTATTCACCGCAGCGTTGCTGATCTGCGATTACTAGCGACTCCAACTTCATGAGGTCGAGTTGCAGACCTCAATCCGAACTGAGACCGGCTTTTTGGGATTAGCTCCACCTCACAGTATCGCAACCCTTTGTACCGGCCATTGTAGCATGCGTGAAGCCCAAGACATAAGGGGCATGATGATTTGACGTCGTCCCCACCTTCCTCCGAGTTGACCCCGGCAGTCTCCCATGAGTCCCCGGCATAACCCGCTGGCAACATGGAACGAGGGTTGCGCTCGTTGCGGGACTTAACCCAACATCTCACGACACGAGCTGACGACAACCATGCACCACCTGTAAACCGGCCACAAGTGGCTGACACATCTCTGCATCATTCCGGTTCATGTCAAGCCTTGGTAAGGTTCTTCGCGTTGCATCGAATTAATCCGCATGCTCCGCCGCTTGTGCGGGCCCCCGTCAATTCCTTTGAGTTTTAGCCTTGCGGCCGTACTCCCCAGGCGGGGCACTTAATGCGTTAGCTACGGCGCGGAAAACGTGGAATGTCCCCCACACCTAGTGCCCAACGTTTACGGCATGGACTACCAGGGTATCTAATCCTGTTCGCTCCCCATGCTTTCGCTCCTCAGCGTCAGTTACAGCCCAGAGACCTGCCTTCGCCATCGGTGTTCCTCCTGATATCTGCGCATTTCACCGCTACACCAGGAATTCCAGTCTCCCCTACTGCACTCTAGTCTGCCCGTACCCACCGCAGATCCGGGGTTAAGCCCCGGACTTTCACGGCAGACGCGACAAACCGCCTACGAGCTCTTTACGCCCAATAATTCCGGATAACGCTTGCGCCCTACGTATTACCGCGGCTGCTGGCACGTAGTTAGCCGGCGCTTCTTCTGCAGGTACCGTCACCACCCCCGAAAGAGCGGCTTCTTCCCTACTGAAAGAGGTTTACAACCCGAAGGCCTTCATCCCTCACGCGGCGTCGCTGCATCAGGCTTGCGCCCATTGTGCAATATTCCCCACTGCTGCCTCCCGTAGGAGTCTGGGCCGTGTCTCAGTCCCAGTGTGGCCGGTCACCCTCTCAGGCCGGCTACCCGTCGTCGCCTTGGTAGGCCATTACCCCACCAACAAGCTGATAGGCCGCGAGTCCATCCAAAACCACAAAAGCTTTCCACCAACATGGCATGCGCCAGAAGGTCGTATCCAGTATTAGACCCGGTTTCCCAGGCTTATCCCAGAGTCAAGGGCAGGTTACTCACGTGTTACTCACCCGTTCGCCACTAATCCCCCCACAAGTGAGGTTCATCGTTCGACTTGCATGTGTTAAGCACGCCGCCAGCGTTCATCCTGAGCCAGGATCAAACTCTCCGTAAATGATTCACAGACACAACAAGGCACCCCGGGAAAACGGGACACCCCACTGCACAAAATTCGAAACCAGCCAAAAAAACCAGCCACCACACAACATGCGGCAACCAGCCAATTCAACCAATCAAAAAACAATCGGTATCAACAAACTTGGCACACTATTGAGTTCTCAAACAACAGGAGCTACCGGCACCAAACACGACCAAACCATCATGTCCTCGCTCCGAAGCAACTTTCCAAGCCTACCCCCACCCACCCGATCCCGCAAACCCGCTCCCAACCGCACCACCAGGCAGAACCCGGCACCACGACCAAACAACAGACCCACACAACCGACACCAGATCAGAAGCCCATCCCGACACCATGCACAGCACACGCCGGAACAACTTCGAACCTGATCAACAAGGGGGGATTGTCACCCACACCTGGGCAACTCCATAACTATACGACCCCACACCACCAACACCAAATCAACCCCGCCACCCACCCCTCGAGGGCGATGCACCGGGCGGACGACGAGAGCCGGCACCGCGGGGTGCCGGCTCTCGTCGCGGCGGAGGCAGGGCGTCAGCCGACGTCGACCATGGCCAGGTTGCGCTTGCCCCGGCGGACGAGCAGGTAGCGCCCGTGGAGCAGATCGGAGTTGCCCACGGTGTGGTCGGCATCGGCGATCTTCGCGTTGTTGACGTACGCACCACCTTCCGCGACCGTGCGCCGGGCTGCGGAGTTGCTCGCCGACAGGCCCGAGGCGACCAGCAGGTCCACGATGCCCAGCCCGTCCTTCGTGACGGTGACCGAGTCCAGTTCCGCCGTCGCGGCCTCCAGGGTCGCGAGGTCGAGGGCGGTGAGGTCTCCCTGCCCGAAGAGCGCGGCGGAGGCGGCGATGACCTTCTCCGTCGCGTCGGCTCCGTGGACGAGTGAGGTGACGTCATAGGCCAGCGCGCGTTGCGCCGCCCTCTGCTGCGGTCGCTCCGCCGTCGCCCGCTCGAGCTCCTCGATCTCCTCGCGGCTGCGGAAGGTGAAGATGCGCAGGCGCTCGGCGACGTCGGCGTCGGACGTGTTGAGCCAGAACTGGAACATGGCGTACGGACTCGTCATCGCGGCGTCGAGCCAGATCGCGTTGCCCTCGCTCTTGCCGAACTTGGTGCCGTCCGAGTTCGTGATGAGGGGCGTGCCGATGGCATGGACGCCCGCGCCCTCCACCTTCCGCACCAGGTCCGTGCCGCTGGTGAGGTTGCCCCACTGGTCGGAGCCGCCGGTCTGGAGGACGCAGCCGTGGTCGCGGAACAGCTGGAGGTAGTCCATGCCCTGCAGGATCTGGTAGCTGAATTCCGTGTAGCTGATGCCCTCGTCCGAGTTGAGGCGCTTGGCGACGGTCTCCTTCTTGATCATCGTGCCCACGCGGAAGTACTTGCCGACGTCACGCAGGAAGTCGATGACGCTCATCGGCCCGGTCCAGTCGAGGTTGTTCACCATCCGGGCGGCACTGCCGCCCTCGAAGTCGAGGAACTTCTGGACCTGCCCCTGGAGGTAGCCGACCCATTCGGCGACGGTCTCCTTGGTGTTCATGGTGCGCTCCGCCGTCGGGCGCGGGTCACCGACCAGGCCCGTGGACCCGCCCACCAGGGCGAGGGGCCGATGCCCGGCGAGCTGCAGCCGGCGCATGGTGAGGAGCTGGACGAGGTTGCCGAGATGCAGGCTGGGCGCCGTGGGATCGAAGCCGCAGTAGAACGTGATCGGTGCACCCGCCAGCAGCTCCCTGAGCTCCCCCTCGTCGGTGGACACGTGGATCAGCCCGCGCCACACCAGCTCGTCGTAGACGTTGCCGAACGAGGGATCGTTGCGCTGGCCGTCGAGGCCACTGACCGGGGTATCTGTTCGCTGGGACACCCCTCCAAATTATCAGCCGGCGATACCTGCAGGAATCCGGCCGCTGGAGATGACACGGAGGCGCTGCGTGGGGCGGGTCATCGCGACGTACAGGTCGCCCACGCGCGCCGTCGCCGAGTCGAGCATCTCCTGCGGTTCGAGGATGACGACGCCGTCGAACTCCAGGCCCTTCGACTCGCGCGGGCCGATCACGACGATGTCCTGGCCGGGGCCGCCCGCACCGGAGCCCACGCGGCTGCCGTAGTCCGGAGCCAGGGCCGCGCGGACGTCGGACACCAGGTGCTCGGGCGCGATGACGGCGAGCAGCCCGCCGTCGATCGCGGCCAGTTCCTCGGGCATCGCCCGCACGAGGGACGGTACGAGATCCTGCACGGTGTCGAGGACCGGAGGGAACCGGCCCTCGCGCACGGCCTTCGGCGCGGAGACGACGAGTCCCGCAGCGTTGGCCATCCGCACCGCGGCCTCCGCGATCTGCGAGGGGGTGCGGTAGTTGACCGTCAGCTCCTCCAGCTGCCAGCGCTCCCCCACGAACGGCTCGAGCGCCTGCTGCCAGGACCTGGAGCCTGCCGCGGAACTCGTCTGGGCGATGTCCCCGACGATGGTGAACGACTTCAGCGGGCAGCGGCGCATCAGGAGGCGCCACTGCATGGGCGACAGCTCCTGCGCCTCGTCCACGACGATGTGGCCGTAGGCCCAGGTGCGGTCCCCGGACGCGCGTTCCGCCGCGGACAGGCGGGTCACCGCCACGGCGTTGTGCTGGGCGAGGTCCTCGGCCGTGAGCACGCCGTCCACCCCTGCGTCCTCGAGAGATGCGTTCACGTTCTCGAGCGCCCGCTCCGCGTTGGCGAGGTCCCGCTTCTGCTCCTGCTCCCGGGCGGAACCGTCCCGGCCCGCGGACGCGTCGAGCTCTCCCAGGAGTTCGGCGGCCTCGTCGAGCAGGGGGACGTCGGCCTCGGTCCAGGGCGCGTCCACGGGCCGGGTCAGGGCGGCGACCTCCGCCTCCGAGAAGTCCGGTGCGGCTGCGCGCAGCAGGTCGGGGCGCGCGAAGAGCTCCGAAACCAGCTTCTGCGGGGTGAGCGGCATCCAGGCGAGGTTGAGGGCGATCCTCACGTCGCGGGAGCTCCGGACGTCCTCGGCGAGGTAGGAACGGTCGGCGTTGTTCCCGCCGCCCGAGGACTCCTCCAGCTTGTCCAGCAACTGCTCGGTCAGCTCTCGGAGCAGGATCTTGACGAACGTGACGCGTGCCTCGTTGTGGGGCTTGCCGGTTGCACGTGCCCTGTCGCGGGCGCGGGCCACCTGCCGTGGGGTGAGCGTCAGCAGGGTGCCCTCGACGTTGAGGCGCTTGTTCTCGGCCGGCACACGCTCCCGGTTGGCGACCGCGTCGCGGATGACCCGGGCCATCTCCAGGCGGCCCTTGATGGCCGCAGCCTCCTCGCTCGCCTCCTGCACCGTCGACACTCCGGGCATCAGGGTGCCGATGCCGGCCATGACGACGCCGGTCTCGCCGAGGGACGGCAGCACGCGCTCGATGTACTTCATGAAGGCGTCCGTGGGCCCGACCAGGAGGACACCGGCGGACTTGAGCCGATCCCGGTGGGTGTAGAGGAGGTAGGCGGCGCGGTGGAGTGCGACGGCCGTCTTGCCGGTCCCCGGGCCGCCCTGGACGACCGTGACCCCGGGCAGCGGGGCCCTGATGATGCGGTCCTGCTCGGCCTGGATGGTGCCGACGATGTCCGACATCTGGCCGGTGCGGCGCGAGTTCAGCGCCGCGAGGAGGGCGCCCTCGCCCTGCAGGGAGTCGTCGTCGCCGAGCAGGTCCGCGTCCAGGACGTCGTCCTCGATGGCGACGACGTCGCGGCGGGACAGGATGAGGTGGCGGCGTCGGCGGACGCCCATGCGTTCGAAGGCGGTGGCCTGGTAGAAGGTACCCGCCTCCGGGGCGCGCCAGTCCACCATGAGCTGCCGGAGGTCGTCGTCGGAGAGCCCGATGCGGCCGATATACCGTTCGTCGCCGGTGTCGAGGTCCAGGCGCCCGAAGACGAGCCGGTCGTCGACGGCGTTCAGCTGGGCGAGGCGGTCCTCGTACATCGTGGCGAAGGCGTCCCGCTCCGACCGGTTCTGGTGGGAGCCGGCAGCCTGCGTGCGCCGGACCTCCGCGAGCTGCTCGACCTTCTCGGCACGGAGTTCGTCGAGGCGGCGGTACAGGCCGTCGACGTAGCGGCGCTCGTGGTCCAGCTCGGCCCTGGCGTGGGACGTCTCGTGCATCGGACACTACCTTCCTTCAAAGACGGACCGTCAAGTCTAGCGCGTCGCTACACGGTCTTCAGCGCGTGGATGTTCCGGCCGGCCAGGGTGTCGCGGCCGCCCAGATCACCCAGCTCGAGGACCACGCCGCAGCCCACGACGACGGCTCCTGCCCTTTCGAGCAACGCGCATGCGGCGACGAGCGTTCCGCCCGTGGCGAGGACGTCGTCGAGCACCAGGACGCGTGCCCCTGCAGGGAGGTCGGACCGGTGGATCTCGAGCGTCGCCTGTCCGTACTCGAGGTCGTAGGACTCGCTGTACACCGCACGGGGCAGTTTGCCCGCCTTCCGCACGGTGACGACGCCGGTGCCGGTCGCGTAGCCCACGGCGGCGGCGAGGAGGAAGCCCCTGGCCTCCACACCGGCGACGGCGTCGAACGATCCCGCGAAGGGCTCCGAGACGGCGTCGACGACGGTTCGGAAGGCAGCCGCGTCGGAGAAGACGGGTGTGAGGTCGCGGAACAGGATGCCGGGCGACGGGAAGTCGGGGACGACGGCGCACAGGCGGTCGATGGCGTCCGCGGCGTCGGCTGCTGATCCGGTCGTGCCTGGTCCTGTGGCCGGGGTGCCGGCATCCGCTCCGCTGATTGTCACGGATCAACACTACGTGCTGCGGCGGGCTTGCCGGGACGGTAGCGCGAGACCGTCGGGTCGCCGGGCAGCCAGAAGCGCCACGGGTACTGCGCGGTCCCGGCGACGCCGCTCACCCCCACGCGGGGGCCCCGGCCGAGGTCGGCCGGGGGCGTCTCCGGGAGGACGAGCCGGAAGGGGTGCGCGAGTGCGTCGGCACCGTCGAAGCGGCGGTCCAGGCCCAGGGCCTGGGCGAGCCGCGCCGGGCCCCTGGCGAGGTCGAGGTCGGTGGCCGGACGGGACCGCCGTTCGCGGGCGAGGTCCACCCCCTCGACGATCTCCCCGGCCCGCAGCAGCAGACCCGTGGCCCATCCGTCGGTCCCGCACACGACGTTGGCGCAGTAGTGCATGCCGTAGGTGAAGTACACGTAGAGGTGGCCGGGGGGACCGAACATGGTGGCATTGCGCGCGGTCTTCCCGCGGAACGCGTGCGAGCCGGGGTCGTCGGGGCCGAGGTAGGCCTCCACCTCGGAGATGCGCACGGTCACCTCGCCGTCGTCGTCGGCATGGGTCAGGTACCCCCCGAGGAGCCAGGGGGCCACGTCGAGGGCGCTGCCGCCCAGCCTGCCCCGTACGTCCGCTGCCGTCCCGCTCTGCTCACCCACGTCCCGACCGTAGCAAGGCCGTCCGCGCGGGACGCGCAGCGGTGTCCGAAACCCGCTAGTTCGCGCCGTTGCCGGGTGGGAGGATGACGGTATGGACTTCTGGCAGCAGTACAGGGCGATCGACGCCCGCGACGTGCGCTTCGACGGGCAGTTCGTCACCGCCGTCTCGAGCACCGGTATCTACTGCCGGCCCTCCTGCCCCGCCCGCACGCCGAAGCCCACCAACGTCACCTTCTACCGCACGTCGGCCGCCGCGCACGAGGCCGGCTACCGCGCCTGCAAGCGGTGCCTTCCCGAGGCGGTGCCCGGGGACCCCGAGTGGAACCTGCGCAGCGATGCCGCTGCCCGCGCGATGCGCCTCATCGCCGACGGCGAGGTGGACAGGACGGGAGTGGCCGGCCTCGCGGCCCGGCTGGGCTACTCGACCCGCCACCTCAACCGCATCCTCAGGGAGGAACTGGGGGCGGGGGCCCTCGCCCTGGCCCGCGCCCACCGCGCCCAGACGGCGCGGACGCTGCTCACGGCATCGACCCTGCGGTTCGCCGATGTGGCCTTCGCCGCAGGCTTCGGCAGCATCCGCCAGTTCAACGACACCGTCCAGCAGGTCTTCGACCTCACGCCCGGACAACTCCGGGAAGCCTCGCGGCGGCCCCGCGAGGGGACCGGCGAGGAGGCTGCCCCGGGCGGTCCCCTGCGGATCCCGCTGTTCCTGCCCACGCGACTCCCCTACGACAACGGGATCTTCCGGTTCCTCGCCGCGCAGGCCGTGGAGGGGGTCGAGCAGGCGACCGGGTCGAGCTACGAGCGGCTCCTCCACCTGCCGGCGGGCTCGGCCTGGTTCAGGGCGGAGGCGGCAGTACCCCGCGGCCCGGGGCAGGCGGCCCTTCCCGTGACGGTCTCGGTTGCCGGGCTCGGTGACCTGCCGGCCCTCCTCGGCCGGATCCGGCGCCTGTTCGACCTCGACGCCGACCCGGTGGCCATCGACACGGCCCTCGGCCGGAACGCGCACTTCGCGCGACTCGCCGCGTCCGTACCCGGCCTGCGCCTTCCGGGGTCGGTGGATCCCCACGAGACACTCGTGCGGGCGATCGTCGGCCGGCAGCCGGTCGCTGCGGCCGCGGCCACCCTGGTCCGCCTCGCGCACGCGGGCCCGGCCATCGACCTCCCGGGCACCACCCTGTCGAGGATGTTCCCGTCCGCGCAGGACCTCGCGGCAGCACCCGAGCCGCTCCTGCGCGGGCCGCGACACGGGGACGACGCACTGCGGACCGCGGTGGGCCGGGTGGCGGAGGGAATCCTCGACATCGGCATCGGCGCCCGCCCCGAGGCGCTGCGCGCCGATCTGCTGCGCCTCCCCGGCGTGGGATGCCGGACCGCCGACTACGTCACCATGCGCGTCCTCGGGCACCCCGATACGTACCTGCCGACCGACGCCGCCGTCCGCGCAGGGTGGCGGATCGTGAGCCGGGGCGGCCCCCCGGTGGAGAGCGCGGCACGCCCCTCCGCTCCGTCCGCTTCCGCGCTCGACGACGCGATGACGATGGTGCGCCCGTGGCGCTCGTACGCGACCCTGCACCTCTGGAGGGCGGTCGCCCTCCGCCCCGTCCGGGCGGACGCCGTCGAACCGCTCGATGTCGTCGCCTGATCCCGTTCCGTCTACCCTGTGACCACTGAAGGGATGTCCCCATGACAGCAACACTCGCCCCACCCGCCGCACTGCGCGGCGCCACCACCACGACCGTCGATACGCCCGACGGCGCCTTCACCCTCATCGAGGCGGAGGGCGCAGTGCTGTCGTCGGGATGGACCGAGCTCGCCTCCGAGCTCACCGGGCAGATCCATCCGAGCATCCGGGCGGTGGGTTTCGATCCTGCAGCTTCGTCCGTCCGGCCGATCCTCGACGCCGTCTCCCGCTACTACGACGGCGACTTCGACGCCATCGCGACGGTCCGGGTCCGGCAGGCCTCCGGTCCCTTCCGGGTGCATGCGTGGGAGGTCCTCCGCGCCGTCACGCCGGGGGCACCGGTCACGTACCTGCAGTATGCCGAGCGGGCCGGCAACCCTGCGGCTGTCCGCGCCGCCGCGGCGGCGTGCGCGAAGAACGCCGCGGCGCTCTTCGTGCCGTGCCACAGGATCATCCGCACGGACGGGACGCTCGGCGGCTTCCGGTGGGGTCTCCCCGTGAAGCAGCGTCTGCTCGACCGCGAGGCCGGGCGGGCTCCGGTGGTATGACCGCTCAGGCGTGCGCCACGAGTCGCTGGCGGGCGGCCATGTCACGGTAGAGGTCGCTGCTCCCGAGGAGCTCCTCGTGCGTGCCGATGGACTCCACGCGCCCCTGGTCGAGGACGACGATCTGGTCGAAGTCGGCGATCGTCGACAGGCGGTGGGCGACGACGATGACCGTCCGGTCCCGCGACGCCTCCCCCAGCGTCCGCTGGAGGAGCTGCTCGGTGCGGGAGTCCACGGCGGACGTCGGCTCGTCCATCAGCAGGACGGGGCGGTCGGCGAGGACCACCCGCGCCCAGGCGAGCCGCTGCCGCTGCCCGCCGGAGAGGCGGATGCCGTCCTCCCCCAGGTTCAGATCCAGGCCGTCGTCGGACCGCTCGCCGAGCTCGTCGAGCCCGACGGCGGCGAGCACACGCCGGAGCTGCTCGTCGGTCGCGTCGGGGGCCGCCAGCCGGAGGTTGTCCGCGAGGGTCCCGCTGAGGACGGGCGCTTCCTGCTCCACCAGGCCGATGCGTGACCGGAGCTCGGACCGCGGCATCCGGGACAGCGCCGTGCCGCCGAGGGTGATGCTGCCGCCCGTCGGCTCGTAGAACCGTTCGAGGAGGGCCAGCACCGTGGACTTGCCGGCGCCCGACGGCCCGACGAGCGCCGTCCTGCTGCCGGCGGGGACGGAGAAGCTCACGCCGTCCAGGACCAGGGGGTAGCCGTCGAAGGGCTCAAGGACCCGCAGCGGGTCCGGGGACGGCGGACCCTGCCGGTGCGGTGACACGGAGACCTCGGTGAGGCCGTCGGAGGCCGGCACGGCCGATGCTCCGGGGGCCCCGTCCGCCACCGCGTAGCGGAAACTGACGTCGCGGAGCTCGATCGCGCCGCTCGCGCCCGCAGGTGCGGCGGTGCGCGCGAGGTACGGTGCGGGGACCGCCACGGGGACCGGTCCGGTGATCGGCTCCGGCTCGGCGACCTGCTCCGCAGGGGCGGGCTGTTCCTCGTCCGACCGCTCGGGCTCCAGCCGCGCGATCTCCTGGATGCGGTCCAGGGCGGCGAGCCCGGACTGGATCTGCACGAAGGCGCTCATGGCCGAGCCGATCGGCATCACGAGCAGGAACAGGTAGAGGATGAACGCGATGAGGTCGCCCAGCAGCAGTTCCCCGGCGGCGACGCGGATGCCGCCGACGGCGAGCACCACGATGAAGGCGCCCTGGATGCAGATGGACATGATGGGCTGGACCGCGGCCTGGAGGCGGGCCATGGCGATGCCGGCGCGGTAGGCCTTCGTGGCTTCGACGTCGATCACGGCGGCTTCGCGCTGCTCCGCGACCGAGGCCTTGATGGTGCGGATGCCGGAGAGGCCCCGCTCGACGGCGGCCGTCATGAATCCGACGGCGTCCTGCACGTCCCGGCTGCGCTTGCGGATGAGGCGCCCGAGGAACAGCACGCCTCCTGCGCCGAGCACGACGGCGGACAGCGTGATGCCGAAGAGCAGCGGATCGATGAGCACCATCAGCACGACGGCGGCGAAGAACATCAGGACGGACGAGACGATCTCGAACAGGCCCGAGGTGATGACGCTGCGCATCAGCGTGGTGTCGGAGCCGACGCGCGACATGAGGTCGCCGACCCTGCGCCGGTCGAACTCCCGGATCGGCAGGGCCAGCAACTGGCCGACCAGGGACCGGCGGACACCGAGGACCACCGACTCGGCCGTGCGCTGCAGGAGGTAGGACTGGGCGGCACCGAAGACGGCACCGCCGAGGGTGATGGCGACGAGGAGCCAGATGAACACCGTGGCCGGGCGGCTGGCCGACACCGCGTTGACGAGCTGCTGGACCATGAGGGGCTGTGCGATCGCCAGCCCGGTCGAGATCAGGGAGACGACGGCGACCAGGACGAGGACACGCACGTGCCCCCGCAGATAGGGGAAGAACTCGCGGAGCGTGGCGCGCTGCTCGGTGGGCTGCATGCACACACACTGCGCCGGGCCTCCGGGAGTGTCAAAGGACTTCGCGGCAGGCGTATCGGACCGGCACCGGTCACCGTGGCGGACCGTTCCGGGACGCCGCTGCGGGGTGTCTCTGGAGGGGTACCCCCCCCCGCGTCCGGGTCAGGAACCCGCGTACCCTGCGATGTCCTCGAGTTCCACCCGCAGAGCGGCGAGCTGGCGCCGGACGGCGGCCGGAGCGGTGCCGCCCTGCGCGTCACGGCTGGCGAGCGAGCCCTCGACCGTCAGGACCTCCCGGACCGCCGGCGTGAGGTGCGCCGAGATGCCCGCGAACTCCTCGTCCGTCAGGTCCCACAGCTCGACGCCGCGCTGCTCGGCGATGCGCACGGCCGCGCCGGAGAGCTCGTGGGCGTCGCGGAACGGGACGCCCTGGCGGACGAGCCATTCGGCGATGTCCGTGGCCAGCGCGAAGCCCTGGGGGGCGAGCGCCGCCATGCGCCCGGTGTTGAAGACGAGCGTCGCGATCATGCCGGACACCGCCGGCAGGAGCACCTCGAGCGTGTCGACGGCGTCGAACACGGGTTCCTTGTCCTCCTGGAGATCCCGGTTGTAGGCCAGCGGCATGCCCTTGAGCGTCGCCAGCAGACCCGTCAGGTCGCCGATCAGCCGGCCCGCCTTGCCGCGTGCGAGTTCGGCGACATCCGGGTTCTTCTTCTGCGGCATGATCGACGAGCCGGTGGAGAACGCGTCGTCGAGCGTGATGAAGGAGAACTCCTTCGTGGCCCAGATGATGATCTCCTCGCTCACGCGGGAGAGATCGACGCCGATCATCGCCGTCACCCACGCGAACTCCGCGTAGACGTCCCGTGAGGCGGTGCCGTCGATGGAGTTGTGCGTCGCGGACGAGAACCCGAGGTCCGCGGCCACGGCCTCGGGGTCGAGCCCGAGGGACGATCCCGCGAGGGCACCGGACCCGTAGGGCGAGACCGCTGCGCGACTGTCCCAGTCCCGCAGGCGCTGGACGTCGCGCAGCAGGGCCCAGGCATGGGCCAGGAGGTGGTGGCTCAGCAGCACCGGCTGCGCGTGCTGCAGGTGTGTCCGCCCGGGCATCGGGACCTCGAGGTGCGCCTCCGCCTGGGCGACGAGCGCCCCGATCGTGGCGAGGACCCCGCCGGCGATGATCCGGGCGTGGTCCCTGAGGTACATGCGCCCGAGCGTGGCCACCTGGTCGTTGCGCGACCGGCCGGCGCGCAGCTTCCCGCCGAGGGCGGGGCCGGCACGCTCGATGAGGCCCCGCTCCAGCGAGCCGTGCACGTCCTCGTCGCTGTCGGCCGGCAGGTAGGCGCCCGACCGCACATCGGCATCGAGTCGGTCCAGCGCGTCGGTCATGCCGGCGAGTTCGGCGTCGTCGAGCAGGCCCGCCCGGTGGAGCACCCGGGCGTGGGCGCGGGATCCCTCGAGGTCGTACGTCGCGAGGCGCCAGTCGAAGTGTGTCGACTTGCTCAGCGCCGCGAGGGCGTCCGCGGGGCCGCCAGCGAACCGACCGCCCCACAGCGAACCCTCGTTCGTCCCCGGGCCCACCGGGCGCCCCCCGTGCTCTGGGGCCATCAGGCGCCCGCCCGCTGGTCGCGGCTCGAGGCGACCTTGGAGGACAGGCCGAAGATCTCGATGAAGCCGCGGGCCATGGACTGGTCGAAGGTGTCGCCGGAGTCGTACGTGGCGAGGTTGAAGTCGTAGAGCGCGACATCGGAGCGGCGGCCCGTCACGGTGGCGCGACCGCCGTGGAGATCCATGCGGATGTCGCCCGTGACGTACTTCTGCGTGTCGTCGACGAAGGTGTCCAGCGAGCGCTTCAGCGGCGAGAACCACTGGCCGTCGTAGACCAGTTCGGTCCAGCGCTGGTCGACGGTCTTCTTGAAGCGGGCCTGCTCGCGCTCGATGGTCACGTTCTCGAGTTCGCGGTGCGCGGCGATGAGGGCCATCGCACCGGGCGCCTCGTAGATCTCGCGGCTCTTGATGCCGACGAGGCGGTCCTCGACGATGTCGATGCGGCCGATGCCCTGGGCGCCTGCGCGGCGGTTGAGCTCCTCGATGGCCTGCAGCGGCGTGACGGCGTTGCCGTCGATCGCCACGGGGATGCCCTCCTTGAAGGAGATGGTCACCTCGTCCGCGGCGGGCGGGAACTCGGGTGACGCCGTGTAGTCGTAGACGTCCTTGGTGGGACCGTTCCAAATGTCCTCGAGGAAGCCGGTCTCGACCGCACGGCCCCAGACGTTCTGGTCGATGGAGAACGGGTTCTTCTTGGTGGTCTCGATCGGCAGGCCCTTCTCCTCGGCGAAGGCGATGGCCTTGTCGCGGGTGAGGGCGAGGTCGCGGACTGGGGCGATGCACTTGAGGTCCGGGCCGAGGGTCTGGATGCCCACCTCGAAACGGACCTGGTCGTTGCCCTTGCCCGTGCAGCCGTGGGACACCGTCGTCGCGCCGAACTCCCGCGCCGCGGCGACGAGGTGCTTGACGATGACGGGACGCGACAGGGCCGAGACGAGCGGGTACGCGTCCATGTAGAGCGCGTTCGTCTTCAGGGCCGGCATGCAGTAGTCGGTGGCGAACTCCTCGCGGGCGTCGGCGACGTAGGCCTCAACGGCACCGCAACCCAGTGCGCGCTGGCGGATGGTCTCGAGCGACTCCCCGCCCTGTCCGACGTCGACCGCCACGGCGATCACCTCGGCCCCGGTGGCTTCGGCGATCCAGCCGATGGCGACGGAGGTGTCCAGTCCGCCTGAGTAGGCGAGGACGATGCGTTCTGTCACGGGATGTGCTCCTTCGATTGTCCGGGCGGGCGCCCGTGGGGTCTGTAGGTGTTCAGGCTTTCATGCCGCGGCCGCCGGCGCAGGCCCGGCGTAGCGGCGCGGGGTCAGGACGGCTCGGCGGGTCCCTGCGGCTCCTGCGCGAGTCCGAGGAACCGTTCGGCGACGGCCGCTCCCCCGGCGGGATCGCGACTCACGAGCATGACGGTGTCGTCGCCCGCGATGGTCCCGAGGATCGAGGGCATCACCGAGTGGTCGATGGCCAGGGCGAGGAAGTTCGCCGCCCCCGGCGGCGTGCGCAGGATGACGATGTTCCCCGAGGACTCCGCCGTCACGAGCAGCTCGTTGCACAGCTTGGCGAGCCGCGCATCGAGGATCTCCTGGGAGACGCCGCTGTGCACGTGCCGTCCGCCGCCCTCCACCGGCACCGCGTAGATCAGCGCGCCGTCGGCCCCGCGCACCCGGACCACGCCGAGCTCGACCAGGTCGCGGGAGAGCGTCCCCTGGTTCACCTGCACGCCGTCCGCGGCGAGGAGTGCGGCGAGCTCGACCTGCGAGCGCACGGACCGGGCCGTGAGCAGGTCGGTGATGCGGGCGAGCCGGGAGGTCTTCGTGGTCGGCCGGGCGGAATCGCGCTGGACGGTCACGACTGCGTCCCCGGTGTCCCCGGTGTCCCCGACCGTGCGACGAGCCAGGTCATCAGCGCCTTCTGGGCATGCAGCCGGTTCTCCGCCTCGTCCCAGACCAGGGACTGCGGGCCGTCGATGACGTCCGCGCTGATCTCGTACCCGCGGTAGGCGGGCAGGCAGTGGAGCACGACGGCGTCGGGGGCGGCCTGCGCCATGGCTGCCGCGTCGACCGCGTAGGCGCGGAAGAGGTCCTGCCGGGCGGCCTTCTCGTCCTCCTGGCCCATGGACACCCACGTGTCCGTGGCGACGACGTCGGCACCTGCGAGCGCGACGGCGGCGTCCGTGGTCACCAGGACCGAACCACCGGTGCCCGCGGCGCGCTCCTCCGCCGCGGCTACCACGGCCGGGTCGGGGAGGTACCCGTCCGGGCCCGCGATGCGGACGTGCATGCCGGCGGTGGCACCGGCGAGGAGGTAGGAGTTGGCCATGTTGTTGGCGCTGTCGCCCAGGTAGGTCAGCGTCAGCCCGGCGAGAGTGCCCTTGTGCTCGCGGATGGTGAGCAGGTCGGCGAGGAGCTGGCACGGGTGGTAGTCGTCCGAGAGGGCGTTGATGACCGGGACGCTGGACGCCGCCGCCATCTCCTCGAGACCCGCCTGGGCGTAGGTGCGCCAGACGATGGTGGCGACCATCCGCTCGAGGACCTTGGCGGTGTCGGTGATGGACTCCTTGTGCCCCAGTTGCGAGTCGCCCGCCCCGATGATGAGCGGCACGCCGCCGAGGTCAGCGATGCCGGCGGCGAAGGACACGCGGGTGCGCGTGGAGGTCTTGTCGAAGATCACGGCGACGGTCCGGCGGCCCGCTCCCTCCCCGGCGTAGGGTGCGTGGGAGTAGGGGCCGGCCTTGAGTTCGGCGGCGAGATCGAGGACCTCGGCCTGCTCGGCGGGCGAGAGGTCCGTGTCGACGAGGAAGTGGCGCGTCATGCTGTTGCCTCCGTGGCGCTGGTGCGGGCAGTCGTGAGGATGGCGGGCAGGGCGTCGAGGAACGTCGCGGCCTGACCCTGCGTGAGGATCAGCGGCGGGGCGAGCCGGATGGTGCCGGGGCCCGTCGCGTTGATGATGAATCCTGCGGAGAGGGCGGCCTGCACCGCGGCGGGAGCGTAGGCGCCGTCGAGGTCGAACCCGATGAGCAGGCCGCTCCCGCGCACGGCCGTGACGCCCTGCACGGCGGCGAGGTGCTCCCGCAGGTACGCGCCCAGGCCGGCCACGTGCTGCAGCGCACCGGACGACTCGAGCGTGTGGAGGGTCGCGAGTCCTGCCGCCGCCGCGACGGGATTGCCGCCGAAGGTGGTGCCGTGCTGGCCGGCCGTGATGAGCGTCGAGACGTCCTCGCCGAACGTGACGAGGGCGCCCACCGGGAAGCCGCCCCCGAGACCCTTGGCGAGCGTCATCGCGTCCGGGACGACGCCGCCGACCCACTGGTGGGCGAACCATCGGCCCGTCCGCGCGACGCCCGTCTGCACCTCGTCGAGGATCAGCAGGGCACCGTGCTCGCGGGTCAGGTCGCGGGCGGCGCGCAGGTACTCCGGGGACAGCGGGCGGACGCCGGCTTCTCCCTGGATGGGTTCGATGACGAGGGCGGCGACGGATCCGTCCATGGCGGCGTGCAGTGCGTCGAGGTCGTCGAACGGGAGATGCTCGACGCCGCCCGGCAGAGGTTCGAACGGCTCCCGGTAGGCCTTCTTCGACGTCAGGGCCAGGGCGCCCATCGTCCTGCCGTGGAAAGCGCCGTCGAGCGCGAGGATACGGGAGCGCCCCGGCGTGCTGTTGCGTCGTGCGAGTTTCACGGCGGCCTCGAGCGCCTCGGCGCCGGAGTTGGTGAAGAACACGCGCGACCCGACGGGCGCCGCGGAGAGCTCCAGCAATTTCTCGGCGAGGGCCACCTGCGCGGGGCTCGTGAAGAAGTTGGAGATGTGGCCGAGGGTGGCCAGCTGGCTCGCGATGACCGAGGTGACGAAGGGGTGCGCATGACCCAGGGCGTTCACGGCGATGCCACCGAGCAGGTCGAGGTACCGGTTGCCGTCCGCGTCCTCCACGGTGCAGCCCGAGCCGCGCACGAGGACCCGCTGCGGCGTGCCGAACACGCCCATCAGCGCCCCGTCGTACCGGGCGAGCCACTCGGCACCGGAGGCGACGCCCGTCAGCGCGTCCACGCCGCCCGGGGTCGGCGCGGTATCGGTCGTCACGGTGTCGGTCGTCACGGTGTCGGTCGGCGCGGTGTCGGTCGGCGCGGTGTCGGTCGGCGTGGTGTCGGTGTCGTTCACGGGTGGGCTCCTGGCATGTCGGGGGCTGCGTCGGCGACCGCATCGGTGACTGCATCGGTGGCAGCCTCGACCGCCGTATCGGGGACGACCTGCGTCCCGATGCCGGCCGTGGTGAAGGTCTCCAGCAGCATCGAGTGGGCGAGCCGTCCGTCCACGATGTGAGCGCGCTCGACGCCGGCCTCCACGGCCTGCAGACACGCTTTCATCTTCGGGATCATGCCCGATTCGAGCCCGGGCAGGAGGTCGCGCAGCTGCGACGTGGAGAGGGAGGAGATGAGGGACGAGCGGTCCGGCCACGCCGCGTAGAGGCCCTCGACATCCGTGAGGATCAAGAGCTTCGACGCGCCCAGGGCCGCCGCGAGGGCGGCGGCCGCCGAGTCGGCGTTGACGTTGAGCACCTGCTGCGTGGCCTCGCCGGCGCTGTCGTACTCGGGGGCGACGGTGGAGATGACGGGGATGCGCCCGGCCTGCAGGATGTCGAGGATGGCCCCGGGATGCACGGCGGTCACCTCGCCGACGAGGCCGAGGTCCACGGGCTCGCCGTCGACGACGGTGCCCGTGCGGACGGCGCGGAGCAGGCCGCCGTCCTCCCCCGAGAGGCCGACGGCGTAGGGCCCGTGCGAATTGATCAGTCCCACGAGCTCACGGCCGACCTGCCCGGTGAGGACCATCCTGACCACGTCCATCGCCTCGGGCGTCGTGACGCGCAGTCCCCCCTTGAACTCGGACTCGATGCCCAGTTTCTCGAGCATCGCGTTGATCTGCGGACCGCCGCCGTGCACGACGACCGGGCGGATGCCGACATGGTGCAGGAAGACGATGTCCTCCGCGAAGGCGCGGCGCATGGCGTCGTCCACCATGGCGTTACCCCCGTACTTGACGACCATGGTGGTGCCGGCGAAGCGCTGGATCCAGGGCAGGGCCTCCATCAGCGTGGCGGCCTTGTCCTGGGCCCTCAGCGTCGACGCGGACGGCCCCGCTCCGGTCGATCGGACGTCTGTCATGGTGTCTCCCGTCAGCTCGAGTACGCGGAGTTCTCGTGCACGTACTCGTGCGTAAGGTCGTTGGTCCAGATGGTCGCGCTCGCGGATCCTGCGGCGAGGTCGATCTCGACGAGGACGTCGCGCGGGGTGAGGTCCACGAGGTCGCGGGACTCACCGATGCCGCCGTTCCGGCAGATCTGCACGCCGTTCATGGACACGTTGAGCTGCTCGGGCTCGAACACGGCGTCCGTCGTCCCGACGGCGGCGAGCACGCGCCCCCAGTTGGGATCGTTGCCGAAGATCGCGGTCTTGAAGAGATTGGAGCGGGCGACGGCGCGGCTGACCACCTCGGCGTCACGCTCGGAGGCGGCGTTCACGGTGCTGACGGCGATGGTGTGGCTCGCGCCCTCGGCGTCGGAGATGAGCTGCGCGGCGAGGTCGAGGCAGACCTGTGTGAGGGCCGCGGTGAACTGGTCCTGGTCGGGGGCGATACCTGCGGACCCGGACGAGAGCAGGACGACGGTGTCGTTCGTCGACATGCAGCCGTCCGCATCCGTCCGGTCGAAGCTCACGCGCGTGGCCTCCCGGAGGGCAGCGTCGAGGGCCGGTGCGTCCAGTGCCGCGTCCGTCGTGAGCACCACCAGCATCGTGGCGAGCCCCGGCGCGAGCATGCCGGCCCCCTTGGCCATGCCGCCGATCGCGTAGCCCTCGCTCGCGGAATCGGCGGTGGCCGGGTACCGCGCCTCCTTGGGGACGGTGTCCGTGGTCATGATCGCCTCGGCCGCGGTCGGACCGCCTCCCCTGCCCAGCGATCCGGCGGCATCCGTCACGCCGGCAAGGAGCCTGTCCATGGGCAGCTGCACACCGATGAGGCCCGTGGAGCACACGACCACGTCCGTCGCCGAGACGCCGAGCAGCTCCGCCGTGACCTCCGCCGTCCGGTGGGTGTTCTGGAAGCCCTCGGGCCCGGTGCACGCATTCGCGCCGCCGGAGTTCAGGACGACGGCATCGACGCGTCCGTCCGACACGACCTGGCGCGACCACAGCACGGGCGCTGCCACCACGCGATTCGAGGTGAAGACGGCCGCCGCGTTGTGCAGGGGTCCGTCGTTGACGACGAGTGCGACGTCGGGCTTGCCCGTGCTCTTGAGGCCGGCGGCGACGCCCGCGGCACGGAACCCGCCCGGGTAGGTGATGCTCATGGTGCGATCCCCTGGAGGGTCAGGCCTGCGGTCTCGTCGAGTCCGAGGGCGATGTTCATGGACTGCACGGCGCCACCGGCGGTCCCCTTGGTGAGGTTGTCGATGACACAGCTGACGACGACGCGGCCCGCATGCTCGTCGAAGGCCAGCTGCAGGGCGGCATGGTTGCTGCCGAGGACCGACTTCGTCGCCGGCCACTGACCCTCGGGCAGGATCCGGACGAAGGGCTCGTCGGCGTACGCCGCCTCCCACGCGCCGCGCAGCTGCCCGTATCCGATGCCGGGCTTCACCCGTGCCGTCGCCGTCGTCAGGATCCCGCGGGCCATGGGCGCGAGGGTGGGGGTGAAGGACAGCGAGACACGCTCGCCCGCAGCGAGGCTGAGGCCCTGCTCCATCTCCGGGGTATGGCGGTGGCCGCCACCGACGCCGTAGGGGCTCATGCCTCCCATCACCTCGGAGCCGATGAGGTTCGGCTTGGCCGCCTTGCCCGCGCCCGAGGTGCCCGAGGCGGACACGACGACGACGTCGTCGGGCTGCAGGAGCCCTGCAGCGAACCCGGGAGTGAGGGCGAGCAGCACGCTCGTGGGATAGCAGCCGGGGACGGCGATCCGCCGGGCGCCCGCGAGGGCGGCCCGGTGGCCCGGGAGTTCCGGCAAACCGTACGGCCAGGTGCCGGCATGGGCGGAGCCGTAGAACTTCTCCCAGGCGGCGGGGTCCTGCAGCCGGTGGTCGGCCCCGGCGTCGATGACCAGGGTCTCGGGCGACAGCTGTGCGGCGATCTCCGCACTGGCACCGTGCGGCAGGGCGAGGAAGACGACGTCGTGCCCTGCGAGCACCTCGGGCGTGGTGTCCTGCAGCACGCGGTCGGCCAGGGAGTGCAGATGCGGCTGCAGCTGCCCGAGGGTGGATCCGGAGCTGCTGTGCGCCGTGATCGCTCCGACCTCCACGTCAGGATGGCTGGCGAGGAGGCGCAGGAGCTCGCCTCCGGCGTAGCCACTGGCACCGGAAACAGCTGCGGTGAACGTCATGCCGACAACACTACAGCAACTCCATGCATGCACCCACATACTTATGCACTCCGCTTCCGGGGAGTGCACGAATAGCATGAGGGGACTCCACCGAAAGGGAACCATCATGCCCTCAGCCATCGTCGTCACCGCGCCCGGCGGTCCGGATGTCCTCGCTCTCGCACCCGTCGACCGCCCGGAGCCCGGTCCGGGCCAGCTCCTGGTGAAGGTGGCGGCCGCCGGGGTGAACTTCATCGAGACCTACCAGCGCAGCGGTGCCTACGCCGTCGAGCATCCCTTCACCCCCGGCGCCGAGGCGGCCGGTACCGTGGAGGCGCTCGGTGAGGGCGCCGTCGGTTTCGAGCCGGGAGACCGGGTGGCGTTCGCCGAGGGCAAGGCCACCTACGCGGAGTTCGCGCTCGTCGACGCCGACCGCGCCCTCCCCGTGCCCGACGGCGTGGACCTCGAGACCGCGGCGGCCCTGCCCCTGCAGGGCATGACCGCGCACTATCTCATCAACTCCACCTTCCCTGTCCAGCCCGATCACACGGTGCTCGTCCATGCCGGTGCGGGAGGCGTGGGCCTGCTGCTCATCCAGCTGCTCAAGGCACAGGGCGCGCGCGTGATCACCACGGTATCGACGCCGGAGAAGGAGGAGCTCGCGCGGGGTGCGGGCGCCGACGAGGTGCTGCGCTACGAGGGGTTCGCCGACGCGGCGCGGACGCTGACCGAGGGAACCGGTGTGGACGTCGTGTTCGACGGCGTCGGGAAGGCCACCTTCGACGAGTCGCTGCGCTCGCTGCGGATCAGGGGGACGCTGGTGCTCTTCGGCGCCGCGTCCGGCCCGGTACCGCCGTTCGACATCCAGCGCCTCAACAGCGGCGGCTCCCTCTTCGTGACCCGGCCCACGCTCGTGCACTACCTCCTCACCCCCGAGGAGCGGAGGTGGCGGTCCGAGGAGCTCTTCGGGGCGGTCGCTGCAGGTCGGCTCGAGGTGCGGATCGGTGCCCGGTACGCGCTGGCGGATGCGGCCCGCGCACACGAGGACCTCCAGGCCCGGCGCACCACGGGCAAGGTGCTGCTGATTCCCTGAGATCTCGCAGCAGGAATCAGGCGAAGACGACGTCCACCCCGCTGCCAGTATCGAGGTGTCGAGCCGATACGCTCTCCTGCCGGGCGGTTCGAGGGCGGCGAAGGGCGGGTGCGAGTGCCGGTTCGCAGCTCGGATTCCTGTTCGTCACGCCTGCTGCCGGGTAGGGGTGGCGCGGTGGAACGGTAGGTGTGGCCGGTGGGCGTGCGGAGTTCGATCGCGTGCCGGGCAGGACGCCCCGCGGTGCTCGGATGGGTGTCGGTGTGTGGCTCGGAGCTGGTAGCCGGTGTGACTCTCCAGCCGGGTAGTTCCCCGGTGTGGTTGCAGGCTTCGCAGAGCCCTGCCCCGTCGGACAGGCTTGTCGGCCCGTCGTCGTGCCAGGGGACGACGTGGTCGTCGTGGCGGATCGGTGCGTCGCAGAACGGGGTCCGGCAGAGGTCGTCGCGGGCCTGGAGGAAGCGGCGCTGCCCAGGGGTGAAGAGCCGGGCCTTCGAATCGGCAGCCACCAGCTCCCCACTCGAAGGGGCGGTGTACAAACGCCGGAGCCAAACCTCGACCTCTCGTCCGGAAGGGGTTGAGGGGGAGGATCCGGGTACCTGTGCGCGGGGCTGAGTGACGAGTTCCCTGGCCCCGACACCGTTGATTCGAAGACGCCGCAACCCCGTCGGGTCGGGCGCGTCGACACGGGGCGAAAGCGCCTGCGAGCCCGGCCTGGACCTGGCGCCACCCTCGATCGCACAGGGTCGCTCTGCCAGGGAAGGCCCGCCCCTGACCCGGGACGGGCCTTCACCTCACCTGGAGATCACCGCTGGACGGCACCGAACCGCTCGGCGGCGAGGGCCACCGCGGCGTCGCGCGCCGCGCTGGCCTCGTCCGCCGTCAGCGTGCGGTCGGAGGCCCGGAACCGCAGGGCGAACGCCAGCGACTTCCGGCCCTCGCCGATGCCCTGGCCGGTGTAGACGTCGAACAGGCTGACGTCCTCGAGCAGCTCGCCCGCCCCCTCGCGCAGTGTCTCGAGCACCTCTCCGGCGATCACGGCGGCATCCACGACGAGCGCGACGTCCTGCGTGGCCGGCGGGTACGTGGACAGCGGCCGCGCGACGATGACGTCCGCCGCAGCCTCGAACAGCAGGTCCACGTCGATCTCGAGAGCTACCGTGCGCGCGGGCAGGTCCTCCGCCGCGATCAGCTTCGGGTGGAGTTCGCCCGCGTATCCCAGCACCTCACCGCTCCGCAGGGAGAATTCCGCGGTGCGGCCCGGGTGGAAGGCCTGGTGGGTCCCCTGCCGGATGACGACGTCGACGCCGGTGACCTGCGCCATGAGCTGCACGACGTCGACGGCATCCGCCCAGTCCCAGGCGCGGGGTGCGACGCCGGCCGAGGGGGCTGCCTCGTGGCCGGTGAACAGCGCGGCGACCGTCTGCGGCTGGTCGGGGATCCCTGCGTACACGGCGGCGAGCACGGCGTCGTCGGGCCTGATCCCGAGCGGTGGGATGGTCCCGGTGCCCAGCGTCCCGGTGGGCAGGAACACCGCTCCCGCCTCGAACAGTGCGAGGTCGCGGAAACCGCGGGACGAGTTCCGCTTCGCGAGCTCGACGAGGCCGGGGAGTAGCGAGCGGCGGAGGTGTCCGCGCTCGGCACTGATGGGATTGGCGAGCCGCACCGACGGCGCCGCGGCGCCCTCCTCCGGGCTGCCGAAGACGGCGTTGGCCTGCTCGCTGACGAACGGGTAGGAGAGCACCTCGGTGAGTCCGGCCGCCGCGAGGGCGTTGAGGAGCCGGCGGCGCTGCTGCTGGACGCGCGTCAGGCCGCGCCCGGGAGGGGCGACGGGCAGGGTGGACGGGATCGTGTCGTAGCCGACGAGGCGGATGATCTCCTCGGTCAGGTCCTCACGCGTCTCGAGGTCCGTGCGCCAGCTCGGTGCGGTGACGCGGTAGCCGCCGTCGACGCGCTCCACCGTCGCGCCGAGGTCGGTGAGCGTACCCGTGATCTGCTCGTCGGTGAACTCGCGTCCGATCAGGCGCGCGGGGAAATCGGCGGCGAGGTCGATGACGCGCGGCTCGGGCACCTGCCCGACGTCGGTCGCGGCGTCGTCGGCGGTCCCACCCGCGAGCTCGAGGAGGAGCTCGACGGCGCGCTGCGCCGCGATGTCCGCGACCTGCCAGTCGACGCCGCGCTCGAAGCGCTTGGACGCCTCGGACGGCAGCCGGTGGCGGCGCCGCGAGCGTCCGATGCTGACGTCGTCGAAGTGGGCGGACTCGATCAGGACGCTGCGCGTGCCGTCGGAGACCTCGGTGGAGGCACCGCCCATGACACCGGCGATGCCGATCGGGCCGGAGCCGTCGGTGATGAGGAGGTCCTCGGGGTCGAGCGTGCGCTCCCTGTCGTCGAGGGTGCGCAGGGTCTCGCCGGGAGCCGCGCGCCGCACCACGATGTCGCCCGAGAGCTTGTCGAGGTCGTAGAAGTGCAGCGGCTGGCCGAGCTCCAGCATGACGTAGTTGGAGATGTCGACCACGAGCGAGATCGAGCGGATGCCCGCGAGGCGCAGGCGTGCCGACAGCCAGGGTGGCGTGGGCCGCGTCGGGTCGACGCCGCGTACGGTCCGGACCACGAAGCGGTCGCATCCCGGCACGCCGTAGACGGGGGCCGCGTCCTCGAGGCGCACCGGGTACCCGGTACCCGCGGCGGGAGGCACGACGACGGCGCCGGCAGGATCGGTGAACGCCGTCCCGGTGGCATGCGCGTACTCACGCGCCACCCCGCGGATGGAGAAGCAGTACCCGCGGTCGGGCGTCACGTTGATCTCGGCGGCCTCGTCGCGGAGCCCGAGCAGGTCCATCGCGTCCGTGCCCGGCTCCGGGTCGAGCCCCAGGGTGGAGAGCACGAGGATGCCGTCGTGGTCGTCGCCGATGCCGAGCTCCCGCACGGACGCGATCATGCCGGCGGACACGTGGCCGTAGGTCTTGCGGGGGCTGATCCGGAAGTCGCCGGGCAGGACGGCGCCGGGCAATGTCACGACCACCTTGTCGCCCTCGACGAAGTTGTGAGCGCCGCAGACGATGCCCTGGACACCGGAGGGGTCGATCCCGTCGCCCGTGAGTGTCTGCCGGGCGCCCTCCGGCACCACGCGCACCTGGCACCAGTTGATGGTCTTGCCGTTGGTCTGGGGTTCCCCGACGACGCTGAGCACCTGGCCCACCACGATGGGGCCGGAGAGCTCGTCGGTGGGGCGGTGGACGTCCTCCTCCTCCAGCCCCACCTTCACGAGCTCGGCCATCACGTCTTCCGCGGTCGCGTCCGCAGGGACGGCTGCGTACTCGCGCAGCCATGACAGTGGGATTCTCACCTAGATCTCCATCCCGAAGTGTTCGCTGAAACGTACGTCGCCCTCGATCATGTCCCGCATGTCGCCGACCTCGTTGCGGAACATGAGGGCCCGCTCGATCCCCATGCCGAAGGCGAAGCCGGAGTAGACGTCCGGGTCGATCCCCGTGGCCCGCAGGACGTTCGGGTTGACCATGCCGCAGCCGCCCCACTCGATCCAGCGCGGGCCGCCCTTGGCGCCCGGGTGCCAGATGTCCAGCTCGGCGCTCGGTTCGGTGAAGGGGAAGAAGTTGGGGCGCAGCCGGACCTTGGCGTCGTCGCCGAAGAGCTGCTGCGTGAAGTGCTCGAGCGTGCCCACGAGGTCGGCCATGGTGAGGCCCTTGTCGATGGCGAGGCCCTCGAACTGGTGGAACACGGGCGTGTGGGTGGCATCGAGCTCGTCGGTGCGGAACACCTTGCCCGGGCACAGGACGTAGATCGGCAGGTCGCGCTCGAGCATCGAGCGGACCTGCACCGGCGACGTGTGTGTCCGCAGGACGAGGTGGGCCTCCGGGGGCTCGACGAAGAAGGTGTCCTGCATCTCGCGGGCCGGGTGGTCCGGCTTGAAGTTCAGCGCGTCGAAGTTGAACCACTCCGACTCGAGCTCGGGGCCCTCGGCGATCTCCCAGCCCATCCCGACGAAGACGTCGCTGACCCGCTCCTGCAGCGTGGACAGCGGATGCCGTGCACCGGTCCTGCGACGGCGCGGGGCCGCGGTGACGTCGACGGCCTCCTCGACGAGGATCCGCGCATCGCGCTCCGCCTCGAGCTCGACGGTGCGGGCGGCGAGCGCCTGGTTGATCCGACCCCGGGCCGGACCGATGTTCTTGCCCGCGGCCGACTTCTGCTCCTTCGGCAGGGCACCGATCCCCCGGTTCGCGAGGCTCAGCGGCGACTTCTCACCGGTGTGCGCGATCCGCACCGACTTCAGTCCGTCGAGGTCCGATGCAGTGGCGATGGCGGCGAGCGCCGCGTCCACGGTGGCGGCGACCGACGAGGCATCCAGCGGATCGGGGACCTGGGCGGCGGGGCCGTCGGGCACGGCGTGCTCTGGGGTTTCGGACATGGGGATTGCTTACCTTGCACTCTCGGACGAGCGGCGGCTTGCCGGGCGAGCCACAGCTCTGGCGGGAACGGGGAACAGGGACAGGAAGAGGCCGGGTCGCAGCGGGCGCGCACCGGCGGGTCAAGTCTAGGCGACCCGTTCGGCAGGGTCGCAACCGCCCCGCCCTTACACGTCGCCGGGGCGGGACTCCGGGTGGGCGGGATCCTCCGCCGGTACGATGGCCGCATGGACCGGACGCTCGTGCCGCTGCTGAACTGGATCAACCTGTCGACGCCGTGCGGTCTCGCGCTGGCCGCCCTCTCCGGCTGCCGGGTCACGGCCGGCCCGCGGGGCATCCTGCTCGCCGAGGGCTACCGGCGGCGCCTCCCGAAGGCCAGGGCGTTCACGGTGGGCAGCGTGGTGCTGCTGCGGGGCACCGTCCCGCACGACCCTCCGGCCGGCTTCACCCGCCTGCTCGAGCACGAGGCGCGGCACACGGGGCAATATGCCGCGTGCCTCGGCCTCCCGTTCCTGCCCGCCTATCTCGCTGCCGCCGCCTACTCGCTCCTGCGCACGGGCGACCCGGCGTCGCGCAACCTGTTCGAGCGCGGGGCGGGGCTGTCCGACGGCGGCTACCGCGAGCGTCCGCCGCGGCCGCTCGCCGGGTCGGTGAGAGCCGCCGTCTCCTCGTTCGCGGGGCGGACTCGACGACGGTGACCGTCCCGCGGGTCAGTGCTCCGCGCCGGCGGCGACCCGCACGTCCTGCCCGGTGTCCGCCGTCGTCGTCGCGATGGTGGCGAGGGCGTCGGCCATGAGGTCGAGCGCGAGTCCCGGCTGCCCGTGCGCCTCGCCCTGCTCGGTGGAGAACGGGACGTGGACGAAGCCCCCGCGCGGTCCGTCCCGCTGTGCGAGCAGGTGCATGAGCCCGTAGAAGACGTGGTTGCAGACGTACGTCCCGGCCGTCTGCGACACCTCGACCGGGATGCCGAGGGCCGCCACGGCCTCCCGGCAGGCCTTGATGGGCAGCGAGGAGAAGTAGGCGGCGGGGCCACCGGCCACCACGGGCTCGTCGACGGGGAGCCGTCCGGCGTTGTCCGGGATGCGGGCGTCGTCGACGTTGATGGCGACGCGTTCGACCGAGACGCTCCCCCGCCCGCCGGCCTGCCCCACGCACAGCACGATCTCCGGGCGGAACCGCCCGAGCGCGGCCTCCAGTGCGTCGATGCTCCGCCCGAAGGCACAGGGGAGTTCGACGGCGGCCGCCTCTGTCCCCTGCGCCCGGAGCAGCTCCGCCGCCCGCTGTGCCGCCAGCCAGGACGGATTGGTCGATTCTCCCCCGAAGGGTTCGAAGCCGGTCAGCAGGATCATGCACCCAGCCTAGGTCAGGCGGCCTCGCGGTAGCGTCGAATTAGAACACGTGTTCTACTGGAGGCATGCGGTGGGACGGCCAGACAGTGACAGCGGACGACGTCACACCGGAGAAGCCGGCCCTGCTGCCCCTGGCCGGACTGGTCAGGAGCGTCCGGACGCCCGAGTTCGCCGGGATCACCTTCCACGAGGTCGCTGCCAGGTCGGTCCTCAACAGGGTCCCGCCGACGTCGTCCATGCCGTTCTCCTGGACCATCAATCCGTTCCGGGGCTGCTCGCACGCCTGCGTCTACTGCTTCGCCCGCAAGACGCACAGCTACCTGGACCTCGACACGGGGCTCGACTTCGACGCGCAGCTCGTCGTCAAGATCAACGCCGGCGAGGTGCTCGCCCGCGAGCTCGCCCGCCCCTCGTGGGCGCGCGAGCACGTGGCTCTGGGCACGAACACCGATCCGTACCAGCGGGCGGAGGGCCGCTACGGGCTCATGCCGGGGATCATCACGGCCCTGGCCGACTCGGGGACGCCCTTCTCCATCCTCACGAAGGGCACGCTCCTGGCCCGCGACCTCCCGCTGCTGAAGGCCGCGGCACAGTCTGTCACGGTCGGGATGGGCATCTCCCTCGCGCTCGTGGACCCTGTGCTCGCCGAGTCGATCGAGCCGGGGACACCCGCGCCGAAGGCGCGGCTGGCGCTCATCTCGAGGCTGCGCGAGGCGGGGCTGCCCTGCGGTGTCATGGCCATGCCGATCCTCCCCTGGCTCACGGACGGCGACGAATCGCTGGACGCGCTGTTCGGGGCGCTGGCGGCGGCGGGAGCCACGGGGGTGTCCGCCGGCCCCCTGCACCTGAGGCCGGGCTCGCGCGAATGGTTCATGCAGTGGCTCGCCGCGCACCACCCGCAGCTCGTCCCGCGGTACGAGACGCTCTACCGCGGCGGGAGCTACGCGTCGAAGGAGTACCGGGACTGGCTGTCCGGCAGGATCAGGGTCTTCCGCGCGAGGCACGGCCTGCCGGCGGGAGCCGGTTTCTTCCGCAACCTCTCACCCGCGGGCAACCCGGAGCCGGCGTCGGTCCTGCCCACGCCCGCGCCGGGTGCGGTCCAGGCGACCCTGTTCTAGCTCCGGCGGATCGCGGCACGCAGGGCGTCCACGATCGGTCGGTCGGCGGGGATCCAGGGCAGGGCATCGAGCTCGTGCTCCGGAGCCAGCGGGACCCAGCGCACCTCGTCGTGGTCCTGCAGGGGTGCGGCCTCGCCGGCGGACACCTCGGCGAGCCACACGCGCATCGCCGCGGTCGCATGGAGCGGCCAGCCCTGGGGGCCGGGGCCCGACACCTCCGGGCCCAGCCGCGCCTCGATGCCGAGCTCCTCGTCCAGTTCACGCAGCAACGCGCCCTCGCACGCCTCCCCGGGCTCCACCTTGCCCCCGGGGAACTCCCACATCCCTGCGAACTCAGGAGGTGCCGTCCTGCGGGCGACGAGGAGCCGGGTGGGCTGCGTGAGGGAGTCGACGACGGCCGCCCCGACGATCTGGCGGACCACGGTCTCTGCGGGTTGCGTCACCCGCCGAGTCTATCCGTGCCGCATACCGTGGGAGTCGGCGCTCCCCGGGCGACGCGGCCATCCCCTACGCTTGAGGGAGACGACGGCGTCAGCGTCGCCGCGTCTTCTCCCCCGGGTGCATCGGCGGCTCCTCCTTCCCCAGCTCCCGCCGCAAGGACACCCATGACCACCCCCGTTTCGCGTCCGACCTCCTCCCAGCGGCTGACGGGCCGGCCGCTGGCCCTCGCCATCGGGGCGCTCGCCGTGGGGGGCTTCGCCCTCGGGACCACGGAGTTCACCATCATGGGCCTGCTCGAGGACATGCGCGCCGATCTCGGCGTCGACTACGAGCGGGGCGGACACGTCATCTCCGCCTACGCGCTCGGCGTGGTCGTCGGAGCACCGATCCTCGCCACCCTGGGCGCGAAGAAGCCGCAACGCACCGTCGCCCTGGCCCTCATGCTGGTCATCACCCTGGCCAACATGTCCTCGTTCTTCGCCTCGGGTTTCGGGTGGATGCTGGCGTCGCGTTTCCTCTCGGGACTCCCGCACGGCGCCTACTTCGGTGTGGCGGCCGTCATCGCCGCGTCCCTCGCCGATCCGGCGAAGCGCGGGCGCGCCATCTCCATGGTGATGCTCGGGCTCAGCATCGCGAACGTCGTCGGGGTGCCGTTCGCCACCTGGATCGGCCAGCAGTTCGGCTGGCGTTCCATGTTCCTGCTCGTGGGCCTGATCGGTGCCGGGACGGTGGTGCTGATCAGGGCCTTCGTCCCGGCCCTCCCTGTACGGGAGGGCGCGAGCATCCGGGGCGAGCTGGGGGCCCTGCGCCGTCCGCAGCTGTGGATGACGCTGCTCATCGGGATCGTGGGCTTCGGCGGCTTCTTCGCCGTCTACTCCTACATCTCCCCGGTGATGACCGAGGTGGCAGGGGTGCGGGCGTCCCTGCTGCCGTTCGTCGTCGCCCTGTACGGCGTGGGCATGGTCGTCGGCAACATCCTGGGCGGACGACTCGCGGACAGATCGATCATGGGGAGTATCTACGGGTCGATGGCGGCGATCGCCGCCGTGCTGCTGGTCTTCCCCCTGGCGGCAGGCACGCCCTGGAGCGCCTGCCTCTTCGTGTTCCTCGTCGGCGCGACGGGTTCAACCCTCATCCCGCCCCTGCAGGCGCGGCTCCTCGACGTCTCACCGGGTGCACCGTCCCTCGCCTCCTCGATGAACCACTCCTCGCTGAACCTGGCGAACGCACTCGGCGCAGCGCTCGGCGGCGCCGTCATCACGGCGGGCTGGGGTTTCACCGCGCCGGCCCTGGTCGGAGCCGGCCTCGCCGTGCTCGGCCTCGGTGTGGCGCTCGTCAGTGGCCGGATGGACGGGCGGCGCGGGCTGAGGACGGAACGGAAGTCGGTCCCGGTCGGCTGAGGCGCGGCGGGGCGGACCCGGACGTCCGTCAGGCGGGGCGTTGTGCGCGGGCCGAGGCGTAGAGGCACACGGTCGCGGCGGTGCCGACGTTGAGGGATTCGGCGTTCCCGTACACGGGTACGGCGACCCGCGCATCGGCAGCAGCGGCGACCTCCGGGGGGAGACCCTGAGCCTCGTTGCCGAAGAGCCACGCGCCGGGATCGTCCAGTCGGACGGCGGCCGGCTCGTGCCCGTCGGCCTGCGCCGTCCCGAACCGGCGGGCTGCGCTCTCGTCCTGCAGGTCGTCGAGGTCCATGGGGCCGTAGCCGTCCGCCGCCAGCACCGTCATCCCCGCCTCCTTGAGGGTCCCGATCAGTCCGTCGAGCTCGACGCCGAGAACCAGCGGCAGGTGGAACAGCGATCCGACGGTCGACCGCACGGTCTTCGGGTTGTACGGGTCGACGCTCGCGCCGGTGAGGATGACGGCGTCGGCGCCCGCGGAGTCGGCTGCTCGGATGATGGTGCCGGCGTTACCGGGGTCCCTCACCTCGACCAGCACGGCCACGAGGCGCGGTGCGGTGGCGAGCACGTCCTCGAGGGGGACGTCGACGAACCTGCAGACCGCCACGAACCCCTGGGGCGTCACCGTCGAGGACATCGCGGCGAGCACCTCGGGGGTCGCCTGTCGCAGGACGGGCGCTCCGGGCCGGGCGAACAGCGCCGCGATGTCGGCGTGCCGTTCGAGTGCGTCCGGCGTCGCATAGGCGGCGGCGACGACGTCCTTCCCGGTCCCGCTCCTCTCGAGGTGCAGGCGGACGGCCTCCCGCACGGCCTGTGGTCCTTCGGCCAGGAACTCGCGCCGCCTGGAACGCGACGGACGCCCGGCCAGGCGTGCCACCTCCTTCACCCGATCCGCCTGGGTGTTGGTCATCAGTGGCGCCTGGGGGCGTCCGTCGTCAGTCATCGTGTACCGGTGGGCGGGCCGCTCGGCCCGCTCCAGCCGATGGGCCTAGGCCGAAGCCTTGAGCGGGGCCGACGTGTCGGCCGGCAGGGCGTTCTTCGCGATCTGGACGAGCGCTGCGAAGGCGGCTCCGTCCGTGACGGCGAGGTCGGCGAGCATGCGCCGGTCTACCTGGATCTCCGCGGCCTTGAGGCCCTGGATCAGGCGGTTGTAGGTGAGGCCGTTGGCGCGGGAGGCAGCGTTGATGCGCTGGATCCACAGGCGACGGAAGTCGCCCTTGCGCTTGCGGCGGTCGCCGTAGCTGTAGACGAACGAGTGGAGCAGCTGCTCCTTCGCCTTGCGGTACAGGCGCGAACGCTGTCCGCGGTAACCCTTGGCGCGCTCGAGGATGACCCGACGCTTCTTGTGGGCATTTACTGCCCTCTTCACACGTGCCACGTGCGTACTCCTTTTGTTCTTCGGTCACGGCCGCAGCCGCAGCGCTGCACGGTCTGTGCGTGCGCTTTCCCGGGGGTGGATAGGTGGTTAGATGCCCAGCATCTTCTTGATGACCTTGGTGTCGGCCTTCGAGACGATCTGATCGCTCGCGAGGCGGCGCGTCAACGTCGAGGACTTGTGCTCGAGGTAGTGACGGCGGTTGGCCTGCTGGCGCTTGAGCTTTCCGCTTCCGGTCAGCTTGAAGCGCTTCTTGGCGCCGCTGTGGGTCTTCATCTTCGGCATGGGGACCGATCTCCTTCTGGTAGCCGGGGCTGACGCACCCGGAATTCGGCACCGTACCGGTGCCTGCTGGTTTTCGAAACAGTCCCGTCAGGACCGGGCGGAAGCCCTAGTCCGTGCTGCCGGGCTTGGGGCGGCTGGTCGGGCTCTTGGGCGCCGCCCTGCCGGCGGGCTTGGGGGTCGCCGACGGCTTCGGCGCTCCGGGCTTCGGCATGGCCGAGGGCTTGGTTGCTGCGGACGGCTTCGGCGCTGCAGCCTGGGGTGCTGCGGCCTGGGGCGCCGCAGTCTGGGGTGCCGCGGCCGCAGGCCGGGCGGGTGCGGCCGCGGCGGGCCTCGACGCCGGAGCCGACGCGGGCCTCGAGGCCGCGGGGCGATCGGCTGCAGGCCGCGACGCGGTCGACCGGGGGGCCGACATGCTGCGGGCCGGGGCGCTCCTCGGTGCACTGGCAGCCCTGGGGGCCGCAGGTGCTTCCGGCGCGGCGGCCGGCGCCGCGGCTTCCGCCGCAGGTGCCTCCGTCGGCGCCGTCACGGGTGCCTCGACGACCGGCGCCTCCACGGGCGCCGCGTCGGGCTCGGTGTTGATGGCGTAACCCTCGGGCAGCAGGTCGGCGAGCGACTGCGTGAACGGCGCGTTGTCGCTTCCCGAGGTGTCGACCCGACCGGTGTCGACGCCGGACTTGGCAGCCTCGTTGGCGGCCTTCGCCTCGGCGCGCTGCGTCGCACGACGAGCCTCGGCCTTCGCCTCGGCCTTGTTCTTGGTGGGTCCGATGACCATGACCATGTTGCGGCCGTCGATGCGCGGCGAGGACTCGACCACGCCCACCTCGGCGACGTCCTCGGCGAACTTCTGGAGCAGGCGGATGCCCATCTCCGGTCGCTGCTGCTCACGTCCGCGGAACTGGATCATGGCCTTGACCTTGTCGCCCGCTCCGAGGAACCGCATGGCGTGCCCGCGCTTGGTCTCGTAGTCATGGGTGTCGATCTTGAGGCGGAAGCGGATCTCCTTCAGGACCGTGTTGGTCTGGTTCTTCCGCGCTTCACGCGCCTTGACGGCCGCCTCGTACTTGTACTTACCAAAATCCATGAGCTTCGCGACCGGAGGCTTCGCCTGCGGTGCTACCTCAACCAGATCCAGGTCGGACTCGGCGGCAAGTCGGAGTGCGTCCTCGATACGGACGATCCCTACCTGTTCGCCGGCAGGTCCGACCAACCGCACCTCGGGGACGCGGATACGATCATTGATTCTTGGCTCGCTAATGTGTGACTCCTGTGAATTCTCAAACCGGAACCGCGTGCAGACGAAAGAAGGCCTCCCATTGCATGCGCAATCGAAGGCCTCGTCAACCGGTTCCCGACGTGCGGGGAAAGCATCAGCCTTCCTCGCGATCATCCGCAGGACCGACCAGGTGACCCGGCTACCTGTAATGCGGCCAAGGGTCGCACCAGGCAAACGCGGGTGGGAGAGGACTCCGCTTGCATCCCGGCCCGTCTCCACCGGCCCCTTGCGGAGCACAGCGAGTAACAGCGACCGGTTGGTCTATGCCAAGCTTACCAGTATGAACACGCCACACGACAATCCGCAGCACTCCCCCGACGACGCGCCCGCGACGGCCTCCCGGCGGAGCTTCGCGGAGGAGCACCCGCACGGCGCCGACGCACCGGACGCGCCGTCCGCCGCCGAGCAGGATGTCCGTCGGGAGATGCGTGACATCTCCGAGGTCGCCGCCGTCGAGGTCATCGTGACGTCGGCGGTCCACCTCATGAGCGCGGCGGCGGTGAAGTGCGGCCTCGGCCACGAGGAGAACGCGGAACAGCTCAAGGACCTCGATGAGGCACGCAAGCTCATCACGGCCCTCGCGGGCTTCGTGACCGCGGCGGCACCGGAGATCGGTTCGCAGCACGCCGGCCCCTTGCGCGACGGCCTCCGCTCGCTGCAGCTCGCCTTCCGCGAGGCGTCGATCATCCCCGACGCGCCGGGCAAGGGCCCCGGCGAGAAGTACACGGGCCCGGTGAACTGACCGCCGATCCCTTCCGGGTCGTCCCTAGACGACCGGCGCCGTCCCCGTCGGCACAGCGCCCCGCCCGATCCTGCGTGCTGCGAGGCCCGCGATGCCGATGACCGCGGAGACCACGGAGACGGCGGTGAAGCCGCCCCACGGCCCGGTGGTGTCGATGAGGACGCCCGCGATGGGAGCCCCGAGCGCGACGCCGGAGGTCAGCGCGGAACCGTACCAGCCCATGGCCTCACCCCTCCGGTCCTCGGCGACGAGGTCGGCGACCTTCTCCGACGCGGCGGAGAGGACCGGCGCGCACAGCAGGCCCGGGGGGATGGACAGCAGCGCCAGCGAGAGCGTGGTCTCGGCGAATCCCATGGGCAGCGTCAGCAGTGCCATGCCGAGCAGGAGCAGCGACGGCGCGACCGGTCGGTGCAGGGCCCCGTAGAGGATGCCGCCGACGACGGACGCCGCACACCAGGCCACGAACACGAGCCCGAGCTGGCTCTCCTTCCCCGCGTGCTCGAGGGCGGCGACGATGCCGACCTCGGAGCCGGAGAGGAGGAGCCCGGCCCCCGCGGCGACGACCATGACGAGGACGAGCGGTGCCGTCAGCCAGGGGAACGCCCGGCGCACTCCCCTGCGGAGCGTCGAGGCCCCGCGGCGACGTCCGCCCGCATCCGAGAACCCGATGAGATCCGCTGCCGCTTCACCGAGCACGGCGGGTGCCGCGGCGGCGACCGTCCCGGCGTCGGGGAGCTGCTCGGACCGTGTCGGCGGATTGATCAACATGAGGAAGAGCCCGGCGGACGCGGCGGCGATACCGACAAGGGTCAGGCCGAGCACGGAGGAGACCTGGGTGGCGAGGACGACGCCCACGGCCGGACCCGCCATGAAGACGACCTCCGTCGAGATGGCATCGAGCGTGAAGGCCGTGCGGCGACGGTCGCCGTCCACCAGCACGCCGAGCGCCTGGCGGATCACCGAGAAGGCCGGGAGGGTGAAGAGGCCGCCCACCAGGGCGGCGACGAGCAGCCACTGGTAGGACAGGTGCGGTGCGACGGACCAGATGACGGCTTCCGCGACGACCGACGGGATGAGCGCACGGCGCAGGCCCGCCTCGTCGATCCGCCGGCCCCGCCACGGCGCACCGACGGCGATGCCGATCGTGACGACAGCGGCGACGGCGCCCGCCTCGGCGTAGCCCCGGTCGAGGGTCTGCACCACGTGCAGGGTCAGCAGCACGCCGGCCGCCGAGTGGGGGAAGCGGGCGATCATCCCGACGAGCAGCAGCATCCGTACGGAGCGGATGCGCAGCAGGTCCCGGTAGACGGCGAAGTTCACGTTCCTGGCTTTCCTGGCCGACGGACGTCAGCGGGTGAGTTTGATGTCGAGCGAATCGACGCGTTCCACGAAGTCGGCGAGGCCCAGGAGCCTGCCCCGGAAGGAGGCGACGGCGTCGCGCACCTCCTGCTGCGACAGCCCGGCACGGAGCTGCACGTCCATGCGCAGCTCGGGCCCCGGCCCTCCGCCGGAAGCAATGCTACCGTCGGCGGCCCGCGTGAGGACCCCTGCCGCGGGCCGGAGCGCCACCGAGATGATGTCCCGCTCCTCGCGCGCAGCGGTCCCGACGAGCGACGCGAGGGCCGTGTCCTCGTAGGACGGCGTCCAGTCGACCTGCCGGGCGAGGGCCCAGACGGCGGGACGCCGGATGACGACGGTCAGCTCGGCCCCGGGATCGAGCACCATCAGCTCCGCGTCCTCCGCCGCGGCGGCGAGGGCGGCGCGCGCCGCATAGGCGGCCACGGGACGCGCCTCGGGGTGCCAGCGCGTCAGGGCCGCCGTCGACGAGAAGACCGGCAGCGCCTTGCGCCCGTCGGGCGCGGACAGCGTGACGAGCGCCATCTCGGCCTCCTTGTCGGACCGCAGGCCGGAGGCGCCCTCCCCGGCCGCGCTCAGCCGGGCGACGATGGGGATGAACACGCGCGCCGTGGTGAGGGCGGCGAACACCGCACGCTCGCGCGCGCCCGGCTGGTCCCCGGACCGGTCCGGGGCGGCCAGGAGCCCGGCGACGGCGGCGGAGAGACCACGGTCCGCGGTCCCGTCGTCGTCGTCGAAGGCGTGCAGGGGGTTCTCCGGGCCCGACAGGTCCCGACCGGCCCACACCTGCCCGGCGGAGTCCGCGGTGTTGCCGGCGAGTGCCGCCGCGATGTGCGCCGGGAGCTGCCGGCCGGTCACGCCCCGGGCAGCCCTGCCACGTCCAGCGCCTGCGGCAGGGTGAACGCGCCGGCGTAGAGGGCCTTGCCGACGATGGCCCCCTCGAGCCCGTCGGGCACGAGGTCGCGGAGCGCCGCGATGTCGTCCAGGCTCGAGATGCCGCCCGAGGCCACGACGGGGCGGGTGGTCTTCGCCAGGACCTCACGCAGCAGGGCGAGGTTCGGTCCCTTCAGCGTGCCGTCCTTGGTCACGTCCGTCACGACGTAGCGGGCGCAGCCGGCGTCCTCGAGACGCTGCAGGACCTCCCACAGGTCTCCCCCGTCCTCGGTCCAGCCGCGCGCGGCGAGCGTGGTCCCGCGCACGTCGAGTCCGACGGCGACGGCGTCCCCGTACCGCGCGATGGCCAGTTCGGTCCACTCGGGGTTCTCGAGCGCAGCGGTGCCGAGGTTGACCCGGGTGGCGCCGAGCTCCAGCGCGGCGTCGAGCGACGCGTCGTCCCGGATGCCGCCGGAGAGTTCCACCTTGATGTCGAGCTGTCGGACGACGCGCTCGAGCAGGTCCCGGTTGGAGCCGCGGCCGAACGCGGCGTCGAGGTCGACGAGGTGCACCCACTCGGCCCCGTCCTCCTGCCACGCGAGGGCGGCGTCGACCGGGTCGCCGTAGCTGGTCTCGCTGCCGGCCTCGCCCTGGACCAGGCGCACGGCCTTGCCGTCGGCGACGTCGACGGCGGGGAGGAGTTCGAGCGTGGGTGTTTCGGCGAAGGGGCTCATGGTCTGCTTTCGTACGGGCGGAGAACGGGGACGGGGGCGGGTTGCGGCTAGTCGCCGGGAAGCGTGAACAGGTAGGCGGCGAAGAGGGACAGCCCGGCCAGCGCGAGGAAGGCGATCCACACCCAGCGCGGGAAGTCCTGGCTGCGCAGGGAGAACGCCCCGCCGATGAGGATGCCGGCGACACCCATGAGGACGAGGCTCAGCATCGGCTCATCGGAGACCCTCGATCCAGTTCCGCAGCAGCTGGGCCCCTGCGTCGCCGGACTTCTCGGGGTGGAACTGCGTGGCGCTGAGGGGCCCGTTCTCGACGGCGGCGATGAACCGGCCGCCGTGATCGGACCAGGTGACCTGCGGTGGCTTCATGGCGGGCTGCGTGACGTCGAAGGTCCAGTCCTGGACGCCGTAGGAGTGGACGAAGTAGAACCGTTCGTCCCCGATGCCGTCGAACAGGACGGTGTCCGCCGGCGCCTCCACCGTGTTCCAGCCCATGTGCGGCACGACGTCGGCCTTGAGCCGCTCCACCGTCCCCGGCCACTCCCCCATGCCGGGCGTCCGGACGCCGTGCTCCACACCCTCGTCGAAGAGCACCTGCAGGCCCACGCAGATCCCGAGGACGGGCCTGCCGCCGGCCACGCGCCGACCGATCATGCGGAGTGCGTCGACGTCCTTCAGCCCCTTCATGACGGCGGCGAACGCGCCGACGCCGGGGACGAGCAGGCCGTCGGCAGTGAGGACGTCGTCGGGCTTGGCGCTCAGCACGACCTCGGCTCCCACGTGCTCGAGGGCGCGGACGACGGAGCGGACGTTGCCGGACCCGTAGTCGAGCACCGTGACGCGGCGCGCGGTCATAGCGCTCCCTTGGTGGACGGGATGCCCTCGACGCGTGGATCCGACTCGACGGCTGCGCGCAGCGCCCGGGCCAGGGCCTTGAACTGGGCCTCGACGATGTGGTGCGGGTCGCGGCCCGCGAGGACGGTGACGTGGAGGCAGATCCCGGCGTGGAGGGCGAGGGCCTCCAGGACGTGGCGCGTGAGCGACCCCGTGAAGTGGCCACCGATCAGGTGGTACTCCTGGCCGGCCGGCTCCCCGCCGTGGACGAGGAACGGCCGGCCGGAGATGTCGACGACGGCGTTCGCGAGGGCCTCGTCGAGCGGGACGGTGGCCTCGCCGAACCGGCGGATGCCGGCCTTCGTCCCGAGCGCGATGCGGAGGGCCTCGCCGATCGCGATCGCGGTGTCCTCGACCGTGTGGTGGACGTCGATGTGCGTGTCGCCGGAGGACCTGATGGTGAGGTCGATCAGCGAGTGCTTCGACAGGGCCGTGAGCATGTGGTCGTAGAAGGGCACGGTGGTGTCGATCGAGGACACACCCGTGCCGTCGAGGTCGAGCTCCACGAGGACGCTGGACTCGCTCGTGACGCGCTCGATACGGGCCGTTCGGCCTGGGGCGGCATCAACTGTCATTGCTTTCCTTCTGTCTGCTCCCGGGCATCCGGGCACGGATCGGCGTTTCTGGGAGAGCCGGGGGTCGGGATCGGCGGGGCGCGCCGGGCGGCCCCTCAAGTCTAGGAGACCCGTCCGCAGGACGGGCCATCGGAGGGGCTAGAGCAGCTTCCCCAGCGCGGACAGGAACGCCGTCGTCTCCGGTTCTGTTCCCGCGGTGACGCGGAGCGACCCCGGGATCCCGACGTCGCGGATCAGCACCCCCGCCTCCAGCAGTCCCTCCCAGACGCGGTGCGGGTCGTCGAGGCCCGAGAAGAACACGAAGTTGGCGTCCGAGGGTGCCGGGGACAGTCCGAGGCGCTCGAGCTCCCGGACGATCCGGTCCCGCTGCACCTTGATCGCCTCGACGTTGGCCAGCAGCGTGTCCGCGTGGGTGAGCGCGGCGTTGGCCGCCGCCTGCGTGATCGCCGACAGGTGGTAGGGCAGGCGCACCAGCCGCAGGGCGTCCGCGACCTCCGGGGCTGCCGCGAGATACCCGATCCGCGCCCCGGCGAGGGCGAACGCCTTGCTCATGGTGCGGGACACGAGCAGCCGCGGGCGGCCGGGGAGCAGGGTGAGCGCGCTGGGTGTGTCCTTCTGCGCGAACTCCCCGTAGGCCTCGTCGACGATGATGATGGCGCGTTCCGCCTCGCCGGCGTCGTAGGCCGCCTCGACGACGTCGAGGCCCAGCGCCGTGCCCGTGGGGTTGTTCGGCGAACACAGGAAGACGATGTTGGCGGCCGACTCGCGTACCGCCCGGGCCGTGGCCCCAGGGGTCATGGCGTAGGCGGCCTGACGGTCCGCCGTGACGTACCGCGTGCCCGTGCCGCTGGCCAGCAGCGGGTACATGGAGTAGGTGGGCGGGAATCCGATCGCCGTCCGCCCCGGCCCGCCGAACGCCTGCAGGACCTGCTGCAGTACTTCGTTCGAGCCGTTCGCCGCCCACAGCTGGTCCGGGGTGAGGCCGTGGCCGAGATAGTCGGCGAGGTTTTTCCGCAGCTCCGCGAATTCGCGGTCCGGGTAGCGGTTGAGGCCCTGGGTCGCGTGGGCGACGGCCTCGACGATCGCGGCATGCACATCGGCCGGGACACCGTGCGTGTTCTCGTTGACGTTCAGGAGGATCGGGACGTCGAGCTGCGGCGCACCGTAGGGGTGCAGCCCGACGAGGTCGTTACGCAGCGGGAGGTTTGCAAGGGCGTCGACGGAGGAGGGCACGCTCCCAGTTTAAGCGATGCCGACTTCAGCGGCTAATGAAGTCGGGCTGGGCGCCTGCGGCGGCCGGACCGGCTCTGCCTATCCTGCCGCGGGGACGGCGATGCTCTGGCCCGCCTGGACGACGGAGCTGCGCAGGTCGTTGAGTTCGACCATCTCGGCCACGACCTCGCGCGGGTCGCGGTCCGGCGCGTACCGGAGCGCCAGGTCCCACAGGGACTCGCCGGCCGCCACACTGACCTCGACGGTCGACGAGGGTGCCGGCAGCGACTCCGAGGCCTGGGCCTGCGACGTGAGGAAGGCGCCGAGGAGGATGAGGGCCGCCACGCCGAGCGCGATCGGCAGGCCGACCAGCACCAGCCGTCCCCGCCGCGTCAGGGTCACGGGCCGCTCCGTACTCCGCTGCATGGAGGTACGGGGCTGCATGGACGTATCGGACAGCGTGGACGTGGCGGTGCGGGACGCCGAGCCACGGGGCCTGGGGACGCGGGGCCCGGTCCACGCCGTGCGCACGGGCGGGACGGACTGCAGGGCAGGGACGGACCGGAGGAGCGGGACGGACCGGGTGAGCGGGGCCGTCGCGGGCGGGGCGGACCGGACGAGACGGAGGTGCGGCTCCGGACGCGTGGGGGTCAGCGCCCAGAGCGCCGTGCTGCCGTGCTGTGCTGGTGCTTCAGCCATTACGTAGCCTCTTTCCCTTCGAACAGCCGGTCGGGGCTGGACTCTCGTTTCGAACGCGTGTTCTAATTCATCTGAGCTTATTTCTAGCACTGACCGACGACCCTTGTCGAGACTCGCTCGAACATATGTTTGAAAAGCCCCACCGTCTGCCCTAGCGTGAACAGGGCAGGGCATGGACGGCACCTGCTGCCACCAAGCGGCAGGCACGGCGTCGATGTACCTCAGGAAATCACCCGCCACTGACAGAATCGCTCCCGCCCCGGCGGAGGGCGGCAGGCGGGCACAACGGGATCTGCAGTCCCAGGCGAAAGGCATCACAGTGGCGGAACGAACATCGGCGGACCGGCAGGAATCGAACACGGCCGAGGTGCCGGCGAATGCCGTGCCGATCTCGGCGGGCCGTGGCCGCCCCCGCGGCCGCTCGGTGTCGAAGGGCCTGACCGCGCGCCAGCTGACCATCCTCGAGACCATCCAGCGCTCGATCGCGGACAAGGGCTACCCGCCCTCCATGCGGGAGATCGGCGACATCGTCGGCCTGGCCAGCCTGTCGAGCGTGACGCACCAGCTCTCGCAGCTCGAGCGGCTCGGCTACCTGCGGCGCGACCCCAAGCGTCCCCGGGCCATGGAGGTCCTGCTGCCGCTGACCCTGCCGCCCGAGCCGGCGACCGGTGACGGGTCGGCGCCGGAGCGGCCCTCTGCCGAGCACAGGGTCGCCGTCGACACCGCCCTGGTCCCGCTCGTGGGGCGCATCGCAGCCGGTGGGCCGATCCTCGCCGATCAGGTCGTGGAGGACGTCATGCCCCTCCCCCGGCAGCTCGTGGGCCATGGGGAGCTCTTCATGCTCAGGGTCTCGGGGGACTCGATGGTCGACGCCGCCATCTGCGACGGGGACTGGGTGGTGGTCCGGAAGCAGCAGAGCGCGCAGAACGGCGACATCGTTGCCGCTCTCCTCGACGACGAGGCGACGGTGAAGACCTTCCGCCAGCGCGACGGCCATACGTGGCTGCTGCCCCAGAACACCCGCTACGAACCGATCCTCGGAGACCATGCCAGCATCATGGGCAAGGTCGTCTCGGTGATGCGCGCCCTCTAGGTCCGGGCACGCACCACCGGGCATGCTAAGGGCGCCGCAGTCCGGAACTGCGGCGCCCTTCGCATGGCATCGGCAGGACCGTCAGCGGACGGAGAGGCGTTCGAGGATCCCGGTGACCGTGGCCCTGTCCGTCGTCGCCCAGAAGGGCGGCAGCGCGGCCCGGAGGAAGCCGCCGTAGCGGGCCGTGGCGAGGCGGCTGTCGAGCACGGCGACGACGCCCCGGTCCCCCGTGGAACGGATGAGCCGTCCGGCCCCCTGGGCGAGCCGGACCGCGGCGTGGGTCGCCGAGACGCTCATGAACCCGTTGCCGCCGTTGCGGGCGACGGCTCGCGTGCGGGCCGTCATGAGGGGGTCGTCGGGCCGGGGGAAGGGGATGCGGTCGATGACGACGAGGCGGCACGACGCGCCGGGCACGTCGACCCCCTGCCACAGGGACATCGTGCCGAACAGGCACGTGTCCGGCTCGGCCGCGAACCGGTCGACGAGCCCGCTCAGGGAGGACTCCCCCTGGCACAGGATCTCGAAGTCGACCTGGGGCCGTAGCGCCTCGGCCGCCTCCTCTGCGGCCCGCCGCGAGGAGAACAGGCCGAGCGCACCCCCGCGGGAGGCCCTGAGGAGCGTCAGCAGCTCCTGCAGCTGCGCGTCGGACGTGCCGCGCTCGGGCTTGGGCAGGTCCTTCGCCACGTACAGGACGCCCTGGCGCGGGTAGTCGAACGGACTGCCGACGTCGACGCCGGTCCAGGCGGGCGCGCCGGGTCCGCTGAGGCCCAGCGACCCCGCGACGGGACCGAACTCGGACCCGATGGCAAGCGTCGCCGAGGTGAGGATCACCGTGTGGTCCTCGAAGAGGCCCTCCCGCAGGCGTGCCGCGACCGAGAGCGGCGCGACGTTGAGTGTCGCGGGTGCACCCTCGTCCGGCTGCGCATACCCGGATCCCGGTGTGAAGGTGCTGGTCCGGGACGCCCAGACCACCTCGTTCGAATCGGTGGCCGCGAGGATGCGCTCGGCGAGGTCGAAGACCAGCGTGACGCGCGAGCGGGCCACCTGCCGCCCGCCGTCGGCGTCCGCCTCGGACTTGCCGTCCGTCTTCGTGTCGGACAGTGCGGCCCGTGCTGCGTCGCGGACCTGCGCGAGCGACTCCTCGAGGTCATCCGGCAGCCCGCCGGGCAGGAGCCCGGACGGGACGAGCTCCGAGGCCGCCTCGAAGGCGGCGGCCGCGGTGTCGAGGGCCGAGGTGCCGATGGAGGCGTGGCGGCGGAGGGCGGTGGAGGCCGCCCCCACCATGGAGGCCGAGAGCTGCCCGGACACGGCTCCGGTGACGCGGTCGTGCAGCTCGTGGGCCTCGTCGATCACGACGACGTCGTACTCGGGCAGGACGGCGAGCCCCTCGAACGCGCTGATCGCGAGCATCGCGTGGTTGGTGATGATGATGTCGGCGTCCGCGGCGGCGGCCCGGGCCTTCTCGCTGAAGCACTCCTGCGCCATCGGGCAGCGGGCGGCGCCCAGGCACTCCATGCTGGACACGGACACCTGCCGCCAGGCCCGGTCGCTCACGCCGGGGACGAGGTCGTCGCGGTCGCCCGTGTCCGTGCCGTCCGCCCACTCGCGCAGCCTCACCACCTCGCGGCCGAGCGCCGACGAGGGCGCGCCCCCGGTCAGCGGCGACGGGTGCGGTGTGGCGTCCTCGCCGAGGCTGAAGAGCGCATCGGGGACGTCCTCCTCGGGGAAGCCGCCGCCGGTCTTGTGGAGGCAGACGTAGTTGGAGCGGCCCTTGAGCAGGGCGACGTCGACGGGGCGCGCGAGGGCGGGCCGGACGGCCTCGAGGAGGCGCGGGAGGTCCCGGCCCACGATCTGCGCCTGCAGGGCGAGCGTCGCGGTCGAGACGACCGACGGCCGGTCGCTCTCCAGGGCGTGCGCGATGAGCGGGACGAGGTACGCGAGGGACTTGCCGGTCCCGGTGCCGGCCTGGACGAGCAGGTGGTCGCCCGAGCGGATGGCCTCACTGACCTGCCGCACCATCTCGTGCTGGCCGGTGCGCATCTCCCCGCCCATCGCGGCCACGGCGGTGTCGAGCAGTTTGATCGCTTGGTGGTTCCCGGGAGCGGACGGGCCCGGGACCGGCGCCGCGACGGCGGCGCCGGACCGTGGTGTGTCACTCATGCCGCAGGTACGGCTCCAGGTCGGCCGCCAGGCCCTCGCGAACCATCACCTCGAGGCGCGTCCCGTCGTCGACGTGCTCCAGGCCGAGGATCTCCACGTCCTCCTCGTGGAGGCGGCTCAGCACCTCGCCCCGCTCGTAGGGCACGAGCAGGTCCAGCTTGACCCCGGGACGCGGGATGCTCGTGCTGATGAGCTGACGGAGCTCGGTGAGCCCCGCCCCCGTGCGGGCGGACACGACGATGGAGCGTGGCTCTCGCTGCCGCAGCCGCTCGATGACGAACGGGTCGGCGGCGTCGGCCTTGTTGAAGACGAGGATCTCGGGCACCTTGCGGGCGTCGATCTCCGTCAGGACGGCGCGCACGGCGGCGATCTGCCCTTCCGGGTCGGGGTGCGACACGTCGACGACGTGCAGGATGAGGTCGGAGTCCGCCACCTCCTCCAGGGTCGACCGGAAGGCCTCGACGAGCTGTGTGGGCAGCGAGCGGACGAATCCGACCGTGTCGGCCAGCGTGTACCCGATGCCGTCGGGCGTCTCCGCCCGGCGGACCGTCGGGTCGAGCGTCGCGAACAGCGCGTTCTGCACGAGGACGCCTGCGTCCGTCAGCCGGTTCAGCAGGGACGACTTGCCGGCGTTCGTGTAGCCGGCGATCGCGACGGAGGGTACCTGGTTGCGTCGGCGGTTGGCGCGCTTCGTCTCCCGCGCGGGCTTCATCCCGGCGATCTCGCGGCGCAGCTTCGCCATGCGGTTGCGGATCTTCCGGCGGTCGAGTTCGATCTTCGTCTCACCGGGGCCTCGGGAGCCCATGCCGGCGCTCGCGCTGCCGACCTGGCCTCCGGCCTGGCGGGACATCGACTCGCCCCAGCCTCGGAGGCGCGGCAGCAGGTACTCGAGCTGCGCGAGCTCGACCTGCGCCTTGCCCTCGCGGCTCTTCGCGTGCTGCGCGAAGATGTCGAGGATCAGGGCGGTGCGGTCGATGACCTTCACCTTGACGATGTCCTCGAGGCCTCGGCGCTGCGACGGGGACAGCTCGCTGTCGACGATCACCGTGTCGGCTCCGGTGGCCTGGACGATGTCCTTCAGCTCCTGGGCCTTGCCCGAGCCGAGGAACGTCCCGGGGTCCGGCTTGGGGCGCCGCTGGACGATGCCGTCCAGCACCTCGGACCCGGCCGTCTCGGCGAGTGCGGCAAGTTCCTGCAGCGAGTTCTCGGCGTCCTGCGCCGTACCCTCGCTCCACAGCCCCGCGAGGACGACCCGCTCCAGCCTGAGCTGCCGGTACTCGACCTCGGTGACGTCCTCGAGTTCCGTCGACAGTCCGGCGACGCGGCGGAGGGCGCGGCGCTCCGCGAGGTCCTGCTGGTCCCCGTCGGCGTCCGACGTCTCGTCGTCACCCGAGAGGGCGAGCGCCCGTGAACGCCAGGTCGTCTCGATCGGTGCTGCGGTCTTCTCCGGCTTCGTCCCGTTCTTCGCCTTCGCCACGGCAGCTTCGTCGCTCGCCAGGATCCGGTCGATAACGGCTTGGATCTCCTCCGGGCCCATGTCGGCGCCGGTGGAATGCCCGTGATTCTCGGTCATGTTCTCCCTAGTTGGATGTCCTCCGATTCTACGGCCGCCCCTCGGGGCGCTCCAGCGGATTCTCCCCGGGCGAAACCGGGGTGCGCCCGGGCACGCCACCGCGGAGGGACGGGCACGGAGGTGCCACTAGGCTTTCCTCCATGGATTCACAGCAGGAGCCGCAGCCGGACGCCCAGCACTATTTCAGCGCACGACCGGCCGGACCGGACACGCGCAGGCCCCTCGCCGTCGTCCTGGCGGGCAGCCGCAGGGACCTGGTGACCTCGTCGGGCCTCTTCAGTCCCGACGGTGTGGACAAGGGGACGGCGATCCTCCTCGGCTCGGTGCCGGAGCCCGAGGGACAGCGCCTGCTGGACCTGGGCTGCGGCTGGGGTCCCCTCGCGCTCACCATGGCGCTGAAGGCGCCGGACGCGGAGGTCCTCGCCGTCGACGTCAACGAGCGGTGCCTCGCGCTGACCACGGAGAACGCCCGGCGGCTGGGGCTCGGCAACGTCACGGCCAGCACGCCGGACGACGTCGACGTGGGCCTCGAGTTCTCCACCATCTGGTCCAATCCGCCGATCCGGATCGGCAAGCAGGAGTTGCACGCCCTGCTGCTGCGCTGGCTGCCGCGCCTCGCGCCCGGCGGGACCGCGTGGCTCGTCGTGCAGAAGAACCTCGGCGCCGATTCGCTGCAGCGCTGGCTCGCCGAGGAACTGCCCGGCGACTTCACGGTGCGGCGCGCGGAGACCTCGAAGTCGTACCGCATCCTGGAGGTGCGCCGCGGGGAGTGAATCCCGCGGTGGGCGGTCCCTGTGCCGCGCTCAGCCGGCGGTCAGCAGCACGCCGTCGGCCACGAGGACGGCCGGCCCGCTGAGCTGTACGTGCTCTCGGTTGTCGGGACCGGCGAAGAAGGTCACCCCGACGACGCCGCCGGGTACCGTCACGAGCCACTGGGCGGGTGCACCCTCCCCGGCCCAGAATCTCGTGCCGGCGGCCGCGGCGCAGGCTCCCGTGCCGCAGGACTGCGTCTCCCCGACACCGCGCTCGTGCACGCGCATGGTCAGGCGCCCGACGCCGTCGTTCCCCACGAGCGGATCGGCGGGCACGACGAGTTCGACGTTGGTCCCCTCCGGCGGTACCGGCTGGACGACGGGCGCCCGGTGCAGCTCGGTGCGGTCGAGCTCGGCCTGTTCGGCGAGGGCGACGACGGTGTGCGGGTTGCCCATGCTGATGGACAGCGCGGGCCGGTCGACGTCGAGCCCGCCGATGTCGACGAGCGAGTCCATGCCCCGCGCGACGGCGGCGTCGGGGTGGATGAACTCCCAGGGGCCCATGTCGACGGCGTAGCCGTCCCCGGAGCGGGTCACCCGCTTGACGCCCGCCCGGGTCCCGATGGCCAGCTCCCCGCCCTCGGGCAGCTCCGCGGCGTCCCGGGCGAGGAGGAAGTGGGCGAAGACCCGCACGCCGTTGCCGCACATCTCGGAGACGGAGCCGTCGCTGTTGCGGTAGTCCATGAACCATTCGGCGCGCGGCTCCGTCTGCAGCAGGGCGCGCCCCTCGGGGAGGGAGGCCGAGCGCACGGCCCGGATGTACCCGTCGGCGCCGATCCCGCGGTGGCGGTCGCAGGCCGCCGCGACGAACGCCGCGTCGATGGGTCCTTCGCCGTCGGGATCGAGCGTCAGGATGAAGTCGTTGCCCGTCCCGTGGCCCTTCGTGAAGGGGAGCCCTGCGGGCTGCGGGGCGGTGGGGGTCGCCGTCTCGGCGGGGAAGTCGGTCACCGTTCTAGGATAGGTCCCGCCGAGCGGCGGGCGAGCCCGACGGCAGCCTCCGCGAGGTCGGGCGCCTGCCAGTCGAGCCAGGCGACGCGCGGGTCCCCGCGGAACCAGGTCAGCTGGCGGCGGGCGAAGCGCCGGGTCGCCGCGACGGTGTCCTCGACGGCGTCGGTCTCGGACATCGATCCGTCGAGCACCCGCAGGAACTGTCCGTAGCCCAGGGCGCGGGACGCCGTCCGTCCGTCGCGCAGGCCGCGTGCGGCGAGGCGGCGGACCTCCTCGGCGAGTCCGGCCCCGACCATGGCCCGGACCCGTGCGGCCAGCCGTTCGCGCAGGACGTCGCGGTCGACCGCGAGGCCGATCTGGACCGCAGGCCGGTGGTACTCGCGGCGCGGCATGTAGGCGCTGAAGGGGCGCCCGCTGATCTCGTGGACCTCGAGCGCCCGGACGAGGCGGCGGTCGTCGTCGATGCGTTCCGCCGAGGCGGGATCGACGGCGCGGAGCCGCTCCCGGAAGGCCGTGCTGCCGTCGGCGGAGAGCTCCGCCTCGAGCCGCGTCCGCACGCCGGGATCGGTGGGCGGGAACTCCAGGCGATCGAGGGCCGCCCTGACGTAGAGGCCGGACCCGCCGACCAGGATGGGGACACTGCCGCGCCCGCGGATGCCGTCGATGATGCGCCGGGCGTCCTCCTGGTAGGCGGCGACGCTGGCCTCCTCGGTGACGTCGAGGACGTCGAGGAGGTGGTGCTCGATGCCCTGTCGCTCCTCCGGGGGCAGCTTGGCCGTGCCGATGTCCATCCCGCGGTAGAACTGCAGGGCGTCGGCGTTGACGACCTCGCCGTGCAGACGCAGCGCCAGCTCCACGCCGAGGTCGGACTTGCCCGCTCCCGTCGGACCGACCACTGCGACGACCGGCAGGGTCACGGGGCGCTCGCGCGGACGGGCAGCGACGGCATGCCGAGGGCCACCGGGCGGAGCGGCCCGTCCGTCGGCGCGGGGACGCCGCACGAGTCGGCCTGGCTCCGGTCCCACGCGTCCCCGGCACGCGAGCGGCGGACGGAGTAGTCGGCCGGCGCGGGGTCGGACAGCAGGTGGAACGAGGCGGCCCCGGTGACCGGGAGCGTCACGAGATCCCCGGGTCGTGGCGGCTCGGCGCCGGCGGGGACGGAGAAGTGGACCAGGCGCTGGTCCCGCGCCCGTCCGGTGAGGCGGTGCGTCTCGGAGCCCTTGCGGCCCGGCTGGTCGGTGACGAGGACCTCGACGGTCCTGCCCACCTGGCGGGCGTTCTCCTCCCCGGCGATGCGGTCCTGGAGGGCCGTGAGCCGTTCGAAGCGCTCCTGGACCACCGCCTTGGGCAGCTGGTCCGGCAGGTCCGCCGCGGGAGTGCCGGGGCGCCGCGAGTACTGGAAGGTGAAGGCCGTGGCGAAGCGTGACTCCTCGACGACGTCGAGGGTGGCCTGGAAGTCCTCCTCCGTCTCGCCGGGGAAGCCGACGATGATGTCCGTCGAGATGGCCGCGTCGGGCATCACCGCGCGGACGCGCTCGAGGATGCCCAGGAACCGGGCGGAGCGGTAGGAGCGCCGCATGGCCTTCAGGACCCGATCGGAGCCGGACTGGAGCGGCATGTGCAGCTGCGGCATCACGTTGGGCGTCTCGGCCATGGCATCGATGACGTCGTCGGTGAAGGCGGCCGGGTGGGGGCTCGTGAAGCGGACCCGCTCGAGTCCCTCGATGGCGCCGCACGCGCGGAGCAGCTTCGCGAAGGCGCCGCGGTCGCCGAACTCGACGCCGTAGGAGTTGACGTTCTGCCCGAGGAGCGTGACCTCGACGGCGCCGTCCGCCACGAGGGCCCCGATCTCGGCGAGGATCTCCCCCGGTCTGCGGTCCCGTTCCTTGCCCCGCAGGGACGGCACGATGCAGAAGGTGCATGTGTTGTTGCAGCCGACGGAGATGGACACCCAGCCGGCGTAGACCGACTCGCGCCTGGTGGGCAGCGTGGACGGGAAGACGTCGAGGGACTCGAGGATCTCGAGTTGCGCCTCCTGGTTGTGGCGGGCCCTCTGCAGCAGGGCGGGCAACGCACCGATGTTGTGGGTCCCGAAGACGGCGTCCACCCAGGGCGCCCTGCGGAGGATCGTCTCCCGGTCCTTCTGGGCGAGGCAGCCGCCGACCGCGATCTGCAGGTCGGGCCGTGCCTCCTTGACGGCCTTGAGGATGCCGAGGTTGCCGTAGAGCTTGTTGTCGGCGTTCTCACGGACCGCACAGGTGTTGAAGACGACGACGTCGGCCTGGCCCTCCTGCAGGCGGGTGAGCCCGGCGTCCTCGAGCAGTCCGGAGATGCGCTCGGAGTCGTGCACGTTCATCTGGCAGCCGAAGGTGCGCACCTCGTAGGTGCGGCGGTCCGGGGCGGTGCGGGGATTGGGGGCGGTGCCCGTCGTCTCGCTGGTGGTCTCACTGGTGGTCTCACTGGTGGTTCCGCCGAGGGGAACCGGGACTGTCATGCTCACGCCATCAAGCGTACGGCGGGCGGCGCGGACCCCCACAATCCCGTCGGCGCGTCAGTCCTCGGTGCCCTCGCCCGCGATGACGTCCTTGACGATCGAGAAGGCCGTGCCGGGGTTGTAGCCCTTCCGGGCGAGCACGCCGACGAGCCGGCGCACCTCCTTCTCCCGGACGGCCCGGTCCGAGAGGTCGGCGCTCCGGCGCAGCCTGCGGCGCACGACCTCGCGCGCCTGCTCCTGCTCGTCCTCGTCGGAGAGCTGCAGCAGCGCATCCTCCGCCTGGTCCGCGTCGATGCCCTTGTCCGCGAGTTCGCGCCGCAGGGACGAGCGGGACAGCGACTTCGCGGCGGTCCGGGTCCGCACCCACATCCGCGCGAACTCGGCGTCGTCGATCAGCTGGACCTCCTCGAACCGGTCGAGGAGCGAGGAGGCAATGGCGGGCGGGACGGCCCGTCCGGCGAGCTTCTGGTCGAGCTGATGACGGCTTCGGGGACCGAGGGCCAGCTGGCGCAGCAGGACGGAGCGCGCCTCCGACGCCCACTCCTCGTCGCTCTTCCCGGCTCCGCCGTCCGACGCGTCCGGATCTTCCGCGGCTCCGGTACCTCCCGGGCGCACTGCCGCAGGGTCACTCCCGCGCCCGGCCCCGCGGCGCTTGGCTCCCCTGCCCCCGGTACGTCGGGGGGCGTCGTCCGCGGCCGGCGAGTCCCCCGCCTCGCGCACGATGGCGTCCTCCACCGGTTCGTCCGCGGACGAACCGACGACCGGTCCGAACGGGTCGTCGAACGCCGCACGGCGCGCTCCGCCCCTCCGGCCGCCGGTGCGGGCCTGCCGCTTCCCCGCGGAACCCCCGGCACGGAAGGACGAGGTCGCCGACGGCGTGGACCCCCGCCGGCCGAAGGACGACCGGCGGGGTGTCGCGGGATCGGCGGCATCCGCTGCACCCCCCGAGCTGTCGGAACCGAACAGGCCCGTCACGTTCCCCCAGCCGACGGGTTCGGTTCCGCTCTCGGACGGCACCGGACCTACTCGCCGCTGACGGCCTTGAGCTTGGGCGTCTCGGCCGCTTCCTCGGCCTGCACCCCGATGCCCAGTTTGACCCTGATCTTTTGCTCGAGCTCGTCCGCCAGACCGGGATTGTCCTTGAGGAACTTCCGGGCGTTCTCCTTGCCCTGCCCCAGCTGGTCCCCCTCGTAGGTGAACCAGGCCCCGGACTTCTTGACCAGCCCGTTCTCGACGCCCACGTCGATCAGGCCTCCCTCGCGGGAGATGCCGTAGCCGTACAGGATGTCGAACTCGGCCTGCTTGAAGGGCGGGGCCATCTTGTTCTTGACGATCTTGGCGCGGGTCCGGTTACCGACCGGGTTCACGCCTTCCTTCAGGGTCTCGATGCGACGGACGTCGATGCGGATCGACGCGTAGAACTTCAGCGCCTTGCCACCCGTGGTGGTCTCCGGGCTTCCGAAGAACACGCCGATCTTCTCGCGCAGCTGGTTGATGAAGATGGCCGTGGTCTTGGTCTGGCTCAGGCGGCCGGTGATCTTCCGGAGCGCCTGGCTCATCAGTCGGGCCTGCAGGCCGACGTGGCTGTCACCCATCTCACCCTCGATCTCCGCACGCGGCACGAGGGCCGCGACGGAGTCGATGACGATGATGTCGATCGATCCCGAGCCGATCAGCATGTCCATGATCTCGAGCGCCTGCTCGCCGGTGTCCGGCTGCGAGACGAGGAGGGCGTCGGTGTCCACGCCGAGCCGCTTCGCGTACTCCGGGTCGAGGGCGTGCTCGGCGTCGATGAAGGCGGCGATGCCGCCGTTGCGCTGGGCGCTGGCGACGGCGTGGAGGGCGACGGTCGTCTTGCCGGAGGACTCCGGTCCGTAGATCTCGACGACCCTGCCGCGCGGCAGCCCGCCGATGCCGAGTGCGGCATCCAGGGCGATCGAGCTGGTGGAGATCGTCTCGATCGGGGCCCTGACCTCGTCCCCGAGACGCATGACGGAACCCTTGCCGTACTGCTTGTCGATCTGGGCGAGAGCAGCTTCGAGGGCTTTCTCGCGGTCTGGAGCGGCCATTCTTCACCTCGGTTGTTCATGGCCAACTGGCCGGTTTACGTGTTCGGTACGACTGTATGGGCCTGCGCCGACAGTTTGAGATGGCGCCGCCGGTATGTGCACAAGAGCGCCCCTCCGCCACGACCATCATACCGCGGTCCGAACAGATATTCGATTATCCGTGACCGTCCCGCGTGTTCGGGCACGTCCCGCGGACGGCTCCGCACCCGTGTCACCGGGGCCTGATGTCCCGGCCGAGCCAGCGCTCCCGCGGTACGTCCTGGGCCCGGCACACCGCCTCCCAGACGGCCTTCGGATCGACACCGGCGCCCAGGGCCTCGGCCGCGGTCCTGTCGCCCAGGCGGTCCACGACGAGGTCCCGGGCGAGGGTCCTCGAATACCCCGCGCCGAACTCGTCGTCCATCAGTCGCCAGAAGTCGCTCAACCGCATGTGCCGTCCCTTGCTCTCGTCGTTCCCGCACGGCGGTCCTGGGGCGCCGCCGGACGCGTCCGTCCATTCTCCGCTGCATGGTGCCCCGCCGACGCGTCACCCTACAATTGCCCCATGAACGCGAAGCCGAGCACCAAGGACCCCGGCCCGGGCACTGCAGCCTACCCCGGGGACGATGCCGACACCGATGCAGCCATCGAGGCACTCGAGCAGCAGCTCAGCATGCTGTGGCGGCGTGCGCGGTCCAACTCGTACAAGGTGGCCCGCCGCGTGCACCCCGACATGGAGCCGGCGGCGTACGGGCTCCTGGTGATCCTGCAGCGCGAGGGCTCGATGCGCCTGACGGACATCGCCGCCAGCGTGGGCGTCGGCAAGCCGTCGGTCAGCCGCCAGATCGCGATGCTCGAGCAGCTCGGACTGGTGCAGAAGGAGGCCGATCCGCTCGACGGCCGTGCCCAGGCGATCTCGCTCACCGAGGCCGGGACGCATCAGCTGGTCGCCGCGCAGAGCGCCCGCAAGCAGGCGTTCCACCAGCTGATGGAGGACTGGGACGTCGCGGACCTGACGCGCCTCGGTACCCTGATCGCCCAGCTGAACAACACCTACACCAAGGACAACTGGTAGCGGACAGCAGGAAGGCCCGTCCCTTCGGGGACGGGCCTTCCTTGTCGTGGGGGTCTAGCGGTTCGTCGCCGCGAGGCCCCGACGGAAGTCGTCGTTCAGTTCGTCGGTGAGGTCGTCCCCGAACTCCCGCGAGAACTCCTGCGGGATGGTGTCCGGGATGGAGACGCCTTCTGCTACTGCCAGGCGGTCGCTGACTTCCCGCAGCATCGAGGAGAGCGGCACCTCGAGTGCACTGCAGATTGATGAGAGGAGTTCGGAGGATGCTTCCTTCTGGCCACGCTCGACCTCGCTGAGGTATCCGAGGGAGACCCTCGCACTGTGCGACACCTCTCGCAGGGTACGGCCCTGGCGCTGGCGCACGTCCCGGAGGACATCGCCGATCTCATGGCGAAGAACCACCATTTTGCGCTCCTTGGGCTTGCGCTGTGCATCCTCTGCCAACCCCACATCACGCCAACGGACCACGCCGTTTACGGATACGGGCTGCTTTACCATCTGTATCGCCTTGCTCCCTCATGAGTGGGCATCGCCCCGGGGGGCGCATGCTCCGTGATGACCTGCCCGTCCTGCTTGAGCCTGAGCCGCCAACCCTATCAACGGCCGGCATTGTTTATAACTACCCCTGGGCACCGTTTGTTCCCCTGGACAGCACCCCGAGGAGCTCGCGGAGCGCCGCGTCGCGGGACGCGATCCGGATGGCGTCGCGGCCCCCGGCGAAGCGGTGGGCAGCGGTCTCCGTGCCGGCGACGCTCGAGATCGCCGTGAACACGGTGCCGACGGGCTTCCCCTCGTGGGCCGCCGGGCCGGCGACGCCGGTGGTCGCGACGCCGATATCGGCTGAGAGCGCGGCCCGGGCCCCCTCCGCCATGGCCGCCGCCACGCGGGGATCGACGGCGCCGGCCTCCGCGAGGAGCCGAGCATCGACGCCCAGAAGGTTCCGCTTGACGGACACCTGATATGCCACTATGCCGCCCTGCAGGACGGATGAGGCACCGGGCACCCCGGCGAGGGTCGCCGCGACCATCCCCGCCGTCAGGGACTCCGCCGTCGCGACGGTGAGTCCCAGCCGGGCGGCCACGGCGACGACGTCGGACGCGAGCGCCTCACCGGTCACTTCCGGGCGCCCGCCCGGAGGCGGATCGCCTGGACGACGTAGTCCACGCCCGTGACGACGGTGATGGCGACGGCGGCTGCCATGACGGCGGCGCCGAGCCACCAGGCCCAGTCCCCGAGCAGGGCCTGCAGCGGGATGAGGAACAGGAGGATGGCGACGGTCTGGACGACGGTCTTGAGCTTGCCGCCGCGCGAGGCGGGCATGACGCCGTACCGGATGACGGCGAACCGCAGCAGCGTGATCCCGATCTCCCGGACCAGGATGACGATGGTCACCCACCACCACAGCTCCCCCAGCACGGACAGCAGCACGAGGGCCGAACCGATGAGCAGCTTGTCGGCGATCGGATCGGCGATCTTGCCGAAGTCGGTGATGAGCCCCCGGCTGCGCGCGAGGTCTCCGTCGAGCTTGTCCGTGTAGATCGCCACCGCGAAGGTGAGGACCGCGAGCCAGCGGAACAGCCCGTCCCGCCCGTCGTCGAGCAGGAGGAACCAGATGAAGAACGGGACCAGGAGGATCCGCACGACGGTCAGGACGTTCGCGATGTTGAGGACCGGCACCGCCGGGCTCGGGGAGCTGTTCACCCTCTCAGGCTACCTGCCGGTGAGGTTCCAGGCGTCGTTGTCGCCGTCGTCGCCGTCCCCGGACGCGTCCTCGCCGTCGTAGTAGTCGACGGCCTGCGGCCGGGACGCGAGGTCCTCCGCCACGAGGTCGACCGGCCCCTGGGCAGGACGGGCCTGGACCGGCGGCTCGTCGCCGCGCATGGCCGCGAGGACCGGCTCGAGGTCGTCGGGCTTGACCAGCACGTCGCGGGCCTTCGAGCCCTCCGACGGGCCGACGACGCCGCGGGACTCGAGGAGGTCCATGAGCCGCCCCGCCTTCGCGAACCCGACGCGGAGCTTGCGCTGCAGCATGGAGGTCGACCCGAACTGCGTCGTGACGACGAGCTCGGTCGCCTGCAGCAGGACCTCGAGGTCGTCCCCGATGTCGTCGTCGATCTGCTTCTTCGGCGCCTCGACCGCGACGTCCTCGCGGTAGCTCGCCTGGAGCTGGCCCTTCACGTGCTCGACGACGCGGTGGATCTCGGACTCGGTGACCCAGGCGCCCTGGACGCGCATCGGCTTGGAGGCGCCCATCGGCAGGAAGAGGGCGTCGCCCTGGCCGATCAGCTTCTCGGCGCCGGGCTGGTCGAGGACCACGCGGGAGTCGGTGACGGAGGAGGTCGCGAACGCCATGCGCGACGGGACGTTCGCCTTGATCAGGCCGGTCACGACATCGACGGAGGGCCGCTGCGTCGCGAGGACGAGGTGGATACCGGCCGCGCGTGCGAGCTGGGTGATCCTCACGATGGAGTCCTCGACGTCACGCGGTGCGACCATCATCAGGTCGGCGAGCTCGTCGACGATGACCAGGAGGTAGGGGTAGGGCCGGACGACGCGCTTGGACCCCTCGGGCGGGACGACCTTCCCGTTCCGGACGGCCTTATTGAAGTCGTCGATGTGCTTGTACCCGTAGTTCGCGAGGTCGTCGTAGCGCGTGTCCATCTCCCGGACTACCCACTGGAGCGCCTCGGCGGCCTTCTTGGGACTCGTGATGATCGGCGTGATGAGGTGCGGCACGCCCTCGTAGGCCGTGAGCTCCACGCGCTTCGGGTCCACCATGACCATGCGCACCTCGTCGGGCGTCGAGCGCATGAGGATGGACGTGATCATCGAGTTCACGAAGGAGGACTTGCCGGCGCCCGTGGCTCCGGCCACGAGGAGGTGCGGCATCTTGGCCAGGTTCGCGACGACGAACCCGCCCTCGACGTCCTTGCCGACACCCATGACCATCGGGTGGTCGGTCTTGCGGGCGTTCCCGGACCGCAGCACGTCGCCGAGGGACACGGTCTCGCGGTCGGTGTTCGGGATCTCGATCCCGATGGCCGACTTGCCCGGGATGGGCGAGAGGATCCGCACGTCCGAGCTGGCAACGGCGTAGGAGATGTTCTTCGACAGGGCGGTGACCCGCTCCACCTTGGTGCCCGGCGCCAGTTCGATCTCGTAGCGCGTCACCGTGGGCCCGCGCGAGAACCCCGTGACCTTCGCGTCCACGTTGAACTGGTCCATGGTGTGCGTGAGCGCGGCGACGACGGCGTCGTTCGCCTCCGACCGCTCCTTCGGTGGGGTGCCCGCGGGCAGGTAGTCCGACGGCGGCAGCGTGTAGGCGACGTCGCCGGCGAGCTGCAGCTGCTCGGTGCGCTGGGGGATGGGGGTCGGCGGGACCTGCGGCTGCACCGGGGTGGACGGGACGATCAGGGCCTTCGCGGCGGGCACGACGTCGATGGCCTCGGTGGCACCCTCGGGTGCGCGCTCCGGCGCCTCGCCGGGAGCCACGCGGACCTGCGACCGCTTGAGCTCCCCGGCGGCGAGCTCCTGCTTCGTGGGCCGGCGCACACCGGCCGGTACGGCGGCCTCGGCCTCGCGGGCCCGGCGCTCCTCGTCCTCGATGACGGCGCGCTCGAACGCCTCGTCCCCGACGTAGCCGTCGGCATCGGGGTCCTGCCCATCGCGCTCGGCGTCGGAGGGGGCGTCCGCCTTGTCCTTGCCGAACAGGCGCTTGCGCTTCTTCGGCTCCGGCTTCGCGGTGGAGCCGTGCGTCTCGTAGAGGTAGCTCTGGTCGTGGCCGTCGTCGCGGCGGTGCCCGGCGCCGTCGGGGTCCTGGCCCATCAGGTGCTCGTAGAGCGAGCGGAGGCGGGCAGGGATGTGGCGGAAGGGCGTCGCGGTGACGATCAGCAGCCCGATGAGGACGGCGACCGCGAGCAGGACGCCCACCGGCCAGGCCGTGAGGACGCTGCTGAGGGGTCCGGCGACGAGGAAGCCCACGACACCGCCCGCGCGCCAGAGCGCGTCCAGCCCGTCCGCGAGGCCGGGACGGCCGCCGACCAGGTGGGCGATCCCCGAGCCGGCGAAGAGGAGGACGAGCAGCCCGATGCTGATCCGGTTGTTGGCACGGTGGCGTTCCGGGTACCGGAAGAGCCGGACGGCGCCGATACCGAGGAGGAACGGCACGAGCAGGGCCATCCAGCCGAAGGTGCCGCCCGCGGCGGCGTGCACGATGTCGGCGACGACGCCCGTCAGGGCCCACCACTCGACGGCGGCGACGGCGAGGGCGAGCAGGAGGAGGAAGAAGCCGGAGCCGTCGCGCCGCGCGTCCCGCTCGGGAGCGGCCGCGTGGCCGAAGGCGCGGACACCGGACCCGACGACGCGGGCCATGCCCATCCAGACCGCCTGGACGGCCCGCAGCGGGAACGCGAGGTGGTCCTCGGACTGCGGTTCGGGGGTCACCGGGACCTGCCGGGTCTTGGCCGGGGTGTGGGCGGCCCCCTTCGCGGGCGCCTTGCCGCGGGACGGTCCTGCAACGGCGGACGCCCCCCTGGTGCGGGTCTGTTGTTGCCCCCGCGGGGCAGGGGAGGTTCGAGTGGCCATGCCCTTCACGGTACCGGACGGCCGCCCCGGACCGGCGGATTTCGCCCTCCCGCCCCCGGGGCAGGCGGACCGGAGGGCCTGCCCGTCGGCAGGGCGGCGGCGTGTCAGGCCTCGAGGACCACCGGGATGATCATGGGCCGCCTGCGGTAGCGGCGGTTGACCCAGGTGCCGACGGTACGCCGGACCACCTGCTGCAGCTGGTACGTCGTGTGGTCGGTGGTGTTCGTCACGGCCTCCTCGAGGGCCGCGCTGATCCTCGGCTTGATCTCGTCGAAGACCGAGTCGTCCTCGGCGAATCCCCGCGCATGCACGTCCGGCCCGGAGACGATCTTCCCGGTGGTCCGGTTGACGACCGTGATGATCGAGATGAAGCCCTCCTCGCCGAGGATGCGGCGGTCCTTGAGGTCGGCGTCGGTGATCTCGCCGACGCTGGACCCGTCCACGTACACGTAGCCGCACTCGACGGAGCCCACGACGCGTGCCGTGCCGTCCACGAGGTCGATCACGGAGCCGTCCTCGGTCAGCAGGACGTTCGACGCGGGCACGCCCGTCTGCTGCGCCAGCCTGCCGTTCGCGATGAGGTGGCGGGTCTCGCCGTGGACGGGCATCACGTTCCTCGGGCGGAGGATGTTGTAGCAGTAGAGCAGTTCCCCGGCGGCGGCGTGGCCCGAGACGTGCACCTTGGCGTTGCCCTTGTGGATCACGTCGGCGCCGAGTTTCAGGAGCCCGTTGATGACGCGGAACACCGCGTTCTCGTTGCCGGGGATGAGGGAGGACGCCAGGATCACGGTGTCGCCCCGCCCGACCGTGATGCGGTGGTCGCCGTTGGCCATGCGGGACAGCGCCGCCATGGGTTCGCCCTGGGACCCCGTGGACATGAGGACCACGCGGTCGTCCGGCAGGTCGTCCACGTTCTTGATGTCCACGAGGATGCCCTCGGGCACCTTGAGGTAGCCGAGCCTCGCCGCGATGGCCATGTTCCGCACCATCGACCGTCCCGCGAAGCACACGAAGCGGCCGTGGGCGTGGGCGGCGTCGAGCACCTGCTGCACCCGGTGCACGTGCGAGGAGAAGGATGCGACGATGATGCGCTTGCTCACCTGCCCGAACAGGTTCTCGAGGACGGGCCCGATCTCGCGTTCGGCCGTCGTGAAGCCGGGCACGTCGGCGTTCGTCGAGTCGACCATGAACAGGTCCACGCCCTCCTCACCGAGGCGGGCGAAGGCGCGCAGGTCGGTGATCCGGCCGTCGAGCGGCAGCTGGTCCATCTTGAAGTCGCCCGTGTGCAGGACGGTCCCGGCCTCGGTGCGGAGGAACACGGCGAGGGCGTCGGGGATGGAGTGGTTGACCGCGACGAACTCGCATTCGAAGGGGCCGAGCTGCTCGATCTGCCCCTCGGACACCGTGAGCGTGTAGGGGCGGATGCGGTGTTCCTGCAGCTTCGCCTCGACGAGCGCGAGCGTCAGCTGCGAGCCGATGACGGGGATGTCGGCCTTGAGCCGCAGGAGGTACGGGACCGCGCCGATGTGGTCCTCGTGGCCGTGCGTGAGGACCAGGCCGACGACGTCGTCGAGCCGGTCCTCGATGTAGGAGAAGTCGGGCAGGATGAGGTCGACGCCGGGCTGGTTCTCCTCGGGGAAGAGCACGCCGCAGTCGACGATCAGGAGCTTGCCGCCGATCTCGAAGACCGCCATGTTGCGGCCGATCTCCCCGAGCCCGCCGAGCGGCACCACCCGGAGGGTGCCGGGTTCGAGCGCCGGGGGCAGGGCGCGCAGGGCCGGTCCGGTGCCTGCGGCGTCGCTCATGCGCGCGTGTCCCGTGGACCGCCCTGCGGGGAGAGGTCCCAGCCCGCCTCGGCGAGGTCGGCGAGGACGGGCTCCAGCTCGTGCCGGTCGGGGGCCACGAGGGGCAGGCGCACGACGGCGTTCTGCAGCACGCCCTGGAGGTGCAGGATGTGCTTCGCGGACACGGCTCCCGGGATGTGCGTCATGACGGCGCGGATGACGGGGTCGAGGGCGAAGTGGACACGGCGCGCCTCCGCGAGGTCGCCCGCGGCCGCCGCGTCGACGAGTGCGCGGAAGGCGGCCGTCGCGACGTGGGCGGTGACGCTGACGACGCCGACGGCTCCCGCGGCCATCCAGGGCAGGGTGAGGCCGTCGTCGCCCGAGTAGACGTCGAGGTCGGTGGCCGCCAGGACCCGCGTGACGGCGGCGAAGTCCGCCTTCGCGTCCTTCAGGGCGCCGATCTTCGGGTTCTCGGCGAGCCGGAGCATCGTCTCGGTGGTGATGGGGATGCCTGACCGGCCGGGGATGTCGTAGATCATGATCGGGAGGTCGCCGGCCGCGGCGACGGCCTCGAAGTGCGCCACGACGCCGGACTGGGTGGGCTTGTTGTAGTACGGCGTCACGACGAGCTGCGCGTGGGCGCCCGCGCGCTCGGCACGGCGTGCCATCTCGACGGAGTGCGAGGTGTGGTTGGTCCCCGTCCCCGCGATCACGCGGGCCCGGTCCCCCACCGTCTCGACGACCACGCGGTAGAGGTCCTCCTTCTCGGAGTCCTCCAGCGTGGAGGTCTCCCCCGTGGTGCCGGAGACCACCAGGCCGTCGCAGCCGTCGTCGACGAGACGGGTGGCGAGGGCGGCGGTCGCGTCGAAGTCGACGGCGCCGTCGGCGGTGAACGGCGTGACCATCGCCGTGACGAGGGAACCGAACGGGAGCGTGCGCGAGGGGGTGTCAGCCATGGGTGAAACGTTACCCGCTCGGGCGGCGTCGGGGAGGACGGGCGCCAGGGGGCACGCAGGTGCCTGTGGGACCATGGCGGGATGCACACGAAGCCCGCTCCCCGGCGGTTGACCGGGATCGACGCCGCCCGCGGCGTGGCGCTCTTCGGCATGATGAGCACACACATCCTCCCGCTCTACGCGCCGGGCACCACCGACGCCACCTGGACGGCCCTGCTCTTCTCCGGCCGCGCCTCGGGGCTGTTCGCCGTCGTCGCCGGGATCGGCCTGGCCCTCCTGACGGGCGGGCGCTCACCCCACCGCGACCGCGTGCTGTCCGCGGACCGCGCGGGCATCGCGGTGCGTGCCGTGATCATCGCCCTGATCGGCCTCGTCCTCGGCGGCGTCGAGACGAACATCGCGATCATCCTGTTCCACTACGGCGTGCTCTTCCTCCTCGCCCTGCCCTTCACGGGGCTGCGCCCCCGGGCGCTCGCGGCCTGGGCCGCGGGCTGGGTGCTGCTGGCGCCCGTCGCGGCCTATCTGCTGCGCCCGCTCGTGGCCGGGAGCGTCGTCCCGTCCTCGCTCGGTGGCAACCCGCTCTTCGAGCACTTCCTCGTACCGGGGACGATGGCCGCCGACATCTTCCTCACCGGGTACTACCCCGCACTGCAGTGGCTCGGCTTCCTCCTGATCGGCATGGCGATCGGACGGCTGGACCTGTCCCGCCTCGGCGTGCAGGTGGGCCTGCTCGGCGTGGGGATCGTCGCCGCCGTGGGCGCGCGGTTCGTCAGCGCGCAGCTCCTCGGGCCCGGCGGCGGGCTGGCCGCGCTCCTGGCGACGCCGGACGGCAGCCGCTACCCGCTCGAGGCGATGCTCGACGTCGGTCTCGCGGGGGTCGACCAGTCGGGCTCCTGGTGGTGGCTCGCCGTCAGCGCCCCCCACTCCGGCACGACCCTGGACCTGGTGCACGTGGCCGGGTCGGCGGCGGCGGTCGTCGCGGCGTGCCTCCTGCTGACGCGCCGGTACCCGCAGGCGCTCCTGCCCCTGTCGGCGCCCGGCGCGATGACGCTGACGCTCTACAGCCTCCACATCTGCGTCATGAGCTGGGCCGACAAGCTCGTGCCGCTCCCGGATCCGCTGCAGCTCTTCTGGCTTCAGGTGGCCGCGGCGGTGGCCCTCGGCATCCTCTTCCAGCGCGTGCATGCGCGCGGACCGCTGGAGCTGCTCGCCTCCGGGGCCGCGAACGCGGCACGCGAGGGCCGTGCCGAGGCGCGGCGCCAGCAGCGCTAGGAGGCGGCGGCGTCCTGCCGGTACAGCTTCACGGCGTCGCGCATGGCCTTGCGGGCCCGCTTGCGGTCCCCTGCGGCGTCGTAGGCGCACGAGAGCCGGAACCAGCTCCGCCAGTTCGCGGGGTCGGCCTCGACCTCGGCCTGGTAGGCGGGGAAGGCGCTGTCCGCGGCGGAGCGCACGATCCGCCCGCTGGGCGTCCTCGGCAGGTCGTCCACGGGGAGCCCGCCCTCGCCCTCCAGCTGCCGTGCCATGCGCTGCGTCTGCGCGCCGAAGAGCAGTTCGCGGGCGAGTGCCCAGGCGCCGATGCAGGGCAGGAGCAGGTAGGCGGCGCCGATCGCCTTCGCCACGGGTTCGGGATCGCCGAGCAGGAGGAAGCTGCGCTGGAAGGCCACGGCGAGCCAGAAGACGAGCAGCGCCGTGATGAGCAGGACGCCGAGCCTGGCCCGGTGCTCCCGGTAGAACTCGCCGGCGCTCACCGGTTCCCGCCGGCCTGCAGGTCCAGGTACCCGTCGAGGCCGACCGTGAGGCCGGGGTGGTCGGCGACGGAGCGGATCCCGAGGAGCACGCCGGGCATGAAGGAGGCGCGGTCGAAGGAGTCGTGGCGGATGGTCAGCTGCTCCCCCGGGCTGCCGAGCAGCACCTCCTGGTGCGCCGTGAGCCCGCGGAGGCGGACGGAGTGCACCGGGATGCCGTCGATCCTGGCTCCCCGGGCGCCCTCGACCTGCTCGCGTGTGGCGTCGGGCGCGTCCGGGACGCCTGCGGCGGCGCGGGCCGCGGCCATGAGCTGCGCGGTCCGGACGGCGGTGCCCGAGGGGGCGTCCACCTTGTCGGGGTGGTGCAGCTCCACGATCTCGACCGATTCGAAGTAGCGTGCCGCGGTGGCGGCGAAGGCCGAGGCGAGCACCGAGCCGAGGGCGAAGTTGGGGGCGATGAGGACCCCGGTGGCGGGCGTGGCTGCGAGCAGGGTCCGGAGGCGTTCGAGCCGCTCCGCGGACCAGCCCGTCGTCCCGACCACGGCGTGCATGCCGTGCCCGACGGCGAAGGCCACGTTGTCGAAGGTCGCGTCCGGGACGGTCAGGTCGACGACGACGCGCGCCCCGGCGGACACCAGGGAGTCGAGCGGGTCGCTGCTGCCGAGGGCTGCGACGAGTTCGAGGTCGGGAGCGGCCCCGATGGCGCGGACGGCCTCGGCCCCCATGCGTCCCCGGGCGCCGAGGACGGCCACGGGCAGGTGTTCAGTCATACGGTCAACCCTACTGTTCGGCTCCGGCCCCGACCCACTCCACGGTCCCGTCCGTGAAGAACTGCTCCTTCCAGATGGGCACGCGCTCCTTCACGAGGTCGACGAGGTCCGAGCACGCCCGGAACGCCTCCCCGCGGTGCGCGGCGCCGACGGCGGCGACGAGCGCCTGGTCGCCGATCGCGAGGGGGCCGATCCGGTGGGCGACCCAGATCCGCACGCCGTCGTGCCGGGCGGCGATCTCCTCGGCGACCTCGCGGATGACGCGTTCGGCGCTCGGGTGGGCGGAGTAGCTCAGCGACGCCACGCCGCGTCCGCCGTCGTGGTCCCGCACCACGCCGCTGAAGCCGACGACGGCGCCGCAGGACGGGGAGTCGACACCGGCGGCGGCCTCCTCGGGGGTGATCGGCGCGGCGGCGACGGCGGCGTGGACGACTTCACCGGTGGTCATGGGAGCCCTCCAGCTGGGAGCAGATGTGGTCGATGAGCGGTGCGAGGACGGCGAGCCCGTCCCTGACCCCGCCGGGCGATCCGGGCAGGTTCAGGACGAAGGTGGAGCCCGCGGCGCCCGCGAGCCCGCGGCTGAGCACCGCGGTGGGCACCGCGTCCGCGCCGGCGCGGCGCAGCGCCTCCATGATGCCGGGCAGACTGCGCGTGAGGTAGGGGGCGGTCTGCTCGGGGGTGGCGTCGTCGGGGCTCAGCCCCGTCCCGCCGCTCGTGATGAGGACCGCCGGGCGGGCCTCGAGCGCTGCCCCGATGGCGGCGCCGACCGCCTCGCCGTCCGGCACCACGACGGCGTCCGCGACCGCGAAGTCGTGCCGGTACAGCCAGTCGGCGATGGCGGGCCCGCAGTCGTCCTGGTAGGTCCCGGCGGCGGCGCGGGTCGAGGCGATGATCACGGCGGCGGTGCGGAGGGTGGTCATCTGCTCCAGTCCCCGCTCTTGCCGCCGGACTTGGAGAGCACCCGGGTGCCGTTGATCACGGCGTGCTTGTCCACGGCCTTGATCATGTCGTACAGGGTCAGGGCCGCGACGGACGCCGCCGTGAGGGCCTCCATCTCCACGCCGGTGAGCGCGGTGGTCCGCACGAGCGCGCTGATCCTGACGTGTCCGCCGTCGGGCTCGAAGTCCACGGTGACCTTCGACAGCGGCAGCGGGTGGCAGAGGGGGATCAGCGAGGAGGTCTGCTTCGCGGCCATGATGCCCGCGATCCGGGCGACGGCGAGGGCGTCGCCCTTCGGCAGGTCCCCCTCGGTGATGAGCGCGACGACGTCGGGCCGGGTCTCGAGGATCGCCTCGGCGACGGCCTGGCGGACGGTGGCCTGCTTGCCCGAGACGTCGACCATGTGGGCGGTGCCGTCGGCGCGGACGTGGGACAGCGCCGGGGACGGCCCGTCGGTGGGCGGGGATGGTGTGCTCATGGATGGATCCTTTCTGCGGAGTCCATTCAACCAGTGCCGGAGGCGTCCGTGGGTGCCGGACCGGTTCCGGCGTCCTCGAGGACGAGCACGTCCTCCACCGCGAAGGGGTCGGTGGGCTCGGGGCCGGTGAGGGTGAGCTCCACGCGCTCGCCCGCGGCCAGCGCCGCGACGCCGACGGGGACGTGCACGAGGCAGTTCGAGGTGGCGAGGGCGTGCAGGAGGTGGGAGTCGGGCCCGCCGACGAGGGCCACCTTCCCGTCCCGGTACAGCCCGCGGCGTACCTGGTGCTTCGCGCCCGGGCTCTCGAGGTCCTCGACGAGGACGGCGTCCAGGACCGGGCGCGGAGCCGGGATGCCGGTCAGCCGGTGGAGGGCGGGGCGGAGGAACATCTCGAAGGACACGAGGGCGCTGACCGGGTTGCCGGGGAAGCCGAGGAACGGGATGCCCGAGATCGTCCCGTGGGCCTGCGGGCCGCCCGGCTGCAGCGCGACGGAGGAGAACGCCACGCTGCTGTCCGCCAGCGCCTGCTTCACGACCTCGTAGGCACCCTGGCTGATCCCGCCCGTGCTGAGGACGAGGTGCGTGCTCCCGGAGGGGATCGCGTCGAACGCGTCCCGCAGCACGGCCGGGTCGTCCCCGAGGAGCCGGTGGCGGGCCACCTCCGCCCCGGCCTCGCGCAGGGCCGCCTCGAGAAGCGTGGAGTTCGCGTCGTAGATGGTCCCGGGAGCCAGGGGGGCGCCCGGCTCGGCGACCTCGTCACCCGTGGAGAGCAGCAGCACCCGGAAGCGGGGACGGACCGGCACCGCGCCGACGCCGCAGGCCGCGAGGAGCCCCAGCTGGGCCGGTCCGAGCAGCGTGCCCGCGGGGAGCGCCACCTCGCCCGCCGCGATGTCGCTGCCGGCGCGCCGCACGAACAGGCCGGGATCGGTCCCCCCGGGGAGCCGGACCGTCACGGGACCGGCGGCCCTGTCCGCCGCGGAGTGGAACTGCGCCGGGTCGGCACGCTCGATCGGTACGACGGCCGCCGCGCCGTCGGGCAGCATGGCGCCCGTCATGATGGGCGCGGCCGTCCCGGGTTCCAGCGGTGGCGGCACCGAGCCCGCGGGGATCGCCTCGGCCACGAGGAGGGCCGACGTACCGTCGAGGTCGTCGGCGTGGACCGCGTAGCCGTCCATCTGCGAGTTGTCGAAGGGCGGCAGGCTCACGGGCGCGGCGATGTCCTCGGCCAGGGCGCGGCCGAGCGCGTCGGGAAGCGGGAGGAGTTCGGGTGCACCGCCGTCGTACCCGCTGCTCCAGCGCAGGAGGCCGGCGACGGCGGCCCGGTGTTCGGCGACGGTTCTTCTCATGGCTGCCTTCCGCGGTGCTGCCGCGGTGCCGTCGCGGGAGGGCCGGGACGGGCCGGGCAGGTCTAGGTCACGGTGAACGTTACCGTGTGCAGTCCTTCGGACCCGTCAGGCGCGGGCGCCACGGAGGCCTCCGACTGGACGCCTCCCGCGCGGTCCACAGCCCGCGACTGCACGGTGCGGGTACCCGCCTCGAGCCGCAGCGTGGCGCGGTACTGGCACCAGGTGTCGACGGAGACGGGGGTCGCGAGCGTCGCGCGCTGCCAGGGGCCGCCGTCGACCCGCACCTCCACGGCCTCCACGCCCGTGTGCTGCGCCCACGCGACACCGCCGACGACGACGTCCCCCGCCACGACGCGCGCACCGGCGCGGGGCACGTCGACGCGGGAGGACGTCTTGACGGGGCCGCGCTCGGACCAGCCGCGCGTGGACCAGTACGCGCGGTCGTCGGCGAAGCGGGTCACCTTCAGCTCGCTCACCCACTTCGTCGCGGACACGAAGCCGTAGAGGCCGGGCACCACGAGGCGGACCGGGAAGCCGTGCTCGACGGGCAGGGGTTCACCGTTCATGCCGACCGCGAGGAGTGAGTCGCGGCCGTCAGTGAGCGCCTCGAGGGGCGTGCCCGCCGTGAACCCGTCGACGCTCCGCGACAGGACCATGTCCGCTCCGGGCCGCACTCCGGCGCGGGCCAGGAGCTCCCGGACCGGCCAGCCGAGCCAGCGCGCCGTCCCGATGAGGTCCCCGCCCACGGGGTTGGACACGCAGGCGAGGGTGATGTGGCGCTCGACCAGGGGCAGGGCGAGCAGCTCGTCGAAGGTGATCTCGACCTCGCGGTCCACGAGCCCGGTGACCTTCAGGGACCACTGCGCGGGATCGACGACCGGCACGACGAGGGCGGTGTCGATCCGGTAGAAGTCGTCGGACGGCGTGACGAGGCCGGTGATGCCCTCGACGTCGAGCTCGGCCCCCGCGGGGACGACGGACCCTTCCGGCGCCGGCGGCCCGGTCCGCGCCGGCGCGGGCAGCCGGACGGCCGAGCGCCGGCGGGCCACCGAGGACTGGGAGGAGCGGACGCCGGTCGCCGCGGCACCCGTGGCGGCGACGACGACGGCCGCCCCCGACACCCCCTGCAGGAACCGGCGGCGTGCGGGAGCCGCCGTCGCGCCGTCGGCCGATGCCCGGGTCCAGGCCTGCAGGGCCCGTACGAGGGCGTCGAGCACGAGCACCGCCACCGCCACCGCGAGGACGGGCGCCACGAACGACACGAGCGACGACTGCGGCCGGGAGGCGACGGCGAGGGCACCGAGGGCGCCGAAGCCCGCGACGACCGCGCGACCCGCGAAGGGCCTCCGGTCCTCGAGGATGCCGGCCGCGAGGGCGAGGACCGCGATGAGGACGGCGATCCCGCCGAGGAGGACGGCCTTGTCCGCGGTCCCGAACCAGGCGATCGCCCAGTCCTTGACACCGGGTGGCACGACGTCGATCACGGCGGAGCCCACGGCGCTGACCGGTGTCACGGAGGGACTCAGGGCCGCGGCCGCCAGCTCGCCGCCGATCACCCCGATCCCCACGGCGAGGGCGCCGGAGAGCGCCGCCCAGGTGCGCCGTCGGATCATCGCTGCCTTCCCGTGCGGCCCCGGCGACGGCCCGTCGCCGAAAAGGACCATCCCCTACACGACTGCGGGCGCGGGCTCGTTCCCCGTCCACGCGATAGGGCGGCAGGTGCCGGAGGGCGTACCCTCGCAGTATGGGAGTTCACCTCGGAATGCCGCGCGATGCCGCCGCCCAGGGGCTCCTGGACAGCCACGGCAGGCGCGCGACGGACATGCGCCTGTCCCTCACGGACAAGTGCAACCTGCGCTGCACCTACTGCATGCCCGCGGAGGGCCTCAACTGGCTGCAGAAGGACCAGGTCCTGTCGCGTGCGGAGATCGTGCGCCTCGTCCGCATCGGCGTCGACCGGCTCGGGGTCCGCGAACTGCGCCTGACCGGCGGCGAACCGCTCGTGCGGGCCGACCTCCTGGACATCATCCGCGACATCCGCACCGGACACCCCGACCTGCCGATCTCCATGACGACCAACGCCCTCGGGCTGGACCGGCGCGCCGTGCAGCTGAAGGACGCCGGCCTGACGCGCATCAACGTCTCCATGGACTCGCTGCACCCCGAGACCTTCGCGCAGCTGACCCGCCGGCCGTTCCTCGACCGCGTGCTGAAGGGGATCGAGGCCGCTGCCGACGCCGGTCTCGGACTCGTGAAGATCAACGCCGTGCTCATGCGCGGCATCAACGACCACGAGGCACCGGACCTCGTCGAGTGGGCGGTGGCCCGCGGCTTCGAGCTGCGCTTCATCGAGCAGATGCCCCTCGACGCCGACCACGGCTGGACGAAGGAGGGCATGGTGACCGCCGCGGAGATGCGCGCGCTCGTCGAGACCCGCTTCGTCCTCACCCCCGACCCGCGCACGCGCGACGGCGCACCCGCCGAGCGGTGGGAGGTCCGCGCGAAGGCGGCCCCCGACGTCGTGCTCGGGACGGTGGGCATCATCGCGTCGGTGACGGAGCCCTTCTGCGCCGACTGCCGCCGGACGCGCGTCACCGCGGAGGGCAAGGTGATGAGCTGCCTCTTCTCGCGCGAGGAGACGGACCTGCGGGGACTCCTGCGCTCCGGCGCGGACGACGACGCCGTCGCTCAGCGCTGGCAGGAGGCCATGTGGCTGAAGCCCCGCGCGCACGGCATGGACCATACGGGCCTCGGCGCCGCGGACTTCGTGCAGCCCGACCGATCGATGAGCGCCATCGGTGGCTGACGTGCTGGTGAGGTACTTCGGGGCGGCCCGGGCCGCGACCGGCGTCGACGAGGAGCGCCTGCCGGGCGGACGCACCCTCGACGCGGTGCTGGCCGACCTGCGCGCGCGCCCCACGTCCACGGGCCCGTCCCTCGCGAAGGTCCTGGACCGCAGCAGCTTCCTGCTGAACGAGGTGGCGCTGCGCGATCCGTCGACCGTGCTGCGGGACGACGACGTCCTGGACGTCCTGCCGCCCTTCGCGGGCGGCTAGCGCACTCCCGCACCGAGGATCAGGGGGCGAAGTCGGCCTCGGAGTCGAACGGCCCCACGACGACGGTGGTCCGCGGCGCCGCGGCGAGCTCCCGCGCGAGGGACTGCACGTCCTCGGGGGTGACGGACCGGATGCGGTCGAGCGAGGTGTCCATGTCGACGAACTCCCCCGAGACCAGTTCGGACCGGCCGAGCCGGGACATGCGGGAACTGCTGTCCTCGAGGGCCATGACGAGTCCGCCCGAGAGCTGGCCGACGGCCTTGCGGAGCTCCTCCGCGTCGATGCCGTCGGCTGCGAGCCGGTCGAGTTCCGCGCCGAGCAGCTCGATCACCTGTCCGGTCTTGGCGGGCGAGCATCCCGCGTACATGCCGAAGTACCCCGCGTCGGCGTAGGCGGCGGAGAAGGAATAGGTCGAGTAGACGAGGCCGCGCTTCTCGCGGATCTCCTGGAAGAGCCGGGAGGACATGCCTCCGCCGAGGACGGCGTTCAGCACGCTCATGGCGAACCGCCGCTCGTCGGTCGCGGTGAGGGACGGGCAGCCGATGAGGATGTTCGACTGTTCGACCGCCCTGCGGATCACGTGCGTGCCCCCGGCACCGGTGACGGGAGCCTCGGCCGTCGCGCGGCGCGCCACGGGCAGGGCGCCCTCGTCGAGCGCCCAGCCCGCGGTCCCGAGGGCCTCCTGGACGAGCCGGCAGACGGTGTCGTGGTCGAGGCCGCCCGCCGCGGTGACCACGAGCTCGGACGGGGTGTAGTAGCGCCGGTAGTGCGCGAGGACGGAAGCGCGCGGGACGGCGCGGATCGCCTCGGGGGTGCCGCCGATCGGCCGGCCGAGGGGGTGATCCCCCAGCACGAGCTCGACGAACCGCTCGTGCGCGACGTCCGCCGGGTCGTCGCTGTCCATCGCGATCTCCTCGAGGATGACGTCGCGTTCCTGCTCGAGCTCCTCCGGGTCGAGCACGGCGGACGTCACCATGTCGGCGATGACGTCGATGGCCATGGGCAGGTCGGTGTCGAGGACCCGCGCGTAGTAGCAGGTGTTCTCCTTGGCGGTGGCGGCGTTCGACTCGCCGCCGACCTCGTCAAACGCCGACGCGATGTCCATGGCGCTGCGGCGCGCGGTGCCCTTGAACAGCAGGTGCTCGAGGAAGTGGGTGCTGCCGTGCTGGCCGTCGGCCTCGTCGCGGGAGCCGACGCCCACCCAGAAGCCGATCGTCGCGGACCGCTGCCCGGGCATGGCCTCGGTGAGCACGCGCACGCCGCCGGGCAGCACGCTGCGCCGCACGACATTGCCGCCCGGATCCCCGGCCACGAAGGTGGGGTCGGGGCCGTCCGTCCCCGTGCGGGGCGTCGGCAGCAGGGGCAGGGACACTACGGAGGGCAGGGGCATGCTGGTCTTTCTGGTCGTTCGGGAAAGGCCGACGGCCCCGGGGGGGGGGGGGGGGGGGGGGGGGGGGGGGGGGGGGGGGGGGGGGGGAGGGGGCG
>NZ_JBTNDM010000013.1:0-66613 GCF_054510995.1 Arthrobacter sorbitolis
CCTGACCGGGAACGTGATCTCTCCCGAGGTCGTCGTGCCGGTGCCTGTGTCCGGTCATTCGGTGGCCGTCCTCGGCGATTCGTCCTCGACCGGTGGGACCGGCTCGACGGGCTCGACGGGCGGTTCGGCTCCGGCTCCCGCTCCGGCGGTCGACGGCGGGATCCTGACCGGGAACGTGATCTCTCCCGAGGTCGTCGTGCCGGTGAACGTGTCCGGTAATTCGGTGGCCGTCCTCGGCGATTCGTCCTCGACCGGTGGGACGGGCTCGACGGGCTCGACGGGCGGTTCGGCTCCGGCTCCCGCTCCGGCGGTCGACGGCGGCCTCTTAACCGGGAACGTGATCTCTCCCGAGGTCGTCGTGCCGGTGAATGTCGGCTGCAACGGTGTCGCCCTCCTGGGGGACAGTGCCTCTGACTGCACGACGGGCTCAACCGGCGGAACCACTGTCGGCTCCACCGGCAACACGGATGGTGGTTCCACCAGCGGGGGTTCGACCGACGGCGGCGTCCTGACCGGGAACGTGATCTCTCCCGAGGTTGTCGTGCCGGTCAATGTGAGCTGCAACGGTGTCGCCCTCCTGGGCGACAGCGCCTCCGACTGCACGACGGGCTCGACCGGCAACACGGACGGTGGCTCCACCAGCGGCACGAACGATGGTTCCAGCGGGGGTTCGACCGACGGCGGCGTCCTGACCGGGAACGTGATCTCTCCCGAGGTCGTCGTGCCGGTCAATGTCGGCTGCAACGGTGCCGCCCTCCTGGGCGACAGTGCCTCTGACTGCACGACGGGCTCGACCGGCAACACGGACGGTGGCTCCACCAGCGGCACGAACGGCGGCTCCAGCGGGGGTTCGACCGATGGCGGCGTCCTGACCGGGAACGTGATCTCTCCCGAGGTCGTCGTGCCGGTCAATGTGAGCTGCAACGGTGTCGCCCTCCTGGGCAATCGCAGCACTGACTGCAGTGCAGGTGCAGGAACTCCCGTCGATCCGACGACTCCGACGACTCCGACCACTCCGGCGACCCCGACCACTCCGACGACCCCGACCCCGACCCCGACCAACCCGACGACACCCGTCGCCCCCGAGGTCCCGGCGCCCGGTGACAACGGAGGAACCGCTGGCCCCGACCGTGGCACTGGTGACGGTTCGGACGACGGAGGCGACGGCAGTGGCGCCGGCGCCGGCAACACTCCCGACGGCACTACGAACGACGGCGGCACGAACAGGACCGACACCGCGGGAACGCTCGGCGGCACCGTCACCGACGCCGCACCCGGCACGATCTCCGTGGCGAGCAACGGCGTGAAGGTCACCACGGCAGCAGGTGTGGCCGGCAGCACCCCGAAGGCCCTGGCCTCCACCGGATTCGCCGAGCAGCAGATCCTGCTCCTCGGATCGCTCCTGCTCCTGGCCGGCGCAGGCGGTCTGGTTGTTGCACGCCGCTCGAAGGCACGTGCCTAGGCCGGTCCAGGTACGACAGAAAGGACAGGCCCCCGCAGCGAAGGCTGCGGGGGCCTGTCCTTCGGCGAGCGCCGGTCCCGACGATCCGTCAGGCGGCGTCGTTCTCGTACCGCAGGCCGATCTGCGCCCGGACGCCGTCGAGCAGCCGCATGGTCTCCACCGTGTCGCCGACCGGCATGGTCGGGCTCTCGGTGAGCCCCTGCTGGATGCAGCGCGTCACCTCGCGCAGCTCGTAGGTGTACCCGGCGCCGACCTGCTCGAACTCCTCCACCCGGGCCTCGTCCTGCCCGGCCTTGATCGTCAGTGTCTTCGGATTGTGGAGGTTCCCGCCGCCGGTCTTCAGCCAGCCCCTGGATCCGCAGACCGTCGCCTGCCCCGGGCAGGCGGCGATGAACGACGATGACAGCTGGGCGTATGCCCCGCTCCCGTAGCTGAGGGTCACGGCGGCCTGCAGATCCACGCCGTCGTCGTTGAGGGTCCCGACGGCGGAGACAGCGTCGGGGAAGCCGAGCGAGCCCAGCGCCCAGGTGAGCGGGTAGACGGTGAGGTCCATCAGGGCCCCACCCCCGGCCTTCGGGTCCCACAGGCGGCTGCCCGGATCCTCGGGGGCAGCGAAGCCGAGGTCGGCCTGCACCCACCGGATGTCACCCAGTTCCCCCGAGTGGATGACGTCCCAGGCCCGATTGACGCTGGGGAGGAAGCGCGTCCACACGGCCTCCATGAGGAACAGCCCGCGGTCGGCCGCGAGCGCCGCGAGTTCCTCGGCCTCCGCCGCGTTGATGGTGAACGGCTTCTCGCAGAGCACGTGCTTCCCGCCCGTCAGGGCCGCCTTCGCGACCTCGTAGTGCTGGCCGTGCGGGGTGGTGATGTAGACGACGTCCACCTCGGGGTCGTCCACCAGACGCTGGTACCCCGCCGTCCCGCCGTCGTTCCCGTAGCTCGTGGCGAAGCCGAACCGCTCGGCGAAGGCGGCGGCGCTGTCCGCGCTGCGCGAGCTCACCGCGTGGAGCACGGCGTCCTCCAGCAGGGCGATGTCCTGGGTGACCTTGGAGGCGATCCCACCCGTGGCGATGACGCCCCACTTCAGGGGACGGCCGGTGGCGACGATGGGGCTGGGAGCTCCTGCTTCGGCGCAGGGGGGAACAGCGATGCGGTTCTGTGGGTTCATGAATCCATCCTTACCGTCCCCGGGTGCCGCGTCCAGCATCCGCAGAAGGGGGAAGCAGGAATGGCGCTCGTCACCGACACCCCGTGGCAGCAAAAAGCACCCCGGCCGAGGGCCGGGGTGCTTCTCGGTGGCGCTGCCGGACGGATCTGGTTCGTACGCTACTTCGTGAGCGCGGACAGCGTCGGGTCGTTGGCGTAGGCCTCCGCTGCGTTCTCCTTCGTCACGATCTGCGGCTCGAGGAGGTAGGCGGGAACGGTCTTCACGCCGTTGTCGTAGGAGTCGGGATCGTTGATCTCGGGCTCCTCGCCTGCCTGCAGGTTGCCGACCATCTCGATGGCGTGCTCGACGAGCGCGCGGGTGTCCTTGTTGATGGTGGAGTACTGCTTGCCCTCCATGATGGACTTCACGGACTCGACCTCGGAGTCCTGCCCGGTGACGACCGGGACGGGCTTGCCGGCACCCTGGACCGAGGTCAGGATGGCGCGGGCGAGCGTGTCATTGGGGGAGAGGACCCCGTCGAGCTCGGTGGAGCCGTAGCTGCCGGAGAGCAGGGTGTCCATGCGGCGCTGGGCGTTCTCCGCCTTCCAGCCCTGGGTCACGGCCTGCTCGAAGGTCTCCTGGCCCGACACGACGACGACGTTGCCGTTGTCGATCTCGGGCTGCAGGATGCTCATCGCGCCGTCGAAGAACACCTTCGCGTTGGCATCGTCGGGCGAGCCGGCGAACAGCTCGATGTTGTACGGTCCTTCGGGCTTCGCGGCCTTCATGCCGTCGAGGAGGGCCTGGCCCTGCAGCTCACCGACCTGGAAGTTGTCGTACGCCACGTAGTAGTCGACGTTCTCGGTGTTCGTGAGGAGGCGGTCGTAGGCGATGACGGTGATGCCGGCTTCCTTGGCCTGCGCCAGCTGGGTGCCGAGCTGCGCGCCGTCGATGGCTCCGACGACGAGGACCTTGACACCGTTGGTGATCATCGAGCTGATCTGGTTCTGCTGCTCGGAGACACCGCCGTTGGCGAACTGGACGTTCGGTTCGTAGCCGGCCTCGGTGAGGCCGTCGTTGAAGAGCGTCTCGGCGAGGACCCAGTTCTCGGAGGTCTTCTGCGGGAGCGCGATACCGATGGCGGACCCCGTCTCGAAGCCGGCGGCGGCGCCGTCGCCGCCCTCGGCTGCTGGGGCCGTCTCTTCACGGCCGCACCCGGTCAGCGTCAGCGCTGATATGGCAGCGATCGCTGCGAGGGATTTTGCGAACTTACGCATGTGCATTCTCTTTCTCTTGCTTCTGGACGGATGGAGCTCTGATGCCCGGGGACCCGATGGAGCTGGACCCTAGACGTCGTGGGAGATGACTTCCTTCGTTCCGACAGCCTGCTCCGTGGGGGCGGGCTGGGGTGCGGGAGTGGTGGGCTTCTTCGCGCCGCCACCTCCGCCGAAGTTCCTGGTGAGCAGGCCGATGATGGACGGCTTGCCCTGGATCTTGTTGTAGACGTCGAAGGCAACGGCGACGAGCAGCACGAGGCCCTTGATGATCTGCGTGAGGTCGGCGCCGATGCCCAGCAGCTGGAGTCCGTTGTTCAGGACGGCCATGACGAGGCCGCCGATGATGGACCCGACCACGGTTCCGACGCCGCCCGTCACTGCCGCACCGCCGATGAAGACGGCGGCGATGGCGTCGAGCTCCCACCCGGTGCCGTCGAACGGCCCCGATGCGGTCGAGCGGCCGACGAAGATCATCCCGGCGAGGGCGGCGAGGATCGACATGTTCATCATGACCATGAAGTTCACGCGCTTGCTCTGCACGCCCGACAGCTCGGCTGCGTGGCGGTTGCCACCGACGGCATAGACGTGGCGGCCGAGGATCGTCTTGTTCGAGATGAAGGCGTAGATGATGACGAGGATGCCGAGGATGATGCCGGGGATCGGGAAGGAGGTGCCCGGACGGCCCGTCGCGAACAGGTAGGTCGCGTAGAGGATGACGGCGGAGAGCAGCGCGAGCTTGACGATCGGGACCCACATGGGCGGCAGGTCGGCGTTGATCTTCTCGAGCTTGCGGCGGTTCTTGAACTCGCTGTAGACGACGAACGCGACGAGGGCGAGGCCGATGAGCAGGGTCAGGTTGTTGTAGCCGGTGTTCGGTCCGACCTCGGGGAGGTAGCCCGCACCGAGGTACTGGAAGCCCTCGGGGACGGGGACGGTGTTCGAGTCACCGACCGCCTGGTTGGCACCCCGGAAGATGAGCATGCCGGCGAGGGTGACGATGAACGCCGGTATCCCCACGTAGGCCACCCAGAATCCCTGCCAGACGCCGATCACCGCGCCGAGGAGCAGGCCGAGCACGACGCCCATGTACCAGGGGATGCCCCAGTCGCGCATCGCGATGGCGACGACGATGCCGACGAACGCGGCGATGGAGCCGACCGACAGGTCGATGTGGCCGGCGATGATGACGAGCACCATGCCGATGGCCAGGATGAGGATGTACGAGTTGCCGTTGAAGAGGTTCATCATGTTGCCGGACGTGAGCGTCTTCCCGCCCGTGCGCCACTGGAAGAACACGACGAGCGCGACCAGGGCGAAGATCATCCCGAACTGGCGGGTGTTCCCGCCGAAGATTTGTTTGAGGGAATTCATGGTGTCTTTCCTTGGATGCTACGGTCAGGCAGATTTCCTGCTGGCGGTCATGAGTTTCATCAGTGATTCCTGGTTCGCGTCGTCACGGGTCAGTTCGCCCGTGATCGAGCCTTCGAAGATCGTGTAGATCCGGTCCGAGAGGCCGAGCAGTTCCGGCAGCTCCGAGGAGATGACGATGACGCCCTTCCCCTGGTCGGCGAGCTTCTGGATGATGCCGTAGATCTCGTACTTCGCGCCGACGTCGATCCCGCGGGTGGGTTCGTCGAGGATCAGCAGGTCGGGGTCGGTGAACATCCACTTCGCCAGGACCACTTTCTGCTGGTTCCCGCCGGAGAGCTTCGCGACGCCCTCGTTGACGCTCGGTGTCTTGGTCCGCAGCGTCTGGCGGTACTCCTCGGCGACGCGGAACTCCTCGTCCCTGTCGACCACGAGCCCGCGGGTGATCTTCTTCAGGTCCGCGGAGACCGTGGTGGTCTTGATGTCGTCGAGCAGGTTCAGCCCGAGCGACTTCCGGTCCTCGGTCACGTAGGCCAGCCCGGCGTCGATCGCCTGGGGCACGGAGCGCAGCGTGACCTCCTTGCCGTTGATGAGGATCTGCCCGGACTTGAACGTGCCGTACGAGCGGCCGAAGACGGAGCGGGCCAGTTCGGTGCGCCCTGCGCCCATGAGGCCGGCGAACCCGACGATCTCGCCCCGGCGGACGTGGAAGCTCGAGTTCTTGCAGACCAGTCGGTCGGAGACCGTCGGATGGCCGACCGTCCAGTTACGGACCTCGAAGAAGGTCTCGCCGATGGACGGGGTGTGGTCCGGGAAGCGGGACTCGAGGGACCGGCCGACCATGCCGCGGATGATGCGGTCCTCGTCGACGCCGTCGTTCTTGACGTGCAGGGTCTCGATCGACTTGCCGTCACGGATGATCGTGATGGAATCGGCGATCTGCTCGATCTCGTTGAGCTTGTGGGAGATCATGATGCACGAGATGCCCTTGGAGCGCAGCCCGGCCATGAGGTCCAGGAGATGCTGGGAATCGGATTCGTTGAGGGCCGCGGTGGGCTCGTCGAGGATGAGCAGCTTCACGGACTTGTTGAGGGCCTTGGCGATCTCGACCAGCTGCTGCTTGCCGACGCCGATGTCCTTGATCTTGGTGATCGGGTCCTCGCTGAGGCCGACGCGCGCCATGAGTTCCAGCGTGGTGTTGTTGACGTAGTCCCAGTCGATCACCCCGAAGCGGGTGGGCTCGTTGCCGAGGAAGATGTTCTCGGCGATGGAGAGTTCGGGGATGAGCGCGAGTTCCTGGTGGATGATGACGATGCCCGCGGCTTCGCTGGACCGGATGTCCTTGAACTGGACCTCTTCGCCCTGGAAGATGATCTCGCCCGTGTAGTCGCCGTGGGGGTAGAGCCCCGAGAGGACCTTCATGAGGGTGGACTTGCCGGCGCCGTTCTCCCCGCAGATCGCATGGATCTCGCCCGCCCGTACCTCGAGGGACACGTCGGAGAGGGCTTTGACTCCCGGGAATTCCTTGGTGATGGAGCGCATCTCAAGGATGGTGTGGTTGTTCATGGAGCCTCCCGCAGTGACGGCGTTGTCTTGGTGCAGGCCCAACCTCGGCCCGAAAGAATTGAACACGTTGAAGGGTGTTGTCGTCAAGTGTTTAACGCAAACATACAGTAAATAGAGATGAGAACGTTACGCCGTGCTGGCGAAGGCGGGCGAGAGGCCCGGCTGTGCGAGGACGACGGCGGCACCGCCGAGCGCCTCCGCGCGGTCGCCGAGGGAGGACATGCAGACGCCGGTGGTCTCGCCGATGATGGGGACCGCGTGGCGGGCCAGGCCGCGCCGGACCGGCTCGAGGAGGATGTCGCCGAGACTCGTCAGCGGCCCGCCGATGACGATGGTCTCGGGGTTGATCATGTTCGCGACGTGGGCCAGGGCCCGCCCGATGGCCGCGCCGGCGTCGTCGATGACGCGGAGGGCGGCGGTGTCGCCGGCCAGCGCCCACTCGATGATGCGCTGCGTGTCGACGGTCTCCGTGCTGCCGCGGCTGAGCAGTTCGATCATCGTCGAGGTGGAGGCGACGGTCTCGAGGCAGCCCCGGTTACCGCACCGGCAGATGACGCCGTGCTCGTTGATGGTGGTGTGGCCCAGCTCGCCGGTGACCCCCACGTTCCCGTAGTACAGCGACCCGTTGAGGACCATCCCGGAACCGATCCCCGAGCCCACCTTGATGAACAGCAGGTTCTCGACGGCACTGTGCGGACCCCAGGTCACCTGGGCGAGTGCGCCGAGGTTCGCGTCGTTGTCGATGAAGACCGGGACCTGCAGCCGTTCCCCGAAGGTGTCGTGGATGTTGATGCCCACCCACTCGGGCAGGATGGCGCCCTGCACCACGGTCCCGGTGCGACGGTCGATGGGCCCGGGGATACCGATGCCCGCGCCGAGGAGCGCGCGGCGGTCGATGCCTCCGTTGGCGAGGAGGGCGTCGAGGAGGTCGGAGGCCGCGCGGAGCCCTTCGACGGCGCTGTGTCCTGGCGGGAGGCTGACCGAGGCCTCCTGGAGGACCCGGTAGTTGGGGCTGGCGAGGACCACGCGGAGGTGGCGCCGGCCGATGTCGATGCCCGCCGCGACCTGGCCCTTGTCGTTGAGGATCACGGAGAGCGCCCGGCGCCCCGAGCTCGTGGTCGGCGCCGTGTTCACGATGCCCGTGGCGGCCATGACCTTCACGATGTTGGAGATGGTGGCGGTGGACAGCCCGGTCTGCCGGGAGAGTTCCGCCTGCGTCTGCGATCCTCCGCTCATCAGCGCTGCGATGACACGCCGCTGGTTCTGCTCGCGCAGTGCGGACTGGGAACCGGGCTTGGGAAGCGCGGCGCTCAGGGGTGTCCTCGCCGTCGAGGGGATTTCTGCGGGCATGATCCCAAGATTGCCCCAGGCCGGCCTTGTAGTCAAGAAGTTAACGCTTGACGATGCTCGTTCGCGAGTGCTGTGTACCGATCGGCGTTGTCGCGGATCCCCTGGACCTCGTCGTCGTCCAGTGCCCGCCGCACCTTCGCGGGCACCCCCGCGACGAGCGAGCGCGGCGGGACCACCGTGCCCTCGAGGACGACGGCGCCCGCCGCGACCAGGGAGCAGGTTCCGATCACGGCTCCGTTCAGGACCGTGGCGCCCATGCCGATCAGGCAGTCGTCCTCGATGGTGCAGCCGTGCACGACGGCGCCGTGCCCGACGCTGACGCCGTTCCCGATCCGCGCGGGGTAGCCGGGGTCCGCATGGACCACCACGTTGTCCTGCAGGTTGGTGCCGTTCCCGACGGAGATGGGCGCGGTGTCCGCGCGGACGCTCGCGCCGTAGAAGACACTCGCGGAGTCTCCGAGGGTGACCTCGCCGATGAGGGAGGCCGTGGGGGCGGTGAACGCGGCGGCGCCGAGGTCGGGGGTCTTCCCGCGGAACGTGATGAGGTGTGCCATGCCGCCAGCCTAGGCCAGCAGGTGTCAGTTGAAGACGATCGTGCGGCGCCCGTCGAGCAGTACGCGCCGTTCCGCGTGCCACTGCACGGCCTGCACCAGGGCGCGTCCCTCGAGTTCGCGCCCGATCGACGCCAGGTGCTCGGCGGTGCGCGCGTGGTCGACGCGGATGACCTCCTGCTCGATGATCGGGCCCTCGTCGAGTGCCGCCGTGACGTAGTGTGCGGTGGCGCCGATCAGCTTGACGCCGCGCGCGTGGGCCTGGTGGTAGGGGCGGGCGCCCTTGAAGGAGGGCAGGAACGAGTGGTGGATGTTGATGGCGCGGCCGCGGAGGTCCTCGCAGAGCCCGTCGCTGAGGATCTGCATGTAGCGGGCGAGGACCACCAGCTCGATGTCGTGCTGGTCCATGAGGGCGCGCAGCGCATCCTCGGCGTCCTGCTTGGTCTCCTGCGTGACGGGGATGTGGTGGAACTCGATGCCGTAGAACGCGGCGAGTCCCTCGAGGTCCCGGTGGTTGGACACGATGACCGGGATGTCGATGGCCAGAGTGCCCGAGCGGTGCTGGAACAGGAGGTCGTTGAGGCAGTGCGCAGCCTTCGAGACCATGATGAGCGTCCGGGTGCGGCGGGCGGATGCGGTGAGCGACCACTGCATGCCGAAGCCCGCGGCCACGGGTTCGAGGGCCGCGCGGAGGTCCTGCAGGCCCGCGCCCGTGGTGAGCTCGACCCGCATGAAGAAGGTGCCGGTGTCCGGGCTGCCGTACTGCTGCGACTCCGTGATGTTCGCGCCGACCCCGACCAGGGCGCCGGAGACGCCGTGGACGATCCCGGGCCTGTCGGGGCAGGACAGCGTGAGGGAGTACGAGGAAGATGCGTCGGGGGAGTCCACCTAAGCCAGCGTACCGGTAGCCTCCGGGCCGGGCGCGAGGCCGCGCAGCTCGTCCGTCGCCGCGATCGCCGCCGCACGGCCGGCCCTGGATGCACCGAGCGTCGAGGCCGAGGCGCCGTAGCCGACGAGCAGCAGCCGGGGCTCCTTCGCCACCCGCACGCCGTCGACCCGGATGCCGCCGCCCGGTTCCCGGAGCCGCAGGGGGGCCAGGTGGTCGAGCGCGGCCCTGAAGCCCGTCGCCCAGAGGACCGCGTCGACGGGGTCCTCGGAGCCGTCGGCGAAGACCGCCGAATGCTTGCGCAGCCCGGTGAGGGGGCCGCGCGAGACGAGGATGCCGGCGTCGATCCCCGCCTGGTACTGCGGGGTGAGTGACAGGCCGGTGACCGACACCACGCTGGCCGGAGGGAGGCCGGCGCTCGTCCGCGCGGAGACCTCCGCCTCGACCTCCCGACCCCACTCGGGGTCGAACGCACGACGGGTGAAGGATGGCGGTCGGCGCGTGGACCACGCGGTCCTCGCACCGGCCTCCGCCAGCTGCAGCAGGAACTGCACGGCGGAGGTCCCGCCGCCGACGACGAGGACGCGCTGCCCGGCGAACTCGGCCGCCGACCGGAAGTCGTGCGTGTGCAGCTGGCGTCCGGCGAACACGTCCCGCCCTCGGTAGTAGGGCCAGTACGGGCGGTCCCAGGTGCCCGTCGCGTTGATGACGACGTCGGCGATCCATGTGCCTCCCGTCGTCGTGATCCTGAGGGGGCCCTCCTTGCCGGGTCCTTCGGGCTCGACGCGGAGCACGGAGACCGGCCGGACCACCGGCAGGCCGAACTCGCGCTCGAACGCCCCGTAGTAGCGGTTCACGACGGCGGAGGCCGGCTCCTGCGGATCCGGCGTCCCGAGGGGGAAGCCGGGAAGGCTGTGCAGCGCATGGGCGGAGTCGAAGGTCAGGGAGGGCCAGCGGTGCAGCCACGCCCCGCCCGGGGCCGGGTTGGCGTCGAGGACCACGACGTCTCGGTGCGGGGCGAGGCCCCGCCGGGCCAGGTAGTAGGCGCTGCTCAGCCCCGCCTGGCCGGCGCCGATCACAACGACCCGCACCCGGCGGACCAGGGACCCCGCCGTTTCCTGCTGCTCCGTCCCGCGCATGCCGTCCGACTCCTCGCTGCGGCGCCCGCCCGTCGGCACGCCGGTCTCCTGACGGGAACCGCCTCCGGTTCCGCCCTATTCCGGGCGGCACGGGCGCCGGTGGCGACGCGGCGTGCAGTGCAGCTAGCATGGGAGCGTCGCGACTGGCGTAGGGTGGGCAACCACCAGGAAGCGGCGCGGAACCAGGATCCTCCGGGAGAGCCTGGCCTTCCAGTGCAGACCACGGATCGCACGCCTGGGCCGCGGGTCACGTTCCATGAGCGGCCGGGCGGACATCGATCCGCCGGTCCGCGACACGCTGACCCCTTGCGGAACCCAGAGAAGGATCGACCGATGACCACCTCGCCCATGGCCCCGTCCCACGCTGCCGCCGATTCCGTCACCAACGCGCCCCTGTCCGAGGTGGACCCGGAGATCGCCGCCGTCCTCCGCGACGAGCTCGCGCGACAGCGCGACACCCTCGAGATGATCGCCTCCGAGAACTTCGCGCCCCGCGCGGTCCTCGAGGCCCAGGGCAGCGTCCTCACCAACAAGTACGCCGAGGGCTACCCCGGCCGCCGCTACTACGGCGGCTGCGAGCATGTCGACGTGGCGGAGAACCTCGCCATCGAGCGCGTCAAGGCCCTGTTCGGGGCGGAGTTCGCGAACGTCCAGCCGCACTCCGGCGCGCAGGCCAACGCCGCCGCCCTCTCCGCCATGATCAAGCCGGGCGACAAGATCATGGGCCTGTCCCTCGCGCACGGCGGGCACCTCACCCACGGCATGAAGCTCAACTTCTCCGGGAAGCTCTACGAGGTCGCGGCCTACGGCGTCGAGGAGGACACCCACCGCCTCGACATGGAGCGTGTCCGCGAGCAGGCCCTGGCCGAGAAGCCCCAGGTGATCATCGCGGGCTGGTCGGCCTACCCGCGCCAGCTCGACTTCGCCGCCTTCCGGTCCATCGCCGACGAGGTCGGCGCACTCCTGTGGACCGACATGGCGCACTTCGCCGGGCTCGTCGCCGCGGGCGTGCACCCCAGCCCCGTCCCGTACTCCGACGTCGTCACCTCCACGGTGCACAAGACGCTCGCCGGGCCCCGCTCCGGCGTGATCCTCGCCAAGCAGGAGTGGGCGAAGAAGATCAACTCGAACGTCTTCCCCGGCCAGCAGGGCGGGCCGCTCATGCACGTCATCGCGGGCAAGGCCACGGCCTTCAAGATCGCCGGCTCGGCCGAGTTCAAGGAACGCCAGGACCGCGTGATGGAGGGTGCGCGCATCATCGCCGAGCGCCTCACCGCCTCCGACGTCACCGAGCACGGGGTATCGGTGCTCACCGGCGGCACCGACGTCCACCTCGTCCTCGTGGACCTGCGCAACTCGTCGCTGGACGGCCAGCAGGCGGAGGACGTGCTGCACTCCGTCGGCATCACGGTCAACCGCAACGCCGTCCCCTTCGACCCCCGCCCGCCGATGGTCACCTCCGGCCTCCGCATCGGCACCCCCGCGCTCGCCACCCGAGGCTTCGGAGCCGCCGAGTTCACGGAAGTGGGCGAGATCATCGCGGCCGCGCTGAAGCCCGCCCCCGACGTCGAGGCGCTCCGCGCCCGCGTATCCGCGCTCGCAGCCGACTTCCCGCTCTACCCGGGCCAGGAGGAGTGGTAGTCGACCTCCCGCCCGGCGCCCTCACCTCGCAGGCCGCCGCATCGACGGACTTCGACATCCCCGCTCCGGAGTGCTGCTTCACCGGCTGCTGCGACCGCGGCAAGGCATTCCTGCTCGAGCAACTGGACACGCAGCCGGACACGTAACTGGACGAGCAACTGGACGAGGACGATTCCCATGAGCACCACAGCCCGCATCCTTGACGGCAAGGCGACCGCAGCCCGGATCAAGGCCGAACTCGCCGAGCGTGTGACGGCGCTGCGCGAGCGCGGCGTCACGCCCGGGCTCGGGACGGTCCTCGTGGGGGACGATCCCGGCAGCTCCTCCTACGTCGCCGGCAAGCACCGCGACTGCGCCGAGGTCGGGATCACCTCGATCCGGCGGGACCTGCCCGACACGATCACGCAGGAGGAGCTCGAGGCAGTCCTCGACGAACTGAACGACGACGACGCCACGACCGGCTACATCGTGCAGCTCCCCCTGCCCACGCACATCAACACCAACGCGATCCTCGAGCGCATCGACCCGGCGAAGGACGCCGACGGCCTGCACCCCACCAACCTGGGGAAGCTGGTCCTGAACGTCAACGCGCCCATGGGCTCGCCGCTGCCGTGCACGCCGCACGGGATCGTGGAGCTCCTGCTCCGGCACGACGTCGCGCTCAAGGGGCTCGACGTGCTCGTGGTCGGGCGGGGGGTGACGGTCGGGCGTCCACTGGGACTGCTGCTGACGCGCAAGCAGGTCAACGCGACCGTGACGCTCGCGCACACCGGCACCGTCGACCTCGCCGATCACCTCGGCCGCGCGGACGTCGTCGTCGCCGCGGCGGGGATCCCGCACATGATCACGGCGGAGCACCTCAAGCCCGGTGCGATCGTGCTCGACGTCGGGGTCAGCCGCGTCCAGGACCCGGCGACCGGCAAGGCGAGGCTGACGGGCGACGTCGACCCCGCGGCGGCGTCGGTGGCCGCATGGCTGTCCCCGAACCCCGGGGGCGTCGGCCCGATGACCCGGGCGATGCTGCTGACCAATGTCGTCGACGCGGCGGAGCGTCGGGCGGCCTCCGCCTAGCATCACCTCAGGCCGGGCAGGGTGCCGGGCTTCCTGCTAGAGGACGAGGGTGGCGTACACGACGTAGTTGTCGTCGAAAGCGCCGGTGTCCGGGTTGTAGCCGTCGCACGTGATGAGACGCAGCTCGGAGCCCGGGGTGTTGCCGTACACCGTGACGGTCGGGAACTCGTCCTTCTGGTAGGCCTCACCGCGCTGGAACTCGAAGACCGCCGTCGTCCCGTCCTCACGCGCGACGCTGATCCGGTCGCCGGACTTCAGCGCCCGGAGATCGGCGAAGACACCCTTGCCGCCATCGGTCGCATTGACGTGGCCGAGCATCACCGAAGGACCCCGATCGCCGGGGGTGGGGGACTGGTCGTACCAGCTCGCGGGGGCGCCCGGGCCATCGGGCGGCACCTCAAGGCTCTTGTTCTCGCGGAGGCCGAGGCGGAGCAGGTCCGTCCGCACACCGATCGACGGGATCTCGAGGGTCACCGGTGCGGAGGCGGGAAGGACAGCCGGCTGGGCCGGGGCGGCGGGCGCCGCGGCTGCCGGCGGTGCGGCGGACGGAACAGCCGAGGGCGCGGCGCTCGGTGCCGCGGTCGAGGAAGTCGCGGCCGGTGACGGCGCGGTCGGTGACGGCGCGGTCGTCGAGGGGCCGTCCGCGGAACCGCAGCCGGCGAGGAGGAAAAGGGCGACCACCGCCGGGGCCGTCAGGCCCCAGCGGTGGTCGGTTGCTCTACTGGTCACGAGCGACCAGGATCAGGCGTTCTGCGCTGCGCGGCGGCGGACGGCGAAGGTTCCGCCGGCTGCTGCTGCAAGGACGAGTCCGCCACCGAGGGCCATCATGCCGGTCGAGTTGGAGGACTCGGTGGCGACACCGGTGTCAGCTCCACCGGACGGCATGGCGCCCATCTGGGTCTGGACGAGGGTTCCGCACAGGGCGGGGGAGGTGGCGCCGAGGGGCAGGTCCGGGTTGAGCTCCGAGGGGCTGTTGAAGACCTCTGCGGGGACGCCTGCGGTCGCGGGATCCAGACCGTGCACGACGACGACGGCGACGCCGTCCTCGAGGGACTTCTGGGTCGCGGCGTCGAGCGTGATGGTGCGCTGGATGGAGTAGGTTCCACCCTGGCCACCGAGTGCCAGGTTGAGGCCCTCGGCCGGCGTGGTGGCACCGGAGGTGGTCAGGGTCGTCTGGATGTCACCGTAGCCCGGGGCACCTTCGGCGACGTTCACGATGCCGTCACCGTTGGCGTCGTTGGCCGGGGTCGGGCAGACGCCCTTGGCGCCACCGTGGATGTGCTGGACGTGCGGGTACGGCGCGTCCATGAAGGTCTGGGCGAGACCGGAGACCTGGAGGTTGACCGTGGCCTGGTCGCCGACGACGTCGACGGTGATCGTGCCGGTGCCCGTGGTGCCGTTCAGCTGACCGAGGGTCGAGGAGTAGCTGGCGTCGGCCGCCATCGCGGGGGAGCCGGCCAGGGCGACGGCGCTGATGGCCAGGGCGGGTACTGCCAGGAAACGCATCTTCTTGTTCATGGGTAGTTCCTCCGTAGTGCGAGTGAGGCGCGCTGTGGGGCGCGCATGTCAGTACTTCGCGGTGATGGGCATCACGGATGGGCGGAGTTGGGAGAGAACTTCGAGAATCCTGACAGTTCGCCAGCGGTGGAAGGCACGGGGGAGGGCCCGGGTATACGGAAGAATGGATCCCATGCAGACACTAGGGAGCAATGACCGACCGGCTGGCCGGGCGGTGAGCATGCGCATGGGGAGCGCGGGGATGGCCGTGATGCTGGTCGTGTTCCTGGTCGCCGTGGTCTTCGCGGCGAACCAGAACGACGTCATCGGCTGGCTGGTGGTGATCATCTCGCTGGGGTGGCTCCTGATCTTCAGCTTCGTGGTCCTCAGCCTACGCTCGGCGGCGCGGAAGGCGGCGGTGCGCCTGCAGGGCCATGCCGCCTTCGGGCCGGCCGGTCAGTCACCCGCCGGTCCCGCCGCAGCCGACCGCGCACGGGACCTGAAACTCGACCACAGCTTCAAGATCGTGCAGGTGCAGGTCGGGGTCGTCCGCGAATATCTCGGCAGGGACGAGGGGATGGTCGAGCGCGCACTCGAGACGATCGAGATCACCTCGCACAACGCCCGCTCCCTCATGAAGGGGTCGACCGAGGGTCCTGTCGAGGGGACAGTCGTCGAGTGAGCGGCGTCTCGCCGGGAGGTCCGGGGGATACCCTCCGGGGTAAGGTTGATCGGGTGAATCCGGCACCGAATCCTCCGCAGGAGAGCCTGCGCATCGCCTCCGTGAACGTCAACGGGATCCGCGCCGCCTACAAGCGCGGCATGCAGGAGTGGCTGGACGGGCGTGCCATCGACATCCTCTGCCTGCAAGAGGTCCGCGCGCCCGACGCCGTCGTCCGCAGCCTCCTCGGAGAGGACTGGCACATCCTCCACACCGAGGCCGAGGCCAAGGGGCGGGCCGGCGTGGCCATCGCCTCGCGCAAGGCACCCGTCGCGACGCGGACCTCCATCGGCGACAGCTACTTCGACACCGCCGGCCGGTGGGTCGAGGCGGACTTCGACGTCGACGGCGCCGGCCTCACCGTGGTCAGCGCCTACGTCCACTCCGGCGAGGTCGGTACGCAGAAGCAGGACGACAAGTTCCGCTTCCTCGACGCGATGACGGCCCGGCTGCCCGGGCTCAGGGACGGCGCCGACCACGCCGTGGTCATGGGCGACCTCAACGTCGGCCACACCCGGCTCGACATCAGGAACTGGAAGGGCAACCTCACGAAGGCCGGCTTCCTCCCCGAGGAACGCGCCTACTTCGACCGCTTCCTCTCCGACGAGTGCGGTTTCCTCGACGTCGCCCGGCTTCTCGCGGGGGACGTCGACGGGCCGTACACGTGGTGGTCCTGGCGGGGCAAGGCCTTCGACAACGACACGGGCTGGCGCATCGACTACCAGCTGGCCACGCAGGCCCTGGCGAAGAGCGCCGTGACCGCCGAGGTCGACAGGGCGCCGAGCTGGGACACGAGGTTCTCGGACCACGCCCCGCTCGTCGTCGACTACCAGATCTAGGACCCAGGACAGCCCCCCATGACTCTTCCCCCGCCCGCATCGGCCACCGGCCGGCGCCAGCGCATCCTCTCCGGCATGCAGCCGTCCGCGGGTTCGCTGCACCTCGGCAACTACCTCGGTGCGCTCGTCCACTGGGTACGCCTCCAGGAGACCTACGACGCCGTCTTCTTCATCCCCGACCTCCATGCCATCACCGTCCCCCAGGACCCGCAGGAACTGGCGCAGCGCACCCGGTTGACGGCGGCGCAGTACATCGCCGGGGGCGTCGACCCGGACCGGGCCACGCTCTTCGTGCAGTCCCACGTCCCCGAGCACGCGCAGCTCGCCTGGGTGCTCAACTGCTTCACCGGCTTCGGCGAGGCGTCCCGCATGACCCAGTTCAAGGACAAGGCCTCCAAGCAGGGCACCGACCTCTCCAGCGTCGGCCTCTTCACCTACCCGATCCTCCAGGCCGCCGACATCCTGCTCTACCAGCCGGACGGCGTCCCCGTCGGCGAGGACCAGCGCCAGCACGTGGAGCTCAGCCGCGACCTGGCACAGCGGTTCAACACGCGGTACGGCGAGACGTTCGTGCTCCCGAAGCCGTTCATCCAGAAGGAATCGGCGAAGATCTACGACCTGCAGAACCCGACGGCGAAGATGTCCAAGTCCGGTCCGTCGCCTGCCGGTCTCGTGAACCTGCTCGACGACCCGAAGACCACGGCCAAGCGCATCCGGTCCGCCGTCACCGACGCCGGCACCGAGATCCGGTTCGACCCGGCGGAGAAGCCGGGGATCTCGAACCTGCTGACCATCTACTCGGCCCTGTCCGGCCGCACCCTCGCGGACCTCGAGGCCGAGTACGAGGGGCGCATGTACGGGCACCTCAAGGTGGACCTGGCGGAGGTCGTCGTCGAGGCCCTCACGCCCGTGCGGACGCGCGCCGAGGAGTTGCTGTCCGACCCCGCCGAACTCGACCGTCTGCTGGCGAAGGGCGCCGCGAAGGCGCGCGAACTCGCCGCCCCCACGCTCGCGGACGTCTACGCCAGGGTGGGTTTCCTCCCCGGCGCGGGGGCCCTCTGATCCATGTGCACCTCGACCGGGCAGCCCCACGGAGCGGTGACGGCCCTGACCCGCCCCCGACCCAGCGGTAGCTGCGTGGGTGTCACCATCCCCATCCCCGAACCGCTCGCCGGCGACCTGGAGTCCTGGCGGGCGTCCTTCGGCGATCCCATGGCGGCGGTCGTGCCGCCCCACATCACGCTCATCACCACCACCCCGGCGACCGACTGGGAGGAGACCATCGAGCACGTGCGGGCCGTGGCGCGCCGGCAGCGTCCCTTCACGGTGCGGCTGCGCGGTACCGGATCCTTCCGGCCGGTCTCGCCGGTGGTGTTCCTGAACCTCGTGGAGGGCTTCGACGAGTGCGTGGAGCTGCATGCGAGACTCCAGGCCGGACCGCTGGACCGCGACCTCGAGTTCCCCTTCCACCCGCACGTCACGGTGGCGCACGACGTCTCGGAGGCCGGGCTGGACGCCGCCGCCGACGTGCTCCACGGGTTCGAGGCGTCCTTCGAGGTACGGACCATGGGACTGTACGAACACGTGCCGTCCGGCTTGTGGAAACTCAGGGAGGAGCTGCGCTTTGGCGAGGACGCTGACAGCTCCGAAGCCGCCGCGGGTTGAGCAGCCGTCGCCGGCGAACCTGCCCGACCTGCAGCGCAGGGCCATCGAGGCGCAGGTCAAGGTCGGCCGGCTGACCCGTTCCGGGGTCGGGGGTACCGAGCTCCTCCTGGCGCGGGTCGATCTGTTCCTGTGCCGGTTCTTCACGCTGCGCGTCGTCCGTGTGGTCCTGCTGTACAACGAGCGGCGCGGGCCCCTCATGGCCGCGGGACTGGCCTACCGCCTGTTCTTCGCCATCGCCGCGCTCCTCGTCGTCGCGTTCGCCGCCCTCGGCATCGTCATCGCGGGCGACGTCGACCTGCGCCAACTCGCGGTCGACGCCATCGACCGGGCGGTGCCCGGGCTCATCGGCGAGGAGGGCGGCGAGAACGGCCTGGTGACCGCCGAGCGGCTCTTCGAGGTCACCAGCGGGCTCGGCTGGGCGATCGTCGTCTCGTCGGCGGTGATGGTCGTGACCGCGCTCGGGTGGATCGGTGGCATGAGGCAGGCCATGCGCGGCATCTTCGCTCTGCAGCCCGTCGCGGTCCCGCCTGTGGTCCTCTGGGTCAAGGACCTCGGGACGCTCGCGCTGCTCGGGGTCATCATGGTGGTGACGACCGCACTCGGGGTGATCGCCAACAACACCGTCGGGGCGCTCCTCACCGTCCTGCAGCTGAACGCCGCGAGCCAGATCCTGACGCAGGCGGCAGGCTTCGCGGCGATGATCCTGCTGGACATCCTCGTGGCCGTGGTCCTGTTCCGCACGACCTCGGCCATCGAGATGCCGCGGCGGATCCTGTTCCAGGGCGCGATCATCGCCGGGCTGGGCACCACGCTGCTCCGTACGTTCTCGGCGCAGATCCTGGCCGGCTTCGGCAACAACCCGCTCCTGCTGTCCTTCGCGGTGATCCTCGCGCTGTTCATCTGGTTCTTCCTGCTCAGCCAGGTCTACCTGCTGGCCACCGCCTGGTGCGCCATCGGGACGGCGGACGCCGGCGTCGCCTCCGATCGCGACCTTCAGGCGAAGGCCGGGACCCTGTGGCAGCGCAGCCGCCGGAAGGGCCGCGCGCAGCGGACGACCGGCCCCTGACCTGCCGTCGATGCCCCCTGGGCGCGGAGAAGGGCGGCCCCCGGAATGGCGGGCCGCCCTTCTCGCGCCGGTAGCACCGGCGGCAGTTCGTCGTGCCGGTCAGATCTTGCGGGTCAGGATCGCCTGCTTGACCTCGGAGATGGCCTTCGTGACCTGGATGCCGCGGGGGCAGGCCTCCGAGCAGTTGAAGGTGGTCCGGCAGCGCCAGACACCTTCCTTGTCGTTCAGGATCTCGAGGCGCATGTCCCCGGCGTCGTCCCGCGAGTCGAAGATGAAGCGGTGCGCGTTCACGATCGCCGCCGGGCCGAAGTACTGCCCGTCGGTCCAGAACACGGGGCACGAGGATGTGCACGCCGCGCAGAGGATGCACTTGGTGGTGTCGTCGTAGCGGTCGCGCTCCTCGGCGGACTGCAGGCGCTCCTTCGCGGGCTCGTGGCCCTTGCTGACCAGGAACGGCATGATCTCCCGGTAGGACTGGAAGAACGGCTCCATGTCGACGATCAGGTCCTTCTCCACCGGCAGGCCCTTGATGGGCTCCACGAGGATGGGCTTGGACGTGTCGAGGTCCTTCAGCAGGGTCTTGCAGGCGAGCCGGTTGCGGCCGTTGATCCGCATCGCGTCCGAGCCGCACACGCCGTGCGCGCAGGAGCGCCGGAACGACACCGAGCCGTCGTGCTCCCACTTGACCTTGTGCAGGGCGTCCAGCACGCGGTCCGTGCCGTACATGGTCAGCTGCCATTCGTCCCAGTGCGCCTCGTCCGAGACCTCCGGGTCGTAGCGGCGCACCTTGAGGGTGATGTCGAACGTGGGGATCTCTCCGCCACCGCCGACGCCGGGCGCGAGCTCGACCTTGGAGGCCGGCTCCTTTTCCATCGTTTCGGTGCTCATCAGTACTTTCGCTCCATGGGCTGGTATCGGGTGAAGATCACCGGTTTGGTCTCAAGGCGGACGCCACTGGTTGCCGTGGCGCTCGGGTCCTTGTAGGCCATGGAATGGGTCATGAAGTTCTCGTCGTCACGTTCAGGATAGTCCTCGCGGAAGTGTCCGCCGCGGGATTCCTTCCGATGCAGCGCCGCCGCGGTCATGACCTTCGCCATGTCGAGGAGGAACCCGAGCTCCACGGCTTCGAGCAGGTCCAGGTTGAACCGCTTGCCCTTGTCCTGCACGGTGATGCGCGTGTAGCGCTCCTCCAGCGTATCGATGACGCGGAGCGCCTCGAGCAGGGTCTCCTCGGTACGGAACACCTGGACATTGGCGTCCATGATGTCCTGCAGTTCCTTGCGGATCAGCGCGACGCGCTCCCCGCCCTCGGAGCTGCGTGCCCGGTTGAGGAGTTCCTCGGTCTCGACCGTCGGGTTCTCGGGGATCTCCACGAAATCGGCGGTGAGGGCGTACTCGGCGGCCGCGATGCCGGCACGCTTGCCGAACACGTTGATGTCGAGCAGCGAGTTCGTCCCGAGCCGGTTGGACCCGTGGACGGACACGCAGGCGACCTCGCCGGCCGCGTACAGCCCGGGGACCACCGTGTCGTTGTCCGCCAGTACCTCGGCCTTGATGTTGGTCGGGATACCGCCCATGGCGTAGTGCGCCGTGGGGAAGACCGGGACCGGTTCCGTGTAGGGCTCCACACCGAGGTAGGTGCGGGCGAACTCGGTGATGTCGGGGAGCTTCGCGTCGATGTGCGCGGGCTCCAGGTGGGTGAGGTCCAGGAGGACGTAGTCCTTGTTCGGGCCGGCGCCACGGCCCTCGCGCACCTCGTTGGCCATGGACCGCGCGACGATGTCGCGGGGGGCGAGGTCCTTGATGGTGGGGGCGTAGCGCTCCATGAAGCGCTCTCCCTCCGAGTTGCGGAGGATCGCACCCTCACCGCGGGCCGCCTCGGACAGGAGGATCCCGAGCCCGGCGAGGCCGGTCGGATGGAACTGGAAGAACTCCATGTCCTCGAGGGGGATGCCGCGGCGGAACGCGATGCCCATGCCGTCGCCGGTCAGGGTGTGGGCGTTCGAGGTGGTCTTGTAGACCTTGCCGACGCCGCCGGAGGCGAAGACGATCGACTTCGCCTGGAAGATGTGCAGCTCTCCCGACGCCAGGTCGTAGGAGACGACGCCCGCCACGCGCTTCTCGATGCGGGTCACGCCGTCGACCGTCACCTCCTGGTCGACCATGAGCAGGTCCAGCACGTAGTACTCGTTGTAGAACTCGACGTTGTGCTTGACGCAGTTCTGGTACAGCGTCTGCAGGATCATGTGCCCGGTGCGGTCCGCGGCGTAGCAGGACCTGCGGACGGGTGCCTTGCCGTGGTCGCGGGTGTGGCCGCCGAAGCGGCGCTGGTCGATGCGACCCTCGGGGGTGCGGTTGAAGGGCAGTCCCATCTTCTCGAGGTCGAGGACCGCCTCGATGGCCTCCTTGGCCATGACCTCGGCCGCGTCCTGGTCGACGAGGTAGTCGCCGCCCTTGACGGTGTCGAAGGTGTGCCACTCCCAGTTGTCCTCTTCGACGTTGGCGAGGGCCGCGCACATGCCGCCCTGCGCGGCACCCGTGTGGGAGCGGGTGGGGTAGAGCTTCGTCAGGACGGCCGTGCGGGCTCGCTGCCCCGACTCGATGGCTGCGCGCATCCCTGCGCCACCGGCGCCGACGATGACGACGTCGTACTTGTGGACCTGCATGCTGGTCGCTCTTTCTGTTGGAACCGGGCGGGGCGGGCACGATGGCGGGCCCGCCCTGCGGGGGCTGCCGGGGACCGGCAGGTACTACCGAGCGGATGCTGCGGAGTGGGTGCTACTGCGCCGGCGCTACGGCGTCGGGCAGTAGTCCGCGACGTGGGCCACGCCGTCGATCACGGGGCAGGGATCGAAGGTGAAGATCACCAGGGTGCCGAGGACGACGATCACGACGGTCGACGTGTAGAGGACCCCCTTGAGCCACATCCGCGTGCTGTTCTTGTCCGCGTAGTCGTTGATGATGACGCGGATGCCGTTGGTGCCGTGCAGCATGGCCAGCCACAGCATCGTCAGATCCCAGATCTGCCAGAAGGGGCTGGCCCACTTGCCGGCCACGAAGCCGAAGTCGATGCCGCTGATGCCGTCACCGGCCACGAGGTTCACGTACAGGTGGACGAAGATCAGCACGACGAGGATGGCGCCCGAGATCCGCATGAACAGCCACGCGATCATCTCGAAGTTGCTGCGCGACGGGGTGGTCCGCGAGTACCCGGGTGCGACGCGTCCGGAGCGGGGGCTTTCGATGATTGGGGTAGCCATGGGTACTAACCTCCGAAGACGTGCGTGAGATGGCGGATCGAGAAGGCGATCATGACGAGGGCCCAGAGGCCGACGACGCCCCAGAGCATCTGGCGGTGGTACTTGGGGCCCTGCTTCCAGAAGTCCACGAGGATGAGCCGGATGCCGTTGAAGGCGTGGAACACGATGGCCGCGACGAGACCCAGTTCCCCGAGGCCCATGATCGGGTTCTTGTAGGAGGCGATGACCGCGTCATACGCTTCGGGCGACACGCGGACGAGCGACGTGTCCAGCACGTGCACGAGGAGGAAGAAGAAAATCACGACCCCGGTGATGCGGTGGGCCACCCAGGACCATTGGCCTTCCCGGCCACGGTAGAGGGTGCCTGCTGGTGTCAGTGTCTTCGGCATTGAAATTACCTCCCTGCATCGCATGGGCGTTAGCGCGATATACGCAGGGATTACGCCGGTGCGACAGCACTCTTCAGATAAGAATAATCTAGGCCGGTGACAGTCCCGGTTCAATTTAGGTGTCCCTCACCTGTGACCTTGTTAACACCGGGGCGGAACCTGCGGCGCCACACGGCCGGGCCCGCCGGTGCATGTCGGTTACCGTGGAAGCGATGAATACCGAGAGGGCCGCTGCCCAGACCCCTGACAACGCGCTGGACCGCTTCCACGGCGTCATTCCCGCGGGAGGCACCGGCACGCGCCTGTGGCCCCTCTCCCGGGCCGCCGCGCCGAAGTTCCTGCATGACCTCACCGGTTCCGGAAGCACCCTGATCCGCGCCACCTACGACCGCCTCCGCCCCCTGTGCGACGGCCGCATCATGGTGGTCACCGGGATCGTGCACCGGGGGGCCGTCCTCGCGCAGCTGCCCGAGATCGAGGACATGAACCTCGTCCTCGAGTCGGAGCCGAAGGATTCCGGCGCCGCGATCGGGCTGGCCGCCGCGATCCTCCACCAGCGGGACCCGGGCATCATCATGGGATCGTTCGCCGCGGACCAGGTCATCGCGCCGGTGGAGGTCTTCCAGGACGCCGTCCGCGAGGCCATCCACACGGCGGCCCGGGGGTACATCGTCACGATCGGCATCAAGCCGACCCACGCCTCCACCGGGTTCGGCTACATCCGTGCCGGGGAGCCGCTCGCGGCCGCGGGTGCGCCGAGCGCCCGCGCCGTCATCGAGTTCGTCGAGAAGCCTTCGCAGGAGGTCGCCGACGGGTACATCGAGAGCGGCAACTACTCGTGGAACGCGGGCATGTTCGTGGCGCCGGTGGATTTGATGCTCAAGCACCTGTCCGCCAACGAGCCCACCCTCTATGCCGGCCTGATGGAGATCGCCGAGGCGTGGGACACGCCGCAGCGCGTCGAGGTGGCCCGCCGCGTCTGGCCGACCCTCCCGAAGATCGCCATCGACTACGCCGTCGCCGAGCCCGCCGCCGCCGCGGGCGACGTCGCCATGATCCCCGGCGAGTTCAACTGGGACGACGTCGGCGACTTCGCCGCGATCGGCCGGCTGAATCCCGCGGACGAGAACAGCGAGCTCACCGTGATGGGGGAGGGCGCGCGCGTCTTCTCCGAGAACGCCTCCGGCATCGTGGTGTCCGACACCAAGCGCGTGATCGCGCTGATCGGGATCGACGACGTCGTCATCGTGGACACCCCCGACGCGCTGCTCGTCACCACGAAGGAGCACGCCCAGGAGGTCAAGAAGGCCGTCGAGCGGCTGCGCGCCAGCGGCGACACCGACGTCCTGTAGGGCGGGGGCCCTGCAGGAGGGCGATCTGTCGAACTCCGACGCGACCCGGAACCCGGGTGGGGCCGCCCGCCCGCCGGTCGGTAGGCTGAGGGAGTGGAAACGTTCATCACGCAGAGTCCGCCGACCTCCCGGGTAGGAGCCTCCCTCGGGCAGCTCCTCGACGAGCTCGTCCAGGTCCGCCGCGATCTGCACCGCCACCCGGAACTGTCCTACAAGGAGCACCGCACCACGGACGTCCTCGTCGCCCGGCTCGAGCAGGCGGGGCTCGAACCCCAGCGCCTCGAGGGCACCGGCGCGTTCGTCGACGTCGGCCGGGGGCCGATCCGCCTGGCGCTGCGCGCGGACATCGACGCCCTGCCGATCATCGAGGAGACGGGCCTCGACTTCGAGTCCGCGTCCACGGGGGTCACGCACGCCTGCGGGCACGACATCCACACCACCGTCATGCTCGGCGTCGCCCTCGTCCTCGCCGACCTCGACGCGGAGGCCGCGCTGCCCGGCACCGTGAGGATCATCTTCCAGCCCGCGGAGGAGCTGATGCCCGGCGGCGCGCTGGACGTGATCGCCCAGGGGGTCCTCATCGGCGTCCCGCGCATCCTGGCGCTGCACTGCGACCCGAGGATCGACGTCGGCCTGGTGGGCACGCGGATCGGGGCCATCACGTCCGCGTCCGACACCATCCGGGTGGAGCTCAGCGGCAGGGGCGGCCACACGTCCCGCCCCCACCTGACCGAGGACCTCGTCTTCGCGCTCGCCTCCATCGCCGTGAACGTGCCCGCCGTCCTGTCGCGGCGGATCGACGTCCGCAGCGCGGTGTCCGTGGTCTGGGGGCAGATCCACGCGGGCTCCGCACCCAACGCCATCCCGGCCCACGGCTTCATGTCCGGCACCCTCCGCTGCCTCGAGGGCGAGGCCTGGCACTCGGCGGGCGAGATGCTCGACCGGGCCGTGCGCGAGGTGGCGGCCCCGTTCGGCGTGGACGTGAAGCTCGAGCACATCCGCGGGGTGCCGCCGGTGGTGAACCAGGAGCTCGAGACCGGGATCCTGGAGGCCGCGGCACGCGCCGAACTCGGCTCCCACGCCGTCGTCCTGACGCCGCAGTCGATGGGCGGCGAGGACTTCGCGTGGATGACGCAGGAGGTCCCCGGCGCCATGATGCGGCTCGGGACGAGGACACCGGGCGGCGAGACGTTCGACCTGCACCGGGGCGACTACGCACCCGACGAGCGGGCCATCGGCTGCGGCATCCGCGTGATGGCCGCGGCCGCGCTCCAGGTCGTGTTCGGCGAGGACGTCTGAGGTCCCGGCCCCCTTCCTTCGGGGGCCGGGCGCGCCGTGCATAACGAAACCCGAACGATCCCCGGCGCCGGCCCGCCCGTGTAGTGCTCTCCGTCACTTGGCCCTTAGGATGTTCGCATACGTGCTGCACCGACGGTGTCGCGGCGCCACGGTCTTCCAGTGATAACAGAGCCCCGGATCGCATGAGACCCGGGATGGTCACTCACTGGTACTCGTCCCGTGGCGCATTTCTCTCCTGGAGGCATTTTGAAGAACTCACTGCGCAAGTTTTCGCGCGGAACCGGCCTGTCCGCCGCCGTTCTCGGCGTATCGGCCCTCGTCCTCTCCGGCTGCGGTACGCCGCCGGCCGAGGAGTCGTCCGGCGGCGGCGCCAGCGCCGAGGCGAACACCGACTACCTCGGCTGCATCGTCTCCGACTCCGGCGGATTCGACGACCGCTCCTTCAACCAGTCCAGCTACGAGGGACTGAAGAAGGCGGAGACCGACCTGGGCATCAAGATCAACCAGGCCGAGTCGCAGGCCGAGACCGACTTCGGCCCGAACGTCGACCAGATGGTCCAGGCCGGCTGCAACCTCACGGTCACCGTGGGCTTCCTGCTCGCCGACACCACGAAGGCCGCGGCGGAGGCCAACGTCGACTCGAACTTCGCGATCGTCGACGACAACTCGATCGACCTGCCGAACGTCAAGCCGATCATCTACGACACGGCGCAGGCGGCCTTCCTGGCCGGGTACGCGGCGGCCGCGACGAGCGAGTCCGGCAAGGTGGCCACCTACGGCGGCATCAACATCCCCACGGTGACCATCTTCATGGACGGCTTCGCCGAGGGCGTCGACTACTTCAACGAGGAGACGGGCGGCGACGTGCAGCTCCTCGGCTGGGACAAGGAGAGCCAGAACGGCACCTTCGTCGGCAACTTCGAGGACGCGGCCGCCGGCAAGACCAACACCCAGAACTTCATCAACGAGGGCGCCGACATCATCATGCCGGTCGCGGGTCCGGTCGGCTCGGGCACGCTCGACGCCGTCATCGAGGCGAACGGTGCGGGCAAGGACGTCAAGGCGATCTGGGTCGACTCCGACGGCTACGAGACCGCGGGCAAGGGCGAGGAGTTCATCCTCACCTCGGTCATGAAGCTCATGGGCGACGCCGTCGAGGACGTCATCAGCACCGACGTCGAGGGCAACTTCGACAACACCCCGTACGTGGGCACGCTGGAGAACGGCGGAGTGGCGCTCGCGCCGTTCCACGACCAGGAGGCCAACGTCCCCGCCGATCTGCAGACCAAGCTCGACGAGCTGAAGGAACAGATCATCTCGGGCGACATCACGGTCGACTCGGCCGCCAGCCCCCAGTAGCACCAGCACCGCATCCACGCCGCCTTCCTCCCTGCGGATCCCCGCAGGGAGGAAGGCGGTCTGCGTTGGTCCCGCGTGCCGCGGAGCCGCACCCGGTATCCTTTCCGATGGCTTCCGCACGCCCCCGCCATGAAGACACCACAACAGAACAGGCTGGTTGAGTTGTGAAACTCGAACTGATCGGCATCACGAAGCGCTTCGGATCGCTCGTGGCCAACGACTCCATCGACCTCGTCGTGGAACCCGGACAGGTGCACAGCCTGCTCGGCGAGAACGGGGCCGGCAAGTCCACCCTCATGAATGTGCTCTACGGTCTCTACGACCCCACCGAGGGGGAGATCCGCGTCGACGACAGGCCCGTCACCTTCAAGGGCCCCGGTGACGCCATGGCCGCCGGCATCGGCATGGTGCACCAGCACTTCATGCTCGTGCCGGTCTTCACCGTCGCGGAGAACGTCGCGCTCGGCAACGAGGCCACGAAGGCCGGCGGCATGCTCAACCTGCAGGAGACACGCACGCGCATCCGGCAGATCTCCGACCAGTACGGGTTCGACGTCGATCCCGATGCCGTGGTCGAGGACCTCCCGGTCGGCGTGCAGCAGCGCGTCGAGATCATCAAGGCCCTCGTCCGCGACGCCGAGGTGCTGATCCTCGACGAACCGACCGCCGTCCTGACGCCCAAGGAGACCGACGAGCTGCTCGGCATCATGGCGCAGCTGAAGGCGGACGGGAAGTCGATCGTCTTCATCTCGCACAAGCTGCGCGAGGTCAAGGCCGTGTCCGACGTCATCACCGTGGTCCGCCGCGGCAAGGTGGTCGGGACGGCCGACCCGAGCGCCCCCACCACGGAGCTCGCGTCCCTCATGGTCGGGCGGTCCGTCAGCCTGACGCTCGACAAGGAGCCCGCCACCCCGGGCGAGGTGACCTTCCGGGTCCGCGACCTCACGGTCCAGGCCGCCAACGGCCAGCGCGTCGTCGACGGCCTCAGCTTCGATGTCGCGGAGGGTGAGATCCTCGCGGTCGCCGGCGTGCAGGGCAACGGCCAGACCGAGCTCACCGAGGCGATCATGGGCCTGCAGGACCACGTCACGGGATCCATCACGCTCGGCGGGAACGAACTCGTCGGCCGCAGCGTCAAGGACATCATCCGCGCCGGCGTCGGGTTCGTCCCCGAGGACCGCAGCGTCGAGGGGCTCGTGGGCACGTTCTCCGTGGCCGAGAACCTCATCCTCAACCGGTACGACGACGCCCCCTTCGCGAAGGGCCTGTCCATGTCGCCGTCGGCCATCGAGCAGAACGCGAACGAGAAGATCGCCGAGTACGACGTCCGCACGCAGTCGGCGTCGGCCGCCGCGGGCACCCTGTCCGGCGGCAACCAGCAGAAGGTCGTCATGGCCCGCGAGTTCTCGCGGCCACTCAAACTGTTCATCGCCTCGCAGCCCACCCGCGGCGTCGACGTCGGATCCATCGAGTTCCTGCACCGCCGCATCGTCGCGGAGCGCGACGGCGGCACGCCGGTCATCATCGTCTCCACGGAGCTCGACGAGGTCCTGGAGCTCGCGGACCGCATCGCGGTGCTGTACCGGGGCCGCCTCATGGGCATCGTCCCCGGCGCGGTCTCGCGCGACGTCCTCGGCCTCATGATGGCCGGCATGCCCGCCGACGAGGCGCTGGCCCAGGCACACCACGTTCAAGGAGGAAACCTGTGACCCCGCAGGACGACAGGCTGGTAGCCCCGGCGACCGGCGACGGCGCACCGTACACACGCCGGGAAGCGAAGGACGCCGCCCGCCAGGAGGAGGTGCGCCTCGAGAACGCCGCCGAGACCGCCGGAGGGGAGCTGCCGCCGCCGGTCGTGCCCGGGACCGCCGCGGCCCTCGGTACCGGCCCCGCCCCGGACTCGACCCTCCTGCAGCGCATCATGACGGGGAACGCGCTCGTCGCGTTCCTGTCCGTGGTGCTCTCCCTGATCCTCGGCGGCCTGCTCATCGCCGTGACGGACCAGAACGTGGCACGCGCGTCCACGTACTTCTTCAGCCGCCCCCAGGACACCCTGGCCGCGGCGTGGACCGCGGCGTCCGGCGCCTACCTGGCGCTGTTCCAGGGCTCGGTGCTCAACCTCGAGGGGGAGACCTTCACCCGGGTCGTCTACCCGCTGACCCAGACCCTGACCGTCGCGACGCCGCTGATCTGCGCGGGTCTCGGCGTGGCCCTGGCCTTCCGGGCCGGACTCTTCAACATCGGCGCGCAGGGGCAGATCCTGATCGGCGCCACGTTCGCCGGCTGGATCGGCTTCACCCTGCACCTGCCGGCCGGCATCCACCTGCTGCTCGTGATCCTCGCGGGCATGGTCGGCGGCGCCGTCTGGGCCGGGCTCGTGGGACTCCTCAAGGCCCGCACCGGCGCCCATGAGGTCATCCTCACCATCATGTTCAACTACATCGCGACGAACCTGGTGCTCTACTTCCTCAGCACCCCCGCGTTCCAGCGGCCGGGATCCACGAACCCCATCAGTCCCCAGCTCGACGCGACGGCGCTGTACCCGCCGCTGCTGGGCCCGGCCTTCCGCCTGCACTGGGGCTTCGTCGTCGCCGTGCTGGCCACCGTCTTCGTGTGGTGGCTCCTGAACCGCTCGACCGTCGGCTTCGAGCTGCGGGCCGTCGGCGCCAACGCGAGCGCCGCCCGCACCGCAGGCGTCAACGTCAGCAAGGGCTACATCCTCGCCATGGCCATCGCCGGAGCCCTCGCCGGGCTCGCCGGCGTGGCGCAGGTGTCGGGCACGGAGAAGGTCCTGACCTCGGGTGTCGCCGCGAGCTTCGGCTTCGACGCGATCACCGTCGCGCTTCTCGGCCGCTCGTCGCCGTGGGGCACCTTCGCCGCGGGCATCCTCTTCGGTGCGTTCCGCGCCGGGGGAGTCGCGATGCAGGCCTCCACCGGGACGAGCATCGACATCGTCCTCGTGGTGCAGTCGCTCATCGTCCTCTTCATCGCAGCGCCGCCCCTCGTGCGCGCGCTGTTCCGCCTCCCCGCACCCGGCGCCCCGCGCGCCGGCAAGGGCGGCTCCACGACCCGCACGCCAGCCTCGACCGGAGCAGCAGCATGAGCACAGCAACCACAGCTCGCGACCAGAGCAGCAATCCCGCCCGCGGCACCGGTGACGCCGGCGTGCGCAGCTGGAAGAACCCGATCATCCTCTCCGTCGTCGCGCTGTTCGCCCTCCTGGTTTTCGCCCTCGGCGCGCCGGGCAACGACGTCACGTTCCGGCTGTCGGAGGAGAACGACCCGATCGTCCTGCCCTCGATCGTCGTGTCCGCGCCCGTGATCGGGTGGATCGCGGCCCTCGCGATGCTCGCCCTCGCGGTCCTCGCGATCCTCCGCACGCGGTCAGGACGGAAGATCCCCACCTGGGTGCTGGCCGTCTTCGCCGTGCTGTTCCTCGTCGCCTTCCTGACCTGGGTCGTGGGCAGCGCCCGCACGCCGAACGTCGCCCTGTACGGGCTCCTGGCGGGGTCGGTGACCCTCGCGGTGCCGCTGATCTTCGGCTCGCTCTCCGGCGTCCTCTGCGAGCGGTCCGGCGTCGTCAACATCGCCATCGAGGGCCAGCTGCTGTTCGGTGCCTTCGCGGCCGCCGTCGCCGCGTCGCTCTCCGGCAGCGCGTTCGTCGGCCTCCTCGCCGCGGCCGTCGCCGGCGTCCTCGTGTCGCTGGTCCTGGCCGTCTTCAGCATCCGGTACGTCGTGAACCAGGTGATCGTCGGCGTCGTGCTGAACGTGCTCGTCTCCGGGCTCACCGGGTTCCTGTTCTCCGCCGTCCTCAGCGAGGACTCGGAGCGGTGGAACTCGCCCCCGCGCCTGCCCGTGATCGACATCCCGCTGCTCGCGGACATCCCCGTGATCGGCCCGATCCTCTTCCAGCAGACCATCGTCGGCTACCTCATGTACATCGCGGTCGCCGTCGTCTACGTGGCGCTGTATCACTCGCGCTGGGGCCTGCGCACCCGCGCGGTCGGTGAACACCCCAAAGCCGCCGACACCCTCGGGGTCAACGTCAACCGGATGCGTTTCCTGAACGTGCTGCTCGCCGGTGTCGTGGCGGGTGTCGGAGGATCCTTCTTCACGCTCGTCGCCGTCTCCGGCTTCGGCCGCGACATGACGGCGGGCCAGGGCTACATCGCCCTCGCCGCGCTCATCTTCGGCCGCTGGAACCCGATCGGCGCGTTCTTCGCCGCCCTGCTCTTCGGCTTCGCGACCAACCTGTCCAACGTCCTGAGCCTGCTCGGCACCCCGGTGCCGGACCAGTTCCTGCGCATGCTGCCCTACGTGGTGACGGTCTTCGCCGTCGCCGGCCTCGTGGGCCGCTCGAGGGCGCCGGGAGCCAGCGGCATCCCCTACATCAAGGGCTAGGAGAACCCGACATGACCGACACGGAGATCCCCTGGGAGCGCCTCACCGCCACGGCCACCGAGGCCATGCGGCACGCCTACGTCCCGTACTCGAAGTTCCCCGTGGGCGCGGCGGCACTGCTCGACGACGGCCGGATCATCTCCGGCTGCAACGTGGAGAACGCCTCCTACGGGCTGACGTTGTGCGCCGAGTGCGCCCTCGTCAGCGCGCTCGCCATGAGCGGCGGCGGCCGTATCCGGGCCTTCAGCTGCGTGGACGGCGACGGCAACACGCTCATGCCGTGCGGGCGCTGCCGCCAGCTGCTGTACGAGTTCCGGGCACCCGACATGGTGCTCCTGACCGTCAGCGGCATCCGCACCATGGACGAGGTCCTGCCGGACGCCTTCGGGCCGCAGCACCTCGCCTGACCCCGGGCGCGGCCGGCCAGGCCGCGCCCCTGCCGCTCCCAAGCCCCCGCCGGGAGCGCGACCATCATCCGAACAACCCCGAGGATCCCCCATGACCGAAGCCTTCGACGCCGTCGACATCATCCGGACCAAGCGCGACCGCGGCACGCTCACCCCCGAGCAGATCGACTGGACCATCGACGCCTACACGCGCGGCGTCATCGCCGACGAGCAGATGGCCGCCCTCAACATGGCGATCCTGCTCAACGGCATGGACCGCGCGGAGATCTCCCGGTGGACCGCCGCCATGATCGCCTCGGGCGAGCGCATGGACTTCTCCTCGCTCGGCCGCCCCACGAGCGACAAGCACTCGACCGGCGGCGTGGGGGACAAGATCACCCTGCCGCTGGCGCCGCTCGTCGCCGTCTTCGGTGTCGCCGTGCCCCAGCTCTCCGGCCGCGGCCTCGGCCACACCGGCGGCACCCTCGACAAGCTCGAGTCCATCCCCGGGTGGCGGGCGCACCTCAGCAACGAGGACATGCTGCGCCAGCTCGCCGACGTCGGCGCCGTCATCTGCGCGGCCGGCACGGGCCTCGCGCCCGCGGACAAGAAGCTCTACGCCCTCCGCGACGTCACCGGCACCGTCGAGGCCATCCCGCTCATCGCGTCCTCGATCATGAGCAAGAAGATCGCCGAGGGCACCGGCTCCCTGGTCCTGGACGTCAAGGTGGGCAGCGGCGCCTTCATGAAGGACGTCGCCCAGGCCCGTGAGCTCGCCGAGACCATGGTGGCCCTCGGCAAGGACGCCGGGGTGAACACCGTGGCGCTCCTGACCGACATGAGCACCCCGCTCGGCCTGACCGCCGGCAATGCCATCGAGGTGGAGGAGTCGGTCGAGGTCCTCGCCGGCGGCGGCCCGTCCGACGTCGTCGAGCTCACGGTGCGTCTGGCCGAGGAGATGCTCGCCTGCGCGGGCGTGCACGATGCCGACCCGGGGGCCGCGCTGAAGGACGGACGCGCGATGGACGTCTGGAACAGGATGATCGAGGCGCAGGGCGGCGACCCCCGGGCGGACCTGCCGGTCGCCAAGGAGTCCGAGGTCATTCTCGCCCCCGCTGACGGCGTCCTCGTGGGCCTCGACGCGCTCTCGGTGGGTGTGGCCGCCTGGCGCCTCGGTGCGGGCCGTGCCCGCAAGGAGGACCGGGTGCAGGCCGGAGCCGGCGTGCGCCTGCACGCCAAGCCGGGCGCGCTGGTGCGGGCGGGCGAGCCGCTCCTGACGCTCCTGACCGACACCCCCGACAAGTTCGACCGCGCCCGGGAGGCCCTCGCCGACGCCGTCGTGATCGCGCCCGAGGGGTCCCGCCCCGCGCAGCAGCTCATCATCGACCGCATCGCCTAGGCGGGCTCCGCCCGGAACCCGGGGTTCCCCCCTAGGGGATCGGCGGCCGGCCTCATCCTTCGGGGTGAGACCGGCCGCCGCCCCTGTCGCCCGGAAGGCCGACGACCTACGATGGTTCGCGCCGGTAGCGTCGTAGACAGACGCACGGCAGCGCATCGCGGTCCGACCGGACCAGCGGCATCCGGCGTCAGATCCCGTGCTGACAGCCACCACGCACCCGGTGGGCCGTCGCGCGGGCGCGACGGAGGAGCCCGGCATGGACGCGATCACCAGTGCACTGAACGGCATCAGCGATGTCGTGCTCGCTGCCGCCGAGCAGCCCTGGGTGTACCTGCTGGTCCTCGTCTGCTGCATCGTGGACGGCTTCTTCCCGCCGTTCCCCAGCGAGTCCGTCGTCGTCGGGCTCGCGTCCCTCATCCTCACGCAGGGCGTGCCCAACCCGTGGCTGCTCGTCCTCGTCGCGGCGCTCGGCGCGTTCCTGGGCGACAACATCGCCTACCTCCTCGGCCGGGGCATCGGCACCACGCGGTTCCGCTGGATGCGCCGTCCCCGGATGCAGCGCTCCTTCGCCTGGGCGGGCACCGAACTCGCCAAGCGCGCCGCCTCGCTGATCCTCGTGGCGCGCTTCATCCCGATCGGCCGCGTCGCCGTGAACCTCACCGCCGGCGCCACGGGCTACTCGCAGCGGCGCTTCGTCGCCCTCACCGCGCTCTCCGGGGTCGTCTGGGCGGCGTACTCGGTGGGTATCGGTGCCCTCGCCGGGACCTGGTTCCAGCACAACCACCTGCTCGGCGTCGCGGTGGCCGTCACCCTCGCCGTCCTCCTCGGTCTCCTCGTGGACCGTGGGATCGCCCTCGTCCGGGGCTCCACCCCGCTCCGGGCGACCCCCGACGCCTCCCTCGACGCCTCCCTCGACCGCTCCCTCGCGGAGTCCCGGGGCGAGCCGGAACCGGCCCGCGAGACGAGCCCGCCGTGAGGCCGATCGCGTAGGCTGGCACCGTGACCCAGACCCAGAACGACGCCGTCCCCGACGCCGCCATCGACATCCTGACCCTCCCGAAGATCTCCCTCCACGACCACCTGGACGGCGGGCTCCGGCCGGCCACCATCCTCGAACTCGCCGCCGGGATCGGGCACGAGCTGCCGGCGTCCGACGCCGCGTCCCTCGGCGCATGGTTCCGGGAATCGGCGGACTCGGGCTCGCTCGAGCGGTACCTGGAGACCTTCGACCACACCATCGCCGTCATGCAGACCCGCGAGGGCCTCATCCGGGTGGCCCGTGAATTCGTCGAGGACCTCGCGCTCGACGGCGTCGTGTACGCGGAGGTGCGCTGGGCCCCCGAGCAGCACACGCAGCAGGGCCTCACCCTCGACGAGGCCGTCGAGGCCGTCCAGGAGGGCCTCGAGGCGGGCGCCGCCGCGGCCATCGCCACGGGCCGCGTCATCCAGGTCGGCCAGCTCGTCACCGCCATGCGCCACGCCGATCGCGGCCAGGAGATCGCCGAGCTCGCCGTCCGCCACCGCGACAGGGGCGCCGTCGGCTTCGACATCGCCGGCGCCGAGGACGGCTTCCTGCCCTCGCGCTTCGCCGACGCCTTCACCTACCTCGCCGGTGAGCAGTTCCCGGTGACCGTCCACGCGGGCGAGGCGGCAGGCCTCGAGAGCATCCAGGATGCCCTCGTCGCAGGGCGCGCGCTGCGCCTCGGCCACGGCGTCCGCATCGCCGAGGACATCGAGATCGAGGAATCCGAGGACGAGGAGGCCGCCGACGGTGAGGAGGTCGGCATCGCGAACCTCGGGCGCATCGCGTCCTGGGTCCGGGACCGCGGCATCCCGCTCGAGCTGTGCCCGTCCTCGAACCTGCAGACCGGCGCCATCGGGGCCTTCGGCGACACCATCGACGCGCACCCCTTCGACCTGCTCTACCAGCTCGGGTTCAAGGTCACCGTGAACACCGACAACCGCCTCATGAGCGGCGTGACCCTGACGGGCGAGTTCGAGCTGCTCGTCGAGACGTTCGGGTACGACCTCGGCGACCTGCTCGAGTTCACGCTCAACGCCGTCGACGCCGCGTTCCTGCCCCTCGAGGACCGTGAGGCGCTGGCCCAGTACGTCGCGGAGAGCTTCGACGCGGCCGCCCGGCAGGCGTCGGCCTGACCGACCGCAGGACGGGCGCCGGCGCGGGTTCGGGCGCGGCGGTCGAGCGGCTCGTCGAGGTGGTGGACCTCCTCCGCAGGCACTGCCCCTGGACGGCCGCGCTCGAGCCCGCGGCGTTGCTCGAGTACCTCGTGGAGGAGACGTACGAGCTCTACGAGGCCGTCGACGACGTCGTCCGCTCGGAGGGCCCGTCCCCGGCGCTCCTGGACGAACTCCGGGGCGAGCTCGGCGACGTCCTGTTCCAGGTGGTCCTCCATGCGCAGCTCCAGGCCGAGGAGGGGGCGTTCGGGTTCGCCGACGTGGCGGACGGGCTGACGGCGAAGCTCGTCCGGCGCAACCCGCACGTGTTCACTCCCGACGGTGCGCTGCGCGGGAGCTTCCCGGCGACGGTCGAGGAGATCGTCGCGACCTGGCAGGCCGTCAAGCAGCAGGAACGGCCGGCGCGCACCTCGCCCTTCGACGGCATCCCGCACTCCCTGCCCGCGCTCGCCCTCGCGGCGAAGACCCTCCGGCGGGCGGGGGAGCCCGCCGGCACGGCGACGGACGGGACTGCGGACGGGACTGCGGACGGGACTGCGGACGAGGAGCAGCTCGGCCGCGACCTGCTGGCCCTGACCCGGCGCGCCCTCGCGGCGGGGATCGACCCGGAGCGTGCCCTCCGCCGCGCCGTGCTGGACTACCGGCGCGACGCCGCGGGCGGTCCCTGAACCGTCCCCTGCCCCCCGGGGCCGGTGATCCAGCCCACGCCCGGACGCGCGTGAACTAGGCTGGGAGCAACACCTCCGTTGCTCTGACAAAGACGTCCCAACACGATGTGAATACCTACACTCCAACGAAGAGGAGCAAATCCATGGCCATCATCGATGCCATCCACGCGAGGGAAATCCTCGATTCCCGCGGGAACCCGACGGTCGAGGTCGAGGTACTGCTCGACGACGACACCTTCGGCCGCGCGGCCGTCCCCTCCGGCGCCTCCACGGGTGCGTTCGAGGCCAACGAGCGCCGCGACGGCGACAAGGACCGCTACCTCGGCAAGGGCGTCCTGCAGGCCGTCGAGGCCGTCATCGAGCAGATCCAGCCGGCCCTGCTCGGGTTCGACGCCGCCGACCAGCGCGCCATCGACCAGGCGATGATCGACCTGGACGGCACCGAGAACAAGTCCAACCTGGGCGCCAACGCGATGCTCGGTGTCTCCCTCGCCATCGCCCGCGCAGCCGCCGAGTCCTCGGCCCTGCCGCTCTACCGCTACCTGGGCGGCCCGAACGCGCACGTGCTGCCCGTCCCCCTCATGAACATCCTCAACGGGGGCTCGCACGCCGACTCCGACGTCGACATCCAGGAGTTCATGATCGTGCCGCTCGGCGCGCAGTCCTACTCCGAGGGCCTCCGCTGGGGCGTCGAGGTCTACCACGAGCTCAAGTCCGTGCTGAAGGAGAAGGGCCTCGCCACCGGCCTCGGCGACGAGGGCGGTTTCGCCCCGAACCTGCCGTCCAACCGCGACGCGCTGGACCTCATCACCACCGCCGTCGAGCGCGCCGGGTACACGCCCGGGACGGACATCGCGTTCGCCCTCGACGTCGCCGCCTCCGAGTTCTACAAGGACGGCGCCTACCAGTTCGAGGGGAGGTCCCTCAGCACGCAGGAGATGAGCGCCTACTTCGAGGAGCTCGTCCGCGACTACCCGCTGGTCTCCATCGAGGACCCCCTCGACGAGGACGACTGGGAGGGCTGGAAGCACCTCACCGAGTCGATCGGCGACAAGGTGCAGATCGTGGGCGACGACCTGTTCGTCACCAACCCCACGCGCCTCGCGAAGGGCATCTCGACCCGGACGGCGAACTCGCTGCTCGTCAAGGTCAACCAGATCGGCACCCTGACCGAGACGCTCGACGCCATCTCGATGGCCCAGCGCGCGGGCTACACGACGATCACCTCGCACCGCTCCGGCGAGACCGAGGACACCACCATCGCCGACATCTGCGTGGCCACCAACGCCGGCCAGATCAAGACCGGCGCGCCCGCCCGCAGCGAGCGCGTGGCGAAGTACAACCAGCTGCTGCGCATCGAGGAGGAGCTCGACGACGCCGCACGCTACGCCGGCCGCAGCGCCTTCCCGCGTTTCACGGCGTAGTTGATCGGCAGTTGATCAGGAGGGCGGCTACCCTCGTTAAACGGGCCCCGCGAGGGACCCGACGCGACAACACGCGAAAGCGTTGACGAGGAGCTCCATGACTGCCCGCCGCCCTAACGTGCCGCGAGCCGGCCGTCCGACGCCTGCGGCGGAGGAACGGCCGGCCCCCGGACCGGCCAAGGGCCCGACCCCCGACCACGGCAGGGGAGCCGGCCACGCGCCGGCTCCGTCGCGGTCCGGTTCGACCCCGTCCCCGGCCCGCGCCGGCGGGGCAGCCCCGCGGAAGCCCTCCGCACCGCGGGCCGCCGGTCCCTCCGCCACGAAGGACCCACGCACCGCCGGGACCCACCGGCCCGACGCGTCCCGGCCCACCGCCGCGTCCTCCCCGTCGGAGGCACGCGCCGCCGAGCGGTCCCAGCTGGCGGGGAGCATCCGCCGGGGACGGCTCGGCTCGAAACGCGCCGAGTCCCCGATCCAGCCGGCCGAGGAAGCCACCCCCATCCCGGCGAAGACCTTCTCCGGGCGGCTGCTGGCCCTCGCCGTCGTCCTCGTGGCGGTGATCGTGCTCCTCGCGCCGTCGGTCAGCCGGTACCTGCAGCAGCAGGGCGAGCTCGACGCGCTGCGCGCGGACATCGCCCGCCAGCAGCAGGAACAGGCGGACTACCAGTCCGAACTGGCGCGCTGGGACGACCCGGCCTTCGTCAAGCAGCAGGCACGCGAGCGCATCTTCCTGGTGATGCCGGGGGAGACCCGCTACCTGGTGAAGGGCGGGGAGGGCATCGAGGACGGCACCGGCGAGGGCTCGGCCGCCGAACCCGCGGACCTGCCCTGGGTCGACTCCCTCTGGAGCTCGGTCGTGCGCGCGGCAACGGATTGAGCGAACAGCGGCCGGCAGCCGGCAGGGCGCCCGCCGTGACCAGGACACCCGGAGAGGTGTCCCAGGAAGGAACAGCGTGACCCAGCAGGACCAGCACGACCATCCCCGGCACCCGGGAGCCGACCCGAGGACCCCGAGCGAGCGGGACCTCGACGTCCTCAGCCGGCAGCTGAACCGTCCCGTCCGCGACGTCGTGGAGATCGGGGCCCGCTGCGTCTGCGGGAACCCGCTCGTCGCCACGACCGCCCCGCGGCTGTCCAACGGCATCCCCTTCCCCACCACGTACTACCTCAGCCACCCCGTCGTCACGTCCGCGGTGTCCCGCCTCGAGGCCGAGGGGGTCATGACCGAGATGACCGACCGGCTCGCTGACGACCCGGCCCTGGCCGGCCGTTACCGCGCGGCACACGAGGCCTACCTCGCCGCACGTGCCGCGGTCGGGGAGCGCGCGGGGACGGGCGACGTCCCCGAGATCGCCGGCGTGTCGGCCGGCGGGATGCCGACGCGCGTCAAATGCCTCCACGTCCTCGTGGGGCACTCCCTCGCCGCGGGTCCCGGCGTCAATCCGCTGGGTGACGAGGCGATCGCGCGGATAGCCACGTGGTGGACGCCCGACCGCTGCTCCTGCGAGGGGGCGTGGGACACCACGGGCCAGGCACCCTCCGCCGATCTCAGCAGGCACACCCGGACGCAGGGCCTCAGCGCCGAGGAGCTCGACGCCAAGCGCGCGGCCCGCCGCGACGCCGCCCACGCACCACCGACCGCGGACGGACCCGCCGGCGCCGCCGGCCCGCGCCGCTCCGTACCCATCGAGGAGACCTGATGCGCACAGCTGCCATCGACTGCGGCACCAACTCCATCCGCCTCCTGATCGCCGACAGCGAGGACGGCGCCCTGACCGACGTCGTCCGGCTCATGCGCGTCGTGCGCCTCGGCGAGGGCGTCGACGCGACAGGGCGCCTGTCCGAGGCGGCGCTCGCACGCACCTTCACCGCGGCGGAGGAGTACGCGGCACTCATCGAGGCGCACGGCAATCCGCCCCTGCGGTTCGTCGCGACCTCCGCCTCGCGCGACGCCGAGAACCGCCAGGACTTCGTCGACGGCATCCGGGCGCGCCTCGGCGTGGAGCCCGAGGTCGTCTCCGGGGACGAGGAGGCGCGCCTCTCCTTCGACGGGGCCGTGAGCGTCCTCGCGACCGCCGTGGACGAGACCGTCCTCGTGGTCGACGTCGGCGGCGGCAGCACCGAGTTCGTCGCGGGCACGACGGCGGGGCTGATCGCGGCCCGCAGCACCGACATGGGCTGCGTCCGCTACACCGAGCGCTTCCTCCGGGACGATCCGCCCACCGACGCCCAGATCACGGCGATGACGGCGGAGGTGGGGCGCCTCATCGACGAGGCCGCGGCCGAGGTCCCCCTCGACCGCATCACGAAGATCGTGGGCGTCGCGGGCAGCGTCACGACCGTGACGGCCCACGCCCTCGACCTGCCCGGCTACCGGCCCGAGAGCATCCACGGCGCCGAGCTCCCCATCGCCGCGATCTCGGCCGCGGCCACGGACCTCCTGCACCTGCCCCGCGCCGCCCGGGCCGCGCTGCCCTACATGCACCCCGGGCGCGTCGACGTGATCGGCGCGGGCGCCCTGATCTGGGCGTCCGTCGTCGAGCGCGTCGCCGCGGTCACGGACGGACGCGTCACGACGGCGCTCGCCAGCGAGCACGACATCCTGGACGGGATCGCGCTGAGCGTCGCGGACCGGGTCGGCTGAGCTGATGCGCAGTCGAGCGCGCCGGTCGGTCCGGGCCGGGGTGGGGTTCGCCGTCGCCCTCGCCGTCCTGCTGCCCGGGGCGGTGCCCGCAGCCGCGGACGAGGTCCGCGACAAGGAGTACTGGCTCGAGGACTACGGGATCACCGAGGCCTGGAAGAGCACGCAGGGCGAGGGCGTCACCGTGGCGGTCATCGACAGCGGGATCGACGGGACCCACCCCGACCTCGTCGGGGCCGTCGTCGGCGGCACCGATGCCTCCGGCGCCGGCGACCCCGGCGGGCAGCGCGGCATCGGGGAGGTCGCCGGCCACGGCACCCTCGTGGGCACGCTCCTCGCCGGGCGCGGACACACCGACGCCGAACCGGCCCCCGCCCCCTCCGCGGCGCGCAGCGGCAGGGCGACGCCCCCCGCGAGCCCGCCCGCCGACCCGGGAGACGGGCCCCTCGGCCAGTACGGCGAGGGTCCCGACGGCATCGTCGGCGTCGCACCGAAGGCCGACCTGCTCGCCGTCTCCGTCTTCATCGAGGGCCAGAACAGCGGCCCCAACCCGGCGGGCGTCTCGGTCGACCAGCAGGTGCCCGACGCCGTCCGCTGGGCGGTCGACAACGGCGCGGAGGTCATCAACATGTCGCTCGGCAGCACCAGCACCGCCTGGCCGGAGAGCTGGGACGACGCCTTCCTGTACGCGGAGGAGAACGACGTCGTCGTCGTCGCGGCGGCGGGCAACCGCGCCGGCGGCCTGACGCAGGTCGGCGCCCCCGCGACCATCCCCGGCGTCCTGGCCGTCGCCGGGCTGGACCGGTCCGGGGTCGCCAGCGCGGAGGCCTCCAGCGAGGGCATCAGCATCGCCGTCGCCGCGCCGTCCGAGAACCTCGTCGGCGGGCTCCCCGGCGGTTTCTACGCCGACTGGTCCGGCACGTCCGGCGCCGCGCCCCTCGTGTCGGGCGTGGCCGCCCTGATCCGCGCGCGGTACCCCGAGCTCTCGGCGGCGCAGGTCGTGAACCGGATCGTCGGGACGGCCCGGGACGCCGGGACCCCCGGCTTCGACACGCTCTACGGCTACGGGATCCTCGACGTCGCCGCCGCCGTGGGCAAGGACGTGGCCGTCCCGGCGGAGAACCGGCTCGGCAGCATGGCCGAATGGATCGAGCTCTACCGGCGGGGAGGGCAGACGCCCGCCCCCGCACCGTCGGCCCCCGCCGAACCACCCGCGGAGGTCATCCCGCCGCCGGCGGCCCCGCAGGCCGAGGACCCCCTCACCTCCGTGCACAACCTCCCCGCGTTCGTGGTGCTCGGTTTCGGCGGCCTCCTGCTCGCGATGCTGCTGGGCGGAGCCGCGCACGTGGCACGTGTGCACCGGCGTGCCGGGGCGCCCGCGGACCTCTCCACGGACCCTTCCGGAACCCCCGTCCGGGACCCTGCCCGGGACGCCGCGGCCCGCCCCTCGGAGGGCCCGGCCTCCCCGCCGGGGGCCTGAACGAGCGGGGTCGCCGGCGGGTTCCGGGATGCCTCCCGAGCTAGTGAAGATTTTCACAAAGTCCGGTAACATCGTGGGCATGGCATCGAACCCACACTTCTCCGACCGCCCGCGCATCCTCGTCGTCGGCGGCGGCTACGTCGGCCTGTACGTCGCGCACCGGCTGCAGAAACAGGTCAAGGACCACGGCGGCATCGTCACGCTGGTCGACCCCCTGCCCTACATGACCTACCAGCCCTTCCTCCCCGAGGTGGCCGCCGGCAGCATCGAGCCGCGCCACGCGATCGTGTCCCACCGCAAGCACCTCCGCAAGACGGAGCTGATCTCGGGCAAGGTCACCTCGATCGACCACGCCGGCCGCACGGCCACCATCGAGCCCACGGGCGGTGGCGAGTCCTTCGAGCTCGGCTACACCGACGTCGTCGTCGCCGCCGGCTCCATCACCCGCACCTTCCCGATCGACGGCCTCAAGGACCAGGGCATCGGCCTGAAGACCATCGAGGAGGCCGTCGCGCTGCGCGACAGGATGCTCGAGCGCATCGAGACCGGCTCCGTCATGCCCGAGGGCCCCGAACGCGACCGCGCGCTGACCTTCGTCGTCGTCGGCGGCGGATTCGCCGGCATCGAGGCCATCACCGAGATGGAGGACGCCGCCCGCGACGCCGTGAAGGCCAACGGCCGCCTCAGCCGCTCCGACCTCCGCTTCGTCCTCGTCGAGGCCATGGGCCGCATCATGCCCGAGGTCACCGCCGAGCAGGCCGAGTGGGTCGTGGAGCACCTCCGCTCCCGCGAGATCGAGGTCCTGCTGAACACCTCGCTCTCCAGCGCGAAGGACGGCACCCTCAAGCTCATCAACATGCCGGACAAGAGCGCGGCCGACGAGTTCGAGACCGACACGCTCCTGTGGACCGCAGGGGTCCAGGCGAACCCGGTCGTGCGGTCCACCGACTTCCCCGTCGACGAGCGCGGCCGGGTCCGCGCCACCCCCGAGCTCCGCATCACGGGCGACGACGGACCCGTCCGGCACGCCTGGACCGCCGGCGACGTCGCGGCCGTGCCCGACCTCACCGGCGGGGGAGTGGGAGGCTTCTGCGTCCCCAACGCCCAGCACGCCGTCCGCCAGGCGAAGCTCCTGGCCGCCAACATCCTCGCCGAGAACTACGGCGTGGGTGAGGTCAAGGAATACCGCCACACCAACCTCGGAGCCGTCGCCGGCTTCGGCCAGTTCAAGGGTGTCGCGAACATCATGGGCTTCGGCATGAAGGGCTTCCCGGCCTGGCTGGCGCATCGCGGCTACCACGGCTTCGCGATGCCCATGTACGAGCGCAAGGCCCGCGTCATCGTCAACTGGAGCATGAGCTTCCTGTTCGGCCGCGACCTCGCTCCGCTGTCCGACCTGCAGACCCCGCAGCGCCAGTTCCGCGAAGCGGCCACCCCGCCGCCGAAGAAGGACACGGCCCTGCAGAGCGCACCGCCGACGCCGGCCGGACAGGCCTCGGGGGCCAAGGCGTCCGCCTGACACCAGGAACCGCAGAAGCGACGACGGCGACCCCCCGGGGTCGCCGTCGTCCTGCATCTCCCCGCCGGACGGCGGCCCGGCCGCGGTAGGCTGATCCGGCGGAACCGCCCCAGTAGCCCAATGGCAGAGGCAGCAGACTTAAAATCTGTTCAGTCAGGGTTCGAGTCCCTGCTGGGGCACGGGCGGCCGGACACGGGCCGGAATACTCAGGGAGCTGTGCAGCGCCCGGTGTCAAGGGTCCGACGGGATCCCTGTGACGAGCGTTACAAGGATGTAACCCGATTCCCTTATCTCAGACACAAATTTGGATTAGCTTTTCCTACAGGCCAGGAATACCTGGCGACAGCATCAAAGGCAGTAAGAGCCTTTCGGTCGAGGAGACTAATTCATGACTGCAACACGCAACTCGGTGCGTTTCGGCATCGGGGAGAGTGCCCCGCGAGCGGCCAAGGTCGCGGCCCTGGGTCTGGGCATCGCGCTCTTCGCCTCCGGCTGCGGCGGCGGCGGTTCCACCGGTTCCGAGGCCGAAGGCGGCGACGCCGAGACCAGCGCCGCAGCGGCGACGTCCGCGCTGGCGTGCCCGGAGAGCGAAGGGGGCGCAGGTGAGGAGCAGGGCGAGAAGGGTGACCCCGCCGCCGTGCCCGCCAGCAAGACCACCAGCCCCGAACCGCTCAAGCTCGGCTCCATCCTGCCGACGACCGGAACCCTCGCGTTCCTCGGCCCGCCGGAGATCGCGGGCGTCAACCTCGCCGTCAACGAGGTCAACGAGGCCGGAGGCGTCCTCGGCCAGGACATCTCGATCACGCACCGCGACTCGGGCGACACCACCACCGACATCGCCACCCAGTCCGTGACGGACCTGCTGTCCCAGAACGTCAGCGCGATCGTCGGCGCCGCGTCCTCGGGCGTCTCCAAGACCGTCATCAACCAGATCACCGGCGCCGGCGTGGTGCAGTTCTCGCCCGCCAACACGTCGCCGGAGTTCACCGACTGGGACGACAAGGGACTGTACTTCCGCACCGCACCGTCCGACGTCCTCCAGGGCCGTACGCTCGGCAACTACATCATGGAGTGCGGCGCCCAGACCGTCGGCATGATCACGCTGAACGACTCCTACGGCACCGGCCTGCAGGGCAACATCCAGGAGACCGTCGAGGGTGCGGGCGGCCAGGTCGTCGCGAACGAGATGTTCAACACCGGCGACTCGCAGTTCTCCAGCCAGGTGGACGCGATCGCCGCGGCGAAGCCCGACGCGATCGTGCTGATCAGCTTCGACGAGGCCAAGAGCATCGTCCCGCTGCTCGTCGCGAAGGGCCTCGAGGCCAGCTCGATCTTCATGGTCGACGGCAACACCTCCGACTACAGCAAGGACCTGGATCCGGGTACGCTCGAGGGGGCGCAGGGCACCATCCCCGGCCCCTTCACCGGTACCGGGTTCCAGGAAGCCCTCGCCACCGTCGATCCCGCGCTGACCAGCTACGCCTACGCCGGTGAGAGCTACGACGCCGTGAACCTCATCTCGCTCGCCTCCGAGGCCGCGGGAAGCGTCGAGGGTACCGCGATCGCCGCGCAGCTCGAGTCGGTGTCGAAGGACGGCACCAAGTGCTTCGACTTCGCCGGCTGCGTGACCCTGCTCCGCAACGGTGAGGACATCGACTACGACGGCATCTCCGGTCCCGTCTCCTTCGACGAGAAGGGCGATCCCACCGAGGCCGCCATCGGCATCTACAAGTACGACGCCGACAACAAGCCCCAGCCGAGCCGTTCCGAGGTCGGCAAGCTCTAGGGCCGCTGCCGGCCATTCCGGCCGGCGGTGAGCACGTCCCGGGCGAGCACTCCAGCACGAGGCCCCGGCCGCCCCTCCTCGAGAGGGAGCGACCGGGGCCTCGTGCTGTCTCGGGGAGAACCGGGTCGGGGAGAGCCGCGGTCCGTCAGGAGTCGCCCGGCGCGCGCCTGGCGAGGGCGTAGGAGGGCTCGCGCACCCTCCGTGCCCAGTCGTAGGTCCCGGCGCCCGCGAGGGGGTGGAGGACGGCGTCGAACCGCAGGTCCTTCTCCTCGCCGGTCGGGTCGAGGCGCAGCGTGAGGGTGCCGAAGTGTTGCCAGCGGCCGCGCGGCGTGGCGAAGTACAGCCCGAGCTGCCACGGCGCGTCGCCGAGGGTGCGGGCGAAGCCGCGGAGGGACGAGGGGAGCCCCGTAGGACGCAGCGTCCGCGCGGCGAGGAGCACCGGTCCGGACTCGCCGCGGTACGGCATCATGGTGCCCAGCGGCGCGCGCGAGACGCCGAGCCTCGGCACCAGCACGAACCGGCCGGGGAAGGACCAGCCGGTCGAGGACAGCAGGACGTCGGAGAACGTCGACGGGGCGGGCCCGCCAGCGGCATGGTGGAGGCGCAGGGCGAGCCCGACGACGTCGGGCAGCCCGTCCGGGGTCCCCGCGGACCGTGAGATCCGCGCCGTGACCGCACCCTCGCCCGGCCGGTCGATCCACGGGATGCCGCTGGTGAGGCCGTGGTCGTGCACCACGGCGGTCCCTGCCAGCCTCAGGCCCCGCGAGTGGATCGGGCGGTGCCGGCGCACGCGCTTGATGCCGCGGAACACGACCTCGAAGCCCGTGCCGATCGCGCTGCTGGCCAGTCCTGCCATGGGGCGTCCCTCCTCGCGGTCCGCCGTCCGGCGTCCCTCCTGCCAACGTAGCGGCCCGGACGCACGGATGGGCGGACCCGTTGCCGGCCCCGCCCATCCCTTGCGCTCCGCGCCCCGACTACTCCCGGGTCACTCCCGGGTCACTCCCGGCTCAGTCCTGCTGCCTCACGCGGTGTCCGCGAGCGTGCCGAGGTAGAGCTGGATGACCTTCGGGTCCTTCATCAGTTCGCGGCCCGTCCCCGTGTAGGCGTCCTTGCCCTGGTCGAGAACGTAGGCGCGATCGCAGATCTGCAGGCAGCGGCGGGCGTTCTGCTCCACCATGATCACCGAGACGCCGGCCCGGTTGATCTCGTGGACGCGCAGGAACGTCTCGTCCTGCTTGACGGGGGAGAGGCCCGCCGACGGTTCGTCGAGCAGCAGCACGGCGGGGTCCATCATGAGGGCCCGGCCCATGGCGACCATCTGCCGCTCGCCGCCGGAGAGCGAACCGGCGCGCTGCGCCTTCCGCTTGCCCAGTTCGGGGAACAGGCTCGCGACGAAGTCGAAGCGCTCCTTGAAGTCCTTGGGCCGCTGGTACATGCCCATCTGGAGGTTCTCCTCGATGGTCAGCGTGCTGAAGACGTTGTTGTTCTGCGGCACGAACCCGACGCCCCGGCTGACCAGCTTGTTGGCCTTCAGCCCCGTGAGGTCCTGCCCGCGCACCACGACGGTTCCCGAGTGGACCTTCACCAGACCGAACATCGCCTTCAGGAGCGTCGACTTGCCCGCCCCGTTCGGGCCGATGATCCCGATGAGCTCGCCACGGCGCGCCTCGATGCTGCACCCGTTGAGGATGTTCACCCCCGGGAGGTAACCGGCGACGAGATCGGTGACCTTGACGACGGAGTCGCCCTCGAATTCATCCATTACTTCGTCTCCTCATCCTTGTGTGCGGCACCGGCGGCGTGCGTTCCGCCGACCTCCGTGACGCCGTGCCCGAGGATCCCCTCGTTCTCGGTGCCGACCACCGACTCCTCGTCGTTGGCCAGTTCCTCCTCGAGGCGTTCGATGCCCGTGGAGTCGCCGAGGTCCACGTCGTGGTGGGCCCCCAGGTAGGCGTCGATGACGGCCTGGTCCTTCATGACGATGTCCGGCGGGCCCTCCGCGACGACCTTGCCCTCGGCCATGACCACGACCCAGTCCGCGATGTGCCGGACCATGTGCATGTCGTGCTCCACGAACAGGACGGTCATGCCCTCGGCCTTGAGGTTCTTGATGTGGTCGAGGAGCGACTGCGTCAGCGCCGGGTTGACGCCGGCCATCGGTTCGTCGAGCATCACGAGCCGGGGCCGCACCATGAGCGCGCGCGCCATCTCGAGGAGTTTGCGCTGGCCGCCGGAGAGCGAGGCCGCGTAGTCGTCCCGCTTGGTGTCGAGCTTGAACTTCGTCAGCAGCACCTCGGCCTGCTCGGTGATCTCACGCTCGCGGCCACCCCAGATGCCCTTGAACAGGGCCCGGGCGAGGCTCTCGCCCGGCTGGTCCGTGGCACCCAGGCGCATGTTCTCCATGACGGTGAGCTTGCCCATGACCTTGGTCAGCTGGAACGTGCGGACCATGCCCATGCGGGCCACCTTGTGCGAGGCGACCTTGGCGAGGGGCTTGCCGTCGAACTCCCAGTCGCCGCTGTTCGGGGTGTCGAACCCGGTCAGCAGGTTGAACAGGGTCGTCTTCCCGGCGCCGTTGGGGCCGATCAGCGCGGTGATCTTGTGCCGGGGGATCTCGAGGTGCTCGACGTCGACGGCGTTGATGCCGCCGAAGCTGCGCGTCACGTTCTTGGCGATCACGATGGGATCCCGCTTCGGGCACCCCGGGCCCGCCTCGCCCGTGGTGATGGGCTCGGAGTCCGTCATGTGGTCGTGCCCTGCGGGCACCGCGGCCGCTGCCGGCGCTGCCGGCGCGGCGGATGCGACCGGCGCGGCGGCCGGCCCGGTGGACCGGGCGGACGCGGTGGACGCGGTGGACGCGTCGCCGACGGCGTGCGCGCCGCCCGCCCGTCCGTCGTCGCCCGGTGTCGCGGCGGCGTCGGGATTGCTGTTGCTGTGGCTGCCGGTCATGCGAACGCCAACTCCTTCTTGTTACCCAGGACGCCCTGCGGCCTGAAGACCATGAGCAGCATCAGTGCCACACCCACGAGGATGTAGCGGAGCTGACCCGCCTGTGAGTTGGACAGGAACGTGATGGCGCCGACCTCGATCGCGCCGTACAGCAGCCCCTGCGTCAACGAGAGCACCACCCAGAAGATCATCGCGCCGATGACCGGTCCGAGGACGGTGGCCATGCCTCCGAGGAGGAGGCAGGTGTAGAGGAAGAACGTCAGCTCCGTCGCGTAGTTCGCCGGCTGCACGGCCCCGCGGGGCAGGGTGAAGATGATGCCCGCGAGCGACCCGAGGACACCGCCGATCACGAGGGCCTGCATCTTGTAGGCGTAGACGTTCTTGCCGAGGGAGCGCACGGCGTTCTCGTCCTCGCGGATGCCCTTCAGCACGCGGCCCCAGGGGCTGCGCATGAGGAGCCAGACCACGAGGCAGGCGATGATGACGACGCTCCAGCCGACGATGCGGATCCAGAAGTCGCGCTCGTTCATCCCGAGCGGGCCGATGTTGTAGGTGCCGGGAGGGAACGGGTTGAGGCCGTAGAAGCCGCCCTCGAACGCCGCGAGTCCGTTGGCGGAGCCCGTGACGTCGGTGAGGCCGTTGGTGGTCACGATGTAGCGGATGATCTCGGCGGCCGCGATGGTCACGATGGCGAGGTAGTCCGCCCGGAGCCGCAGCGTGGGTATGCCGAGCACGATCGCGAAGACCACCGAGGCCAGCAGTGCGACGAGGACCGCCACGGGCAGCGGTGCGTTGAAGCTGAGGGTGGAGATGGCGTACCCGTAGGCGCCGACGGCCATGAACCCGGCCTGGCCGAAGTTCAGGAGGCCGGAGTAGCCGAAGTGGACGGCGAGGCCGAGCGCGGCGAGCGCGTAGGCCGCCGTGGTCGGGCTGATCAGTTCGCCGAAGGCGTTGACGAGGATGTTTCCGAAGTCCATGGGGAGCCCCTAACCTATGCGCTCTCGGCGGCCGAGGATACCCTGCGGCCGGAACAGGAGCACGAGAATCATGATCAGCAGCGCTCCCACGTATTTGAGGTCTGCCTCGAGCCAGATCGTGGAGATCTCCACGAACAGCCCGACGATGATGGAACCGACGAGCGCGCCGAAGACGGTGCCCAGTCCGCCGAGGGTGACGCCGGCGAAGATGAGCAGCAGGATCTGCTGGCCCATGTTGTAGGACACGCCCGGCCGGTAGTAGGCCCAGAGGATGCCGCCGAGGGCCGCGAGCATGCCGCCGATGACCCACACGATGCGGATGACGCGGTCCACGTCGATGCCCGAGGCCGCCGCGAGGGCGGGGTTGTCCGCGACCGCGCGGGTGGCCTTGCCGATGCGCGTACGCAGGAGCAGGAACGCGACCACGAGGATGATCACGAGGCTCACGATGAGCGACGTCAGATTGTTGCGGGAGATGGACACCGACCCGAGGTCGATGATCTCGCTCTGGGAGCCCGGCAGCTGCTGCGTGGCCCCACCGAAGAAGAACTGGATGATGTACCGCAGGGCGAGGGCGAGGCCGATGCTCACGATCATCATGGGCACCAGGCCCGTGCCGCGCCGTCGGAGGGGCTTCCAGAGCCCGGCGTCCTGCACGTAGCCGAGGAGCCCGCCGCCGACGACCGCGAGGACGATAGCGACGCCGATCGGGAGGCCCGCCCCCGCGAAGGCGAACGCCAGGACGGCGCCCAGGGTCACCATCTCGCCGTGGGCGAAGTTGGTGAGGCCCGTGGTGCCGAAGATCAGGGAGAGCCCGACGGCGCTGAGGGCGAGGAGGAGTCCGAAGCTGAATCCGGCCAGGGCACGTTCGGCGAGGGTCTCCAGGAACGAGGTCTGCTGCGTGACGATGCCTTCGCCGAACAGGAACAGCGTCGTGGCGCTGGAGGTGTTCGCGAAGGTGACCTGACGGGGGTTCTCCTGCCCCTCGGCGAGGGCGATGCCCTCGGGGAGGGTGTCCTCGTCGATGGCCACCTCGTAGGTGCCCTGCTCGGGCACGCCGATGCTCCAGGCGCCGTTGGGGCCGGAGGTGGCTTCGCCTTCGAAGCCGTTGCCCGTCGCGGTGACCGTGACGTCGGCGATGGGACCGTCGGCCCCGCGCAGGACACCGCCGATCCGGTTGTCGAATTCTGAGGCCTGGATGGTCCCGGCGGTCCGGGCCTGCAGCACGGTGCTGTGCTGTGCCGGATCGGGGAGCTCGGGGGACGCCTGCGCCGCGGGGGCGCCGAGCAGCACGATGCTCAGGAAGCCGAGCACCAGGAGCAGCGACCTCCTGATCCGTGCAGGCGTCGATAGGGTGATCAAGATGGGAACCTCCACGGTGGGGGCAGGCCCGGCGGCGGGCGCCGGGATCAAGAGTTGTGACGAGTGTCACGGACGTGGGGATCATGTTACTAGCGGCATGTTTCGGCTTTCCGCAAAAGCATCCCGCCAAGGTAGCGATTCGGTAACGAATGTTTTACCAAGGGGCCTTTCCAGTTGAAATTCCGCGTCCGGTAGGCCCTGTGGTGTACAGGCCGTCCGGGAACGAAACCCGGCCGGGACCGTTGGGATTGATAGGGTTGGACGAACACTCAGCCCCCTAATGGAGGACGAACTCACAATGGCACTTGGCGGCAATCCGGTATTCAACGGGAAGAACTTCCGTTCCGCTACCCGCGGCAACGAGACCGCGGGCTTCGGGACGATGACCTACGGCGGCACGGCCGTCGCGAACCAGCAGCAGCTGGAGCACATGTACAACCAGCCGTCGGCCGGGCCCGCGCAGACCGGCCGCATGACCTTCGACGACGTCATCGTCAAGACGCTCCTGTGCCTCGGTGTCGTGCTCGTCGGGGCGGCCGTCCCGGCGTTCCTCCTGCCGGGCCTCGCCCTCCCCCTCATGGTGGTCGGCGCACTGGGCGGCTTCGTGCTCGGCCTCGTCAACTCCTTCAAGCGCGAGCCGTCGCCCGCGCTGATCCTCGCCTACGCGGGACTCGAGGGCCTGTTCCTCGGCGGCATCACGATGTACCTGGAGGCCATGTTCCCGGGCATCGCCGTGCAGGCCGTCCTCGGGACGCTGGTCGTCTTCGGCGTGACCCTCGCGCTCTTCAAGAGCGGCAAGGTCCGCGCGACCCCGAAGGCCATGAAGTTCTTCATGATCGCCATGATCAGCTACGCGGCCTTCTCGCTGCTGAACCTCGGCCTCATGGTCTTCGGCGTGAACGACGACCCCTGGGGACTGCGCGGGGCCGACTTCCTCGGCACGGGCATCCCCTTCGGTGTCGTCATCGGCATCCTGGCCATCGGCCTCGCCGCGTTCTCGCTGATCATCGACTTCACGTCGATCAGCGACGGCGTCCGCCACGGCGCTCCGCAGAAGTACTCGTGGACCGCCGCGTTCGGGCTCACCGTCACGCTGGTCTGGCTCTACGTCGAGATCCTCCGCATCATCGCGATCATCCGCGGCAGCGACTAGCAGCGACTAGCAGCGACTAGCAGCAACCAGCACCGGCATCACCGGGCCCCGCCCGGTGTCCGAACAGGAGAGGCCCGCAACCGTCCGGTTGCGGGCCTCTCCTGTCGTCGCGTCCGGTCAGGCGATGCGTGCCGCTCCCGCGCCGGGCAGGACGCTGAAGACGACCGGCGCGCGGAAGCCCGCGGCAGCGAAGGCCCTCTCGACGGCCGACCGGATGGCGGGGACGTCGCCGACCCGCGCGAGGGCGATCGCCGCGCCGCCGAAGCCGCCGCCCGTCATGCGGGCGCCGAGGGCGCCCGCGTCGAGCGCGGCGTCCACGGCGGCGTCCAGTTCCGCGCAGGAGATCTCGAAGTCGTCGCGCATCGAGGCGTGGCTGGCCACGAGCAGCGGGCCGAGGTCCGCCGGCCCCGTGCTGGTCAGCACCTTCACCGCGTCCTGGACCCGTGCGTTCTCGGTGACGATGTGCCGCACGCGCCGGAAGGTCTCCTCGTCGAGTACGCCCGCGGCCTCCGCGAGGTCCTCGACCGAGAGGTCCCGGAGGGCCGGCACGGCCATCAGCTCCGCACCCAGTTCGCACGAGCGTCGTCGGGCCGCGTACCCGCCGGTGGAATGCGAGTGGCTGACCCGCGTGTCGATGACCATGAGTTCGAGCCCGGCACCCTCGAGGTCGAGGGGGACGAGCCGGGAGTCCCCGGAGCGGCAGTCGAGGAAGACGGCGTGGCCCACTTCGCCGAGGAGGGACGCGGACTGGTCCATGATGCCCGTCGGGGCGCCCACCATCCGGTTCTCGGCGAGCTGCCCGATCGCCGCGAGTTCGCGGCGCGAGACGCCGGCCTCCGAGAGGTCGTTCGCGGCGACGGCCACGGAGCACTCGAGCGCGGCAGAGGAGGAGAGGCCGGCGCCGACGGGCACCGAGGAGTCGACGAGGAGGTCCATGCCGGGGCAGCGGTAGCCCGACTGCTCCAGGGCCCACAGGACGCCGAGCGGATACGCCGCCCACCCGTCGACGGCACCCTCCTCGAGCGTGTCGAGGTCGGCGGTCACGGGGGCGTCGTCGGGCGCGAAGGTGGACGCCACCCGGACGATCCGGTCCGGCCGGACGGCGGCCGCGACCGTCGTCGAGTGCTTGATGGCGAAGGGCAGCACGAAGCCGTCGTTGTAGTCGGTGTGCTCGCCGATCACGTTGACGCGCCCCGGAGCAGACCAGAGGCCGTCCGGTTCGGTGCCGAAGCGCTCGGCGAAGGCCGCCGCGAGGTCGAGGGGTGTGGAGTTCATGCCTGGTCCTTAGGTGCTGGAGCGGGAGTCGCGTTGCGGAGTGCTTCAGCGACCTTCTCCGGGGTGGTGTCGTTGATGAAGGCGCCCATCGCGGCCTCGGAGCCCGCGAGGAACTTGAGCTTGTCCGCGGCGCGGCGGGGCGAGGTCAGCTGGAGGTGGAGGTAGCTCGCGGGCCTCAGCAGGTCGTCGATCGGGGCCTGCTGCCAGGCCGCGATGTACGGGGTAGGGGTCGGGTAGAGGGCGTCGAGCCGGCCGAGGAGTTCGAGGTAGACCGTGGTCAGCTCGTCGCGCTCCTCACCCGTGAGGCCCGTGATGTCGGCGACCTGGCGGTGGGGGACCAGGTGCACCTCGAGCGGCCACCGGGCCGCGAACGGCACGAAGGCACTGAGGTGCTCTCCCTCGATCACCATGCGGTCCCCGGACGCGCGCTCGGAGGCGAGTGCGGAGCCCATGAGGGTGCGCGTGCCGCCGGACGCCTCGAAGAACTCCGACGCCCTGGCCGCGAGCGTCGCGGCGCGCGGCGGGATGAACGGGTAGGCGTAGATCTGCCCGTGCGGGTGGAGCAGGGTCACGCCGATGTCCGCCCCGCGGTTCTCGAAGCAGAACACCTGCTTGATGCCGGGCATCGCCGACAGCGCCTCGGTGCGCTGGGCCCAGGCGTCGATGACGGTCCTGGCACGCTCGGGGGTGAGCGAGCCGAAGGAGCCCTCGTGCGCCGAGTCGAAGGCGACCACCTCGCATCGTCCGAATGCCGTCGCCGTCGTACCCCACTCCGGGGCCGCCGGGAGCTCGCCGAGGTCGGGTCCGAAGGACGAGAAGCGGTTCTCGAAGACGACGACCTCGTAGTCGGTGGGGATCTCCGAGAGGTTCGCGGGGGTCGTGGGGCAGAGGGGGCACTGGTCCGCGGGCGGGAGGTGCGTCCTCGACTGCCGGTGGGCGGCGACGGCGATCCACTCGCCGGTCAGGGCGTCGTAGCGTGCGGTGCCCGCCGGTCCCCGTGCGGGCAGGCCGCGCGTGTCGGATGTCGCCGCGGCGTCCCGGTGCAGCGCGGCGCTCTCCTCCCGTGCGTCGAAGTAGATCAGCTCGCGCCCGTCGGACAGGCGGGTGGGGGTGATGAGGGTCATGGTCGCTCTTCCAGGTGGGGGTCGGGGACGGGGTCGCAGAGGATGCGGGTGCGGGCCGCGTAGTCGTCGCCCGGCTGCCGGTCGGTGACGAGGGCGGCGGCGGCGTCGAGGGGGGAGACGCGGGCGAGGCTCACGACGCCGATCTTGGTGGCGTCGGCGAGGACGACGAGCTGCCCGCAGGTCCGGGCGAACGCCTGGTTCGTCTCGGCCTCCGCGAGGTTGGGGGTGGTGATGCCGGCGTCGGCGTCCACGCCGTGCGCCCCCATGAAGCACAGGTCGGCACGCAGTGACGCGATGGCGCCGGTGGCCAGGGGGCCGACGAGGGCCTTCGACGGCGTGAGCTGGCCGCCCGAGAGCAGGACCTGCGGTGCGGCGTCGCGCGGCGATGCGGCGCGCAGCCGGTGCAGTTCGTCGGCCAGCGGGAGGGAGTTGGTGATGACGGTCAGCCCCTCGATGCCGGGGAGGAGGGGTGCCAGCGCATAGGTGGTCGTGCCGCCCGTGATCGACACCGTCATGCCGGGTGCCAGAAGGGAGACGGCGGCGGCCGCGATCCTGCGTTTCGCCTCGCCGCCCCGCGTCCGGTTCGCGTCGAAGCCGGCCTCGACCGAGCTGAGGCTGCCGGGGCGGACCGCGCCGCCGTGCACCCGGACGAGCGCGCCCCGGGCCTCGAGGATGTCGATGTCGCGGCGGACCGTCATCTCGGAGACCCCCAGGGACACCGCGAGGCCGCTCACGCGGACCGCGGGCTGGCGGGTCAGGCGGTCGAGGATCGCCGCATGGCGTTCTGCTGCGAGCATGGTCCTCCTGTCAGCGGATGGCCGGAGTATTCGAACGAGTCCGCACCAAAACGAACAAAACCTATCATATGCCTCGGCGCCATCCGTCGGGCCCTGGATGGCGGGTTCCCGGCCGGCGGTAGCATCGCAGCATGACTTCGGAGACCCGACCGGCAAGCGGCACCAACTACACGCTGAGGGCCGGCTCCGCGACCGCCGTCGTGGCGAGCCTCGCGGCCGCCCTGAGGTCCTACGAGTACGGCGGCGTCGAGCTGACCGAGACCTGGGGCGACGCCGACATCCCCGCGGGCGGCGGCGGCATCCTGCTCGCCCCCTGGCCCAACCGGGTGGCCGACGGGCGCTGGACGCTGCACGGCGAGGAGCAGCGCCTCGACATCACGGAGCCGTCGAAGGGCAACGCGATCCACGGGCTCCTCCGGAACACCGGCTACCGGGCCGTGGCGATCGGGGACTCCCGCGTGGTCCTCGATGCCGAGATCTTCCCGCAGCACGGGTATCCCTTCCACCTGGTGCACCGGGCGACGTACGAGCTCACGGAGAAGCAGCTCACCGTGACCCAGGAGCTCTCGAACCTCTCGGCGGATCCCGCGCCCTTCGCGCTCGGCGCGCACCCCTACCTGAAGATCTCCGACGTCCCCACCGAGGAGCTGACCCTGACCCTCCTGGCGGACGAGGTGTTCGAGGCGGACGACCGGTCGATCCCGACCGGCCGGGCCGCCGTCTCGGGGCAGCACGACCTGCGGGACGGCCGGAGGATCGGCGACATCCGGTTCGACTCCGCCTTCACGGGCCTCGCCCTCGTGGACGGCCGCCACGAGCACGTGCTCTCGGCGCCGGACGGCCGCCGGGTGACCCTCTGGGCCGACGCGGCGTTCGCGTACGCCCACGTGTACATCAGCACGATCTACCCCGGGGTCAGCAGGGCCGTGGCGATCGAGCCGATGACGGCCCCCGCCGATGCCTTCAACTCGGGGGAGGGCCTGCAGTGGCTGGCGCCGGGTGCTTCCTTCTCGGCGAGGTGGGGCATCCTGCCCCGTCTCGGATAGCGGGCGCCCGGGCCTTCTATGGAAAGATTGGCCCATGCAGCGTCTCCCCGGAGCGAAACCTCAGCGCGCCATCCAGCGCGTCGTGAGCCGCGGCGCCGCCGCCCTGCCCGAACCGCTGCCCCCGCACCCCGTCGGCCTGCGTCCGCCGGGCGGCACCGGCGGCGCAGCCGGGCGCGGGGACGCCACGGAGGACCGCTCGGACGTCCCCCTCGCCCTGCGGATCGCCGCGTCCTGGTCCTGGCGGCTGGGGCTCGTCCTCGCCATCAGCGGTGTGCTGATCTACCTGCTGAGCCGTATCTCCCTCCTCGTCATCCCGCTCATGATCGCCGGCCTGGTGGCCGCGCTGCTCATGCCGCTCACGAAGGCCCTGCGGCGCCGGAAGGTCCCCAACGGGCTCGCCGTCGCAATCACGCTCGTGGGCTTCTTCGGCGTCATCACGGGGGCGCTGCTGCTCGTCGGCCGTCAGCTCGCCCTCGGGGTGACCAGCCTCGGAGGTGAGGCGCAGGACGGTGTGCAGAAGGTGCTGGACTGGCTGTCGCAGGGTCCCCTGCAGCTCACGACGTCGCAGATCGACCAGTACCTCAGGGACATCGGCAACGCCGTGCAGAACAACAGTGCCTCGATCCTCAGCGGGGCGCTCTCCTTCGGCACGACGGCCGGTCACGTGGCCGCCGGCACCCTCCTCACGGTGTTCGCCCTGATCTTCTTCCTCCTCGACGGCGGCCGCATCTGGCGCTTCCTCGTGGGCCTCACCCCGCCCCGGGCACGCGCGGCGGTCGACGGCGCGGGGCGGCGCGGCTGGACGTCCATGGCCAGCTACGTCCGGGTGCAGATGCTCGTCGCCGCCGTCGACGCCGTCGGGATCGGCGTCGGGGCGGCCATCATCGGTGTGCCGCTCGCGCTGCCGCTCGGCGTGCTCGTGTTCCTCGGATCCTTCATCCCCATCGTCGGGGCCCTCGCCACGGGCTCCGTGGCCGTCCTGCTGGCGCTCGTCGCCAACGGGTGGGTCAATGCCCTCGTGATGCTCGCGATCGTCCTCGTGGTCCAGCAGGTGGAGGGGCACATCCTCCAGCCGCTCATCATGGGACCGGCCGTCGCCCTCCACCCCCTCGCGGTCGTCCTCGCGGTCGCGGGCGGGACACTGCTCGCCGGGATCCCGGGTGCGCTCTTCTCGGTCCCGCTCCTCGCGGTCCTCAACACCTCCGTGCGCTACATCGCGCAGCGGGCGTGGGAGTACGACCCGGTCGTGGCGCGGGAGGGCTGGCCCGGAACGAGGGTCATTAGCGGGCCGGCGACGGCGGAGCAGGACTCCGCGTCGCCGGCCAGCACCCCGGGACCTCCCGCCGCCGCGTCGGCGCCAGCCCTCCACAGAGAGACCTCCCAGTGACCGAGCAGACCGTCGTGACCCCTTCCACCCCGAGCGCGAGCGTGACGCCGGACCCGAGCACGCCGCCGGCGCCCGACTTCCCGGACGGCGCCCCCCTCCCCGTGACCCTCGCCGACATCGAGGCCGCCCACCGGACCCTCGAGGGCGTGATCGCCCGCACCCCGATCGAGCAGTCGCGGGCCCTCGGCCGCCTCACCGGCTCACCCGTGTCCTTCAAGTGCGAGAACCTGCAGCGCGCCGGGTCCTTCAAGGTCCGCGGCGCGTACAACCGCATGGCGAAGCTCAGCGAAGCCGAGCGCGCCCGCGGCGTGGTCGCCGCGTCCGCCGGGAACCACGCGCAGGGCGTCGCCGTCGCCGCGGCCCGCCTCGGCATCGCGGCCCGCATCTACATGCCCCTCGGCGTGGCCCTGCCGAAGCTCGCGGCCACGCGCGGCCACGGCGCCGAGGTGGTGCTCCACGGCCACAACGTGGACGAGGCGCTCGCCGAGGCCCGGAAGTACGCCGACGAGACCGGCGCGGTGTTCGTCCACCCGTTCGACAACGTGGACGTCGTCGCCGGCCAGGGGACGCTCGGCCTCGAGATCCTCGAGCAGGTGCCCGACGTCGACACGATCCTCATGGGCGTGGGTGGAGGCGGCCTCCTCGCCGGCGTGGCCGTCGCGGTCAAGGCACGCGCCAAGGAACTCGGGCGCACCATCCGCATCATCGGGGTCCAGGCGGAGAACGCCGCCGCCTACCCGCCGTCCCTGGCCGCCGACGCCCTCGTACCCCTGACGAAGGTCTCCACCATCGCGGACGGCATCGCCGTCGGACGCCCCGGCCAGCTGCCGTTCTCGATCATCCGCGAACTCGTCGACGACGTCGTGACCGTCAGCGAGGACTCCCTCGCCCGCGCGCTCATCTTCCTCCTGGAACGTTCGAAGATGGTGGTGGAACCGGCCGGCGCCGTGGGCGTCGCGGCCCTGCTCGACGGGAAATTGACGGAGAACGGGGCGCAGCCCGGCAACACCGTGGTCGTGCTCTCGGGCGGCAACATCGACCCGATGCTCATGCTGAAGGTCATCCAGCGCGGACTCGCCGCGGCCGGCCGCTTCCTCGTGGTCCGCATGCTGCTCGACGACCGGCCGGGCTCGCTCGCGACCATCTCGCGGATCATCGCCGAGTCCGACGCCAACGTGACCGGCGTCGACCACACGCGCGTGGGAGGGTCCATCAGCATGGGCGACGTCGCGATCACCATCAACATGGAGACCAAGGGCGACGAGCACTGCGAGCAGGTCCTCAGCAACCTGCGCGCCGAGGGCTTCCAGCCGGTCGTCATCAGGGGCTGAGGATGTCACCCGTGACGCCGCTCGCGCACAGGGCCCAGGCGGGCCTCGTCACCGTGGGCGGCCTCGTGGCCGTGATGTGGGCGGTGTTCGTGCTGAACCTGCTGCTGGGGGACCTCCTCGTGCGGACCCTCGGGATCGCACCCCGCCGCCTCGACGGGCTGGACGGCGTGCTGTTCGCGCCGCTCCTCCACGGAGGCGTGGAGCACCTCGCCGGCAACAGCCTGCCCCTGCTCGTCCTGGGCTTCCTCGCGTTCCTCGAGGGCGCGCGGCGCTTCGTGGTGGCCGTCGGCACCAGCTGGCTCGCGTCCGGCCTGGGGACCTGGCTCCTCGGCGGCGGGCTCACGATCGGCGCCTCCGGGGTGGTGTTCGGCCTCTTCGCCTACCTGATCACCCGCGGGTTCTACAACCGCGACTGGAGGCAGATCCTCCTCGCCGTCGTCCTGTTCGCCGTCTACGGGTCCCTCCTGTGGGGGATCCTGCCGCAACTCGGTTCGGGCATCTCCTGGCAGGCCCACCTCTTCGGGGCGCTCGGCGGCGTCCTGGCCGCCCACCTGCTCAAACGGAAGCGGCCCGCCCCCGGAGGGGCGGACCGCGTCTAGCCGGGCGGGAGGACGCCGTCAGCTCACGTACGGGGTGGCCGAGAGGATCTCGACGGTGATCTGCTTGCCGTTGGGGGCGGAGTAGGTGACGACGTCGCCCGCCTTCTTGCCCTGGATCGCTGCACCGAGGGGGGACTTCTCGCTGTACACGTCGACGTTCGCGTCACCGGCCACCTCGCGGCTGCCGAGCAGGAAGTTCTCGACGTCGCCGGCGATCTTCGCGGACACCATCTTGCCCGGCTCGACGACGCCGTCGTCCGGTGCGGCCTCGCCGACGTGCGCGTTCTCGAGGAGGTGGGTGAGCTGCCGGATCCGGGCCTCGGCCTTCCCCTGCTCCTCCTTCGCGGCGTGGTAGCCGCCGTTCTCCTTGAGGTCACCCTCGGAACGGGCCTGCTCGATGCGGGCGACGATCTCCGTACGGCCGGGACCGGAGAGGTGCTCGAGCTCGGTCTTGAGTCGGTCGTAGGACTCCTGCGTGAGCCAGGCGACAGGGGCGCTGTTAGTGGACACGGGACTACTCCTTCGGTACGGCCGCCACCGCGGACGGAGGGGCTTGTGGGCGAGCGGACGGGGGCTGAGACACCACCGGCGGCAAGCAAACACCCCGCCTCGTGGGACCGGGAGACCGGTACGCCGGTGAAGCGGGGCGCTGTGTATCCCCCCAGTCTAGAGGGGCCGGGGCCAGAACCCAAGAGAGCCTCCGGGGGAGGCGGTCAGTCCTCGGCGATCCAGCACGCGTTGACGCCGCCCGAGACGCCGGGGGAGTCGGTGCGGACGTCGGTGCGGTGCGCCGTCGTCGAACCGTCGTTCACGCCGTCCTCGGCGCTGTTCGGGCCGATGGTGACGACCGTCCAGCCGACCACGGCGTAGTTCTCGCTGAGCACCTGCACGGCGCACTGCGCCGTGACGGAGCGGTCCTTCGTCACCTCGAAGTCCACGCTCGCGCGGCCGTCCGACAGGAGGGAGAAACCGACGTCCTTCGACGAGACGTCCGGGCTGCCGGAGGTCAGGGCCACGGAGGCGACCGCCGCCACGGCGGCGAGGAGCACCGCGACGACCAGCATCCGCGCACGGCCCATCCGCTTCCCGGGCTTTGGGGTCCCGTAGCGATTGGCTACTCTTGAGGGCGTATGGGCGGAGCTCACCGTCCCATTTTACCGTCAGCTTTTCTGCCAGCCTTACTGTCAGCTTTCCCCGTCCGCGCCGCCGGCCCCTCGAGGCCGCCGTCCCGCAGAGCCAGGAGCACGTGTTGCCAAGCCAGGATCTTCCCCGCGCGTCCAGTGCGGGTTTCCGCCTCCTCGCAGTCCATGCCCACCCGGACGACGAGTCGAGCAAGGGTGCGGCCACGATGGCCGGCTATGTCGCAGCGGGCGCCGAGGTCCTGGTCGCGACCTGCACCGGCGGCGAGCGCGGGGACGTCCTCAACGCGGCGATGGCCGACGACGCCCACGCCAAACGGGACCTGTCGGGCCTCCGCCGGGTCGAGATGGCCCGCGCCGTCGCCGAGCTCGGCGTGCAGCAGCGGTGGCTGGGCTTCACCGACTCGGGCCTGCCCGAGGGCGACCCGCTCCCGGACCTGCCCTTCGGCTGCTTCGCGCTCCAGCCCCTCGAGCGGGCGGCGGCGCCCCTCGTGAAGCTGGTGCGCGAGTTCCGCCCCCACGTGATCGTCAGCTACGACGAGAACGGGGGCTACCCGCACCCGGACCACATCATGGCGCACCGCGTCGCGGTCGAGGCGTTCGAGGCAGCGGCCGATCCGGTGCGCTACCCGGGCACGGGGGAGGCCTGGAGCGCCTCCAAGCTGTACTACGACCGGGCCTTCAACCCGGAGCGCTTCCGCGCCCTGCACGTCGCCCTCGAGGAGGCCGGCCTGCCGTCGCCCTACGCGGAGCGCATCGCGCAGTGGTTCGAGGCGGACGCGGAGGGCCACCAGCCTCCAGCTCCCGTGCATGCCACCACCACGCAGATCCGCTGCGGCGACTTCTTCGGGCACCGTGAGCGGGCGTTGCTGGCGCACCGCACGCAGGTGGACCCGGAAGGGTTCTTCTTCGCCGTGTCGGTGGAACTGCAACAGCAGGTGTGGCCGTGGGAGGACTACTCCCTCATCACCTCGCGCGTGGACTCCCGCGCCGACTCCTCGGTGCCGGAGGACGACTTCTTCGCCGGCATCACGCCCGGGCCCTAGGTCCGCCGGGCATTTCTATCCCGCGTAGAATTGTGGTCGGCGGGCAACCGTGACCTGCCGCGAGCTTCGAAAGTGGTGCCTGCGTGTTCCTTGACCTCAGCCTGGCCGCGACGGTGACGCCGTCGGGCGATCCGACGCTCAAACCGGGCCTCGACCCCTCGTCGGTCACGCCGGGGACGCTGGGCTTCCTGGCGACCCTCTTCGTCGTGGTGCTGGTCATCTTCCTGATCCGCGACATGGTCAAGCGCATCCGGCGCGTCCGGTACACCGCCGAGGTGGAGCAGGCACGCACGCAGCGTGCGGCCGACGGCCTCCCGCCGGCAGGAGCGGACGACGCCGGGCAGCGCCCGTCGCCGGGCAGGGGCGGCATCGACGACGGCGGGCGTCCCCTGCCGGGCGGGAAGCACGGCCCGGACAACCGCTGAGCGCGGAGCCGGGCCGGGTGCGGCACGCCGGATCCGCGGCGCTAGGTCCGGGCGGGGTGCAGGACGGCGAGCATGATCGCGACGAAGTGCGCCGCGAAGGCAGCCACCGTGAAGGCGTGGAAGAGTTCGTGGAAACCGAACACGCGCGGTGAGAAGTTGGGCTTCTTGATCCCGTAGAACACGGCACCGGCGATGTACAGCACGCCGCCCACGCAGATCAGCGTCGCGGCGGGCACGCTGGCCGCGAAGAAGTCCGGCATGTAGAACACGGAGCCGAGGCCCAGCGCCACGTAGATCGGCACGTACAGCCAGCGCGGCGCGTCGACCCACAGGTTCCGGAAGAGGACGCCGGCGACGGCGCCGCCCCAGATGATCCACAGCAGGGTCTCCGCCTTCCCCCGGTCCAGGAGCGCCCAGGCGAGCGGCGTGTAGGACCCGGCGATCACGAGCATGATGTTGGTGTGGTCCAGGCGCTTGAGGACGACCTTCACGCCCGGGCTCCAGTTGCCCCTGTGGTACACCGCGCTCACGCCGAAGAGCAGCACGCCCGTGAAGGCGTAGATGGCCGACGCGACGCGGAGTCCCGTGGTCGGTGCCAGGGCGACGAGGACGATGCCCGCCGCGACGGCCAGGGGCGTTGCGACGGCGTGGATCCACCCCCGCCAGAGCGGCTTGGCCGCCATCGCATCCGCGAGCGGTCCGGCCACCGAGGACACGGCGTCCTGGAACGTGCTGTCGCGGCTGCCGGCGGGATCCGAAGGGCCCGGGGAGGGAGCCGGATAGCGCGGGGTCATGCCGGAATTCTAGCCGACGCCCCTGCCCGCCACCTGTCGCGACGACGGGTCCGAGGATCGCCCCGACGTGCATCGGGGCCTTTGCCGGGCAGCAGCCGGTACGGTAGGAATACGGTAGGACAAGGCACCCGGGGCGCAGGCGTCCCGGGTCGAGAGCGCCTCCGGCCCGGGCCGGAGCGGAAACCAGGGGAGGGCAGCCGGGCGTGAGCTTGAAGTTCCCCGGAGTCGGCTACAGCTTCTACGAGCGCAGGCTGCAGCGGAACCTCGCGCCCGAGCGCATCCCGCACCACATCGGCGTCATGGTCGACGGGAACCGGCGGTGGGCGAAGCTCGCGGGCGCACCCACGAGCCACGGGCACCAGGCGGGTGCCGACAAGATCCACGAGTTCCTCGGCTGGTGCGAGGAGCTCGGCGTCGACGTCGTCACCCTGTACATGCTGTCCACGGACAACATGGGCCGGCCCCAGGAGGAGATCGACCAGCTCCTGGACATCATCGCCAACACCCTGGACCGCCTCGGGGAGAGCAACCGCGTGAGGGTCCAGCCCGTCGGCGCCCTCGACCTCCTGCCCGACGACCTGGGCGAGAAGCTGAAGGACCTCGCGGCGTCCACGGAGAAGATCGACGGCCTCCACGTCAACGTGGCGGTGGGGTACGGGGGGCGGCGGGAGATCGTCGACGCCGTCAAGGAACTGATGCGGGACGCGGCGGGCCGGGGGATGTCCCTCGAGACCCTCGCCGAGGAGCTGACGGACCAGCACATCTCCTCCTTCCTCTACACCCGCGGGCAGCAGGACCCGGACCTCGTCATCCGCACCTCCGGGGAGCAGCGGCTGTCCGGTTTCCTCATGTGGCAGAGCGCCTACAGCGAGTTCTACTTCTGCGAGGCGCTGTGGCCCGATTTCCGCCGCGTCGACTTCCTCCGCGCGCTGCGCGACTACGGCCGCAGGCAGCGCCGCTTCGGGTCGTGAGTGCCCGCCCTTCATGCGCGACACGATGAGGAGCACCGCACTCCGCGGACCGACGGCGTAGGGTCTACCCATCGACGGACGCAGGATCCGCCGACGGAAGGCCGCCGATGGTGCGAGGCACCTCGTACGAGTCGGGGAGGCCGCCCGGCCTCACGGCCGGAACGCCCACCCCCTACGAACTCGGGGTGCACCCACCCCGGAGCGGAGTTCACGTGGCTACAACCAGCACCTCCCACCAGGACGCCGCCGACCGGCGCCGCAGCTACGTCATCGACACCTCGGTGCTCCTGTCCGATCCCCGCGCCATCCTGCGGTTCGCCGAACACGAGGTGATCCTCCCCCTCGTCGTCATCACCGAACTCGAGGGGAAGCGGCACGACCCGGAACTCGGCTACTTCGCACGGAAGGCCCTGCGGCTGCTGGACGACCTCAGGGTGGAGAACGGCGGGCTCGACACCGACGTCCCGCTCGGGGAGGAGGGCGGGACGCTGCGCGTGGAACTGAATCACGTCTCCCCCGAGGTGCTGCCCGTCGGGTTCCGCAGCGGCGACAACGACTCCCGGGTCCTCGCCGTCGCCAAGAACCTCGCGGTCGGCGGGCGGGACGTCACGGTGGTCTCCAAGGACCTGCCGATGCGCGTCAAGGCCTCGGCCATGGGCCTGCAGGCCGACGAGTACCGCAACGAGTTTGTGAAGGACTCGGGCTGGACGGGCGTGGCCGAACTCGACGCCACGGTCGAGGAGGTCAACGCGCTGTACGACCACGAGGCGATCCTGACGGCGGGTGCCGCCGAGCAGCCCGTGAACACGGGTGTCATCCTCCTCTCGCCGCGCGGATCCGCCCTCGGCCGGGTCGGCGCCGACAAGCACATCCGGCTGGTCCGCGGTGACCGTGACGTCTTCGGCCTGCACGGCAGGTCGGCGGAGCAGCGCCTGGCGATCGACCTGCTGATGGATCCCGAGGTGGGGATCGTCTCCCTCGGCGGGCGCGCCGGCACGGGCAAGTCCGCCCTGGCCCTGTGCGCGGGCCTCGAGGCGGTCCTGGAACGCCGCGAGCACCGCAAGGTGGTCGTCTTCCGGCCCCTCTACGCGGTGGGCGGCCAGGAGCTCGGCTACCTGCCCGGGAGCGAGAACGACAAGATGAACCCGTGGGCGCAGGCCGTCTTCGACACGCTCGGCGCGCTCGTCTCGCCCGAGGTCGTCGAGGAGGTCCTGGACCGGGGCATGCTCGAGGTGCTGCCCCTCACCCATATCCGGGGCCGCAGCCTGCACGATTCGTTCGTGATCGTCGACGAGGCGCAGTCGCTGGAGAAGAACGTGCTGCTGACGGTCATGAGCCGCATCGGCCAGAACTCGAAGATCGTCCTCACCCACGACGTCGCCCAGCGCGACAACCTCCGGGTGGGCCGGCACGACGGCATCGCGGCCGTCGTCGAGATCCTCAAGGGCCACCCGCTGTTCGGCCACGTCACGCTGACGCGCTCGGAACGCTCGCCCATCGCCGCCCTCGTCACCGAACTGCTGGAGGAGGCGGACGCCTAGGCCGGACGGCGCGCGGGCCGCCCGGCCCGCGTGCTAGCCGACGATCCAGGGGACGTGCCGGCTCACGTCGCTCAGCTCCGGGGGAGCCGCACGGAAGTAGTCGTCGGTCAGGTACTCGTCGACGCCGAGGATGGCGAGGTCGTGGCCGGCGCCCCGCGCGGGCCCGTCGAGGGCCGTGGTGGACACGCAGACCGCGGTGCCGACGTCGAGGAGCACGCGGCTCCGGCCCCCGACGAGCGGGCGGCCGGGGGCGGCGGGTTCGTAGGAGGCGTTCGGGGTGACGGTGGCCGCGAGGACGGGACGGCCCGCGAACGTCTCCTCCGCGAGGTCCTCGACCTCCACGCGGTTCGCCCCCGGGTACACCATGGCCACCGGCGCGTTGCCGGCCAGTTCCACCGGGTCCAGCATGGAGGACCACCGGGGATCGCCGAACACCGCCTCGCCGTAGGCGGCCTCCGGCCGGCGGCGCACGAGACCCGCGCCGTCGTAGACGGGGGTGACGAGGCGGGGGGCGACGAGCCACGACTTGCGGGTGGCGCTCACGTAGAGCGCATCGCGGGACTGCTCGTTGCCCGTCGTCGAATGCAGCAGCGTGCCGTCCGCGGCCTCGACCCGGAGCGCTGCCGGTCGGCGGAGCCAGGCCCTGAGCGGCGGGGCCGTATCGAGGCCCTGCGCCGCCGGCGTCCGCCACGCGATGGTGAACCTCAGGGTCTCCCAGCGCCAGGGGGAGGAGCGGCAGAGCGAGCGGAACGTCTCCTCCGGCGTGGACGCGGAACTGGTGCTGCGCTGGCCCGACATTTCCACAGTGTAACCGGCGCCCCGCCGGGCGGTCAGGGCCCTCGCGTAGCGTGGGGGGCGTGACCGCCGTGCTCGCCGACTACCTGGTGCAGGAGCCCCTCGCGTTCGCCCTGCTCGCGGCCGCGCTGCTCGGCTTCGCCCTGGTCGGCGGGCAGTTGAGCGTCCTCGACTGGCGCTCGCACCGCCTCCCGGACCGGATCGTCCTGCCGGCCTACCCCGCGGCCGCCCTCCTGCTCGGGCTCGCGGCCGGGGTCGCCGGCGAGTGGCACCGGATCCTCGGGATGCTCGCCGGGGCGGCCGTGCTCTGGCTCGGGTTCGGCGCCCTGCATCTGCTGTCCCGGCGCGGGCTGGGCTTCGGCGACGTCAAGCTCGCGGGACTTCTGGGCCTCTACCTGGGCTTCGCGGGAGGCACCGCCCTGTGGTGGGGGCCGTTCTTCGCCGTCGTGCTCGGCGGCCTCTGGAGCCTGGTGCTCGTCCTGGCAGGCCGGGCCACGCCCGCCTCGTCCGTGGCGTTCGGGCCGTTCCTCGTCCTCGGAGCCGCGCTCGCGCTCGCTGTACTAGCCTGAGGAGCGTGCCCACCCCCGAATTCGTCGTCGACCTGCGCCGCAAGATCGGCCATGACCCCCTCTGGCTGCCCGGCGTCGGGGGCGTCGTCCTCGACGGCGACGGGCGTGTCCTGCTCGGACAGCGCGCGGACAACGGCCGCTGGGCGATCATCACCGGCATGGTCGATCCGGGCGAGCAGCCCGCCGTCGCGCTGCGCCGCGAGGTCGAGGAGGAGACGGGCGTCGTCGTCGAGGTCGAGTACCTGCTCGCGACCGGGGTCGACGGTCCGATCACCTTCCCCAACGGCGACGTGTGCACCTTCCTCACGCTCGACTTCCGGTGCCGGTGGGTCAGCGGGACGGCCCGGGTCAACGACGACGAGTCCCTCGACGTCCGCTGGTTCCCGCTGGACGCGCTCCCGGACCTTCGACCGCGGCACCTCGCCCTCGTGCGGCAGGCCGTCGGATTTGACGGCGTGGCCCGCTTCGCCTCCTGACGCCGCCGGGCCAGAAAGGCGTGGGAGGGTGGGTAGGGGGTTTCCGCTGGGG